>JBQNBA010000078.1:0-8733 GCA_052170175.1 Sphaerochaetaceae bacterium | reverse complement strand
TGGCGGCGAACGGCGTGCAGCATGGGGATAGAGTGGGTGTGAGCGGAAAGAACAGCCCCGAATGGGCGATGGTATACCTTGCCGCCCTGTATGCCGGCGCTGTGATTGTTCCGGTTGATGCATCGCTGACTGTCGAAGAGATATCCCATCTGATGGGGTTTGCAGGGGTCAGGATGGCCTTTGCCGATTCTGACAAGCTTGCCAAGCTGGATTTGCCGGATGCCGCTCTGTTCAGCCTGGAGAAGGGCGGAGAGTTCCCATATGCGCTTGATTTGAAATGCAATCAGAAACAGGAGATTGTTCCTGCCCGATGCGAGGAGATGGCGGCTCTGCTGTTCACCAGCGGAACCACCGGCATGCCTAAAGGCGTCATGCTGAGCCACAGCAATCTTGTGTCTGACTGCTATCATGCCCAGGGCTTGATGAACATATTCCACACCGATGTCTTCTATGCGATTCTGCCTATACACCATGCGTACACGATGCTGGCTGTGTTCATAGAGGCAATCTCGGTCGGCGCAAATGTGGTCTTTGGCAAGAAACTGGTTGTCAGCGCAATATTCAAGGAGATGAAAGAGGCGCACGTGACGATGTTCCTGGCTGTCCCGATGCTTTACAACAAGCTGCTTTCGGCGCTTATGAAGGGGGTGAAGGACAAGGGGCCTTTTGTGAACGGCTTGATTCATTTCCTGATGGGGATTTCAGGCTTCTGCAAGAAGGTCCTGCATTTCAACCCGGGCAAGAAGCTGTTCGGATTCCTTCTGGACAAGGTCTCGCTTAAGGACAACAGGATATGCATAAGCGGCGGAGGGCCGCTGCCGGCATCTACGTTCAAGAGATTCAACCAGCTTGGCATTGATTTCGTGCAGGTATACGGCCTGACCGAGACATCTCCTATTCTAACGCTGAATCCGATATTTGATTATGAGGAGTCCAGCATAGGCAAGGTCATACCCACCATCGACTGCAAGGTTGTGGATCCGGATTCAGATGGCAACGGACTGCTGTTCTTCAAAGGGGAGAGCGTCATGATGGGGTACTACAAGAATCCGGAGGCCACGGCTGAGATCATAGATGCGGATGGCTGGATAAACACCGGGGATATCGGTCACCTTGATTCCAGAGGGTTCGTGTATCTGACAGGCCGGGCGAAGAACATCATCGTGACCGAGGGCGGCAAGAACGTGTTCCCGGAGGAGATTGAGGATGCGTTCCAGCTGCACTACGACATTGAGCAGATATGCTGCCTGGGCTATAGCGTCGACAAGGCGATGAAGACTGAGGCGGTCTGCGCCCTTGTGTATCCGGCTGAAGCCTGCGTCAAGAGCCTGAACGGCGACAAGGCGGCGGTTGAGAAGCGCATTCATAAGATTATAGATACTGTGAACAAGACGCTGCAGCCTTATCAGAGGATAAGGAAGGTCATAGTTGTCGACGAGCCGCTGGAAGTCACGTCCACCAAGAAGGTCAAGAGGTTCGTTGTGACCAAGAAGTACAAGGAGCGGATAAATGGATAGCAAGGACAGGAGCTTCCTGCGTTCCCAGGCTCAGACGCTGAAGAGCGTTGTCATGGTGGGGAAGGCCGGCATGACGGATGAGGTGTGCAATGCCTTGCGCGATGCCCTTGAATGCCATGAACTGGTCAAGGTGAAGTTTCAATGCATGAAGGACAAGGTTCACGAGATAACCGAGGCGCTGTCAAGGCTCACTGGCTCCGAGCCGGTTGCCGAGACAGGCTTCACAGCGTTGTTCTACAGGCGAGCCGGCAATCCGGAGAATCACAGAATCGTGCTTCCCTCCGAGGCGAAGCGTTTATGATCGCATATCGTCAATATTAACTCCGTGTCAAAATCCCGCAAGGCGTTTTTTGCGGGATTTTTCATCATATTGCCGTGAAAAGCGTGTTAAATGCCGTTTTCCGGCTAGTTAATGTTGACTAAAATTGATGCTTTCATGAAAATTATCCCGAGGTTAAGAAAAATGGATATCTTTGAGAAATGCAATGATTATCAACTTGCAAACGAAGCTAGGAAAAAAGGCATTTATCCTTATTTCCATTGTCTTGAATCAAAGCAAGCGCCCGAGGTCATAATGGAAGGCCGGCGCAGGATAATGCTTGGATCCAATAACTATCTGGGGCTTACGACGAATGCGGATATGATAGCCGCCGGGCACGAAGCCTTGGACAAATACGGCACCGGCTGCTCCGGCTCTCGCTTTCTGAACGGAACTCTGGATTTGCATCTGCAGCTTGAGAGGGAGCTGTGCGATTTCCTGGGGAAGGAGGCCTCTGCCACTTTCTCCACCGGATTTCAGTCGAACCTGGGGATAATCAGCTCGCTCTGCACGAAGGGCGATTTCATAATATGCGACCGTGAGAACCATGCCAGCATCTATGATGGGGCCAGGCTCAGCTATGCCGAGATGGTCAGATACTTCCACGGAGACATGGATTGCCTTAAGCGCGTTCTGGAGAAGGTCGGCCCGGATGCGCCTAAGCTTATAGTGACGGATGGCGTGTTCAGCATGAGCGGCGACATCGCCAAGCTTCCCGATATTGTCGAGCTTGCCCGGAAGTACAACGCCAGGGTGATGGTGGACGATTCGCATGGGCTTGGAACGATAGGCGAAGGAGGCCGGGGAACGGCGTCTTACTTCGGACTGGAAGATGAGGTTGACATCATAATGGGGACTTTCAGCAAGTCCTTTGCAAGCCTTGGAGGCTTTGCCGCAGGGGATTCGGTTGTGATTGACTATATGCGGCACACTTCAAGGCCTTTCATCTTCTCGGCGAGCATGACGCCGGCAAATGCAGCTGTGGCCAAGGCGGCTCTTGAGCATCTGGTCGCCCATCCGGAGCTTAAGGAGAGGCTCAACAGCATCGCATCATACCTTAGAGAAGCGTTGAGGAAGCGGGGAGTGCGGTTCAAGGAGACCACAACGCCGATAGTTCCCATCTACACCACAGACAGGGAGACGACTCTCAGGATTGCGAAGGATCTCTTTGATGAAGGGGTTTTCGTGAATCCTGTTCTTCCGCCGGCCACTCCCGAGAATGAATGCCTGATACGCACAAGCCTGATGGCCACAATAACCGAGGCGCTTGTGGATGAGGCTGCCGATAAGATAGCCAAGGTCCTGACGAATTATCTTTAGGGCGGGATGCTTTTCCCTTGACCTTGATGGTGGATTTCCGCTCATCGAATGTGAAGCAGGAATGCGGAGCAAGGAATCCGCGAAGAGCCTAAAAAAAAGGGGTTGTCGAGATGACAGCCCCTTTTCAGGCAGAAGGGAATATGCTATTTTTCAGCCGCGTTATTTGCGTCTTGGATTTCCTTTCTCCTCTCTTTGCAAAGCTTGGCGATTTCTCCGAGGGCCTTGCGGGCTCTGGCTGCAGATGCCTTGACCCCTTTTCCCTCGAATTTTTCGTTTTCAGCGACATAAGCTTCGAATAAAGCAACCAACTGATCATGATTAGACATATTGAATGCCTCCTTTAAAAGATTAATTAATCCTACCATATTTTTTTTGTATCACAAGCGTTTGTGTCTGAAAAACTGTTAAAAAACCAAAAAAAACGTGATTTCAGATGGGTTTGAAGGGTGTTTTCAGTGGAATCAGACCTCTCGGCCTTTCCAAATCACCTTTTTATTCGCCTTTCGCATGAACACGCCGCGCCAGTAAATATATATGATAATAAGGAACGTGATAGGCTGGGAAACGGCCGCCTTGAAGCTGAAACCGTGGAACCTGCACCCTATGAACCATCCTGCCCAGAGCAGCGCTCCGCCTGCGAGCATGAGCATCGCCCCTGTCTGGAAACCCATCGTGAGCATAATGACGGCTGAGATTGGCAGGGATAAGGCGCAGGGAATCAGGATTGACACAGCAACGACGATCAAGGGTATCAACGACCGAGGAATCACGCCCAGCAAGCTGCGTGAAAGCCCCCTGATGGCATCGCCGAAGTCGGTGTACATCTGACATGTGAGCACATGCTTCAAATCGGCGAACAATGCTTTCTTATGATGCTTGACCATCTGGCGCGTCAGGCTGACATCGTCGGCGATCTGATTCTTTATCGGTTCGAATCCGCCGCAGGCGAGCAGGGCCTCCTTCTTCATGAAAAGGTACTGGCCTATGCTCAAGGCAAAGAAGCTGAGCTGGAGCTTCTGCTGTATGAGCAGCGGAACCATGAGGCTTGTGCTGAACACCATCGCAGAGACTGTGAGTTCAGTCCAGTAGCCGGGGATGTCCTCTGTGGGGTAGCCTGACAGATAATCGGCCTTGCGGTTCTCAAGCAGCGTCAGGCCAAAGGCCACGCTGTCCGGGGTGTGGATTGTGTCCGCATCGGTGAACAGCAGGTATTCTCCGTTGCTTCTCTGAAGCATCTGGTGCATTCCGTAAAGCTTGCCCTTCCAGTCGGATGGCAGCGGAAGCCCTTTCATGTAATGAACGCGGGGGTCTTTCTGCTCGTATTGCTTGATTATCTCGGCGGTTCTGTCCTCGGAGGAATCATCAAGCACAAGGATTTCGATGTTCCGGTAATTCTGTCTCGTCATTGACTCCAGACAGCGGCCTATGTTGCTTTCCTCGTTTCTTGCAGGGATGCAGATTGTGACGAGCGGCCCGTCTGTGAGCAATGTCCTGGGCTTGAGCTTTTTAAGTGTAAGCACGTTGGCCACGGTGAGCAGGAATGAGTAAAGACCCATTGCGAAGATCACGATTCCAAGGATTCTCAAAACCATCAAATGCTCCCTCCAAGAAGTTCGCTCAGCGTTCTCTCTATATTTCTGTCGCCCGTGTACAGTTCCCGGGCCTTCTGCAGATACAGCACCGCCTCGCTTCTCTTGTCCTGCTCCTTCAATGCCATCCCGATTCCGCTGAGAACAGAGAACCTGTCCCAGGGGCTGAGCTGCCCGAATGCTTCAAGACGTTTCAGTATATCATAGGCTTCATGGATGTTTCTGCCTCCTATGGCAGGGGCGTAAAGCCTGCGGTTCGCATACATCAAGGCCACGGATACCTCATCCGGAGTCTGTGAATACGCTTTGTCAATAAGCTTCGTTGCTTCCAGACCCTTTGACAAGTTGAAAAACGGCGATGCGAGATATTCGATGCTCCTTATGTCTGATTCCAGCGCAGGCAGGATGGCGGAGCAATCCGATGGGATTTCTGATTGCAGCCTCTTATGCAGTGCGTCTGCTTCCTTAAGCAGCGATTTCGCCGGCGAGCTGTTCTTTTCCGGGCATTCAAGCATGTACCGGGCGACCAGGGTGTCTGCTTTGATTCCGACACTGGTCAGCTGCCAGTCTTGCAGCGGCATCTTGGATGAGGCGCCGGATTCAAGGTCAGTGCGCAGCTCTTCCATGGCGTTCAGGCAGGCGGCGGGGTCAACTGCGTTCAGAACCATCGTCTTAAGCCGGACGAAAGCCGGAATGTCATTTAGAAATGAGAGGCGGTCTTCATAGGCCCCCAGAAGCAGGGAAGGCAGCAGCGCAATCACAATGGCGGCCAGTTTTCTTTTCAATTCGCAATGCTCCTTATAAGGTATCCGCTCTTAACCGGAGCTTTTGTGCAGAGGTAGCAGGTCTGGCAGTGGTCGATGTGCGGGACTTCATTGAAGTTCTCGTCAAGGGTGCGGTATGAGGAGTCCTCTATCTTGAGCACGTCCGGACCTATGTATTCAATTGTCCTGCCTGAGGCAATCTGGTTGCGTATGTCGATTTCCCATATGTCAGGGCTTGCCTGTCTCAGGAACTTTCCAAGATAGAGATAATCCCTCTCGTAGCCTGCTTTCGCCGGGATGTCAATCGGGCCATGCCCATAGAAGAAGCCTGTGGAGAACTCCCTGTGCGATACATTTAAAAGCTCATCCCTGTAAGGAATGAAGTCGATGGAGGGGTCTGTCAGCGCATCTATCGCCTTGCGATATGCTCTGGTGACTGTCGCCACGTAGTAAATGCTTTTCATCCGGCCTTCTATCTTGAGAGAGCTGACCCCCGCATCTCTGAGATCCGCAAGATGGTCTATCATGCATAGATCCTTTGAGGATAGTATTGTGGTGCAGCCATCGTCCTCGGCTATAGGGTAGTAGATGCCGGGCCGTTTCTGTTCTTCAAGGGCAAGGCGATAGTTCCAGCGGCAGGCATGGGCGCAGTCGCCTTGGTTAGCGCTTCTGCCTGCGAGATGGGCCGACAGGAAGCAGCGTCCGCTGTAGGCCATGCACATCGCGCCATGGACGAAGGCCTCCAGCTCCATGTCGGGCGCTGCGTCCTTTATCCGCTTTATGTCGCTGACAGACGCCTCCCTGCCCATGATTATTCGGTTGAAGCCGAGGCTCCTGTATAGCTTGACGCTTTCTGAGTTCAGGCAGTTGGCCTGCGTGGATAGGTGCAGATCGATGTCGGGGAAACGCTTCTTGAGAATAGCTGCAAGGCCAAGATCCGATACAATGAAGGCATCGAATGGGAAAGCGGCTATTTCGTCAAGCTGTTCCTTCAACGCATCGATGTCTGACTCGCCGCAGTATATGTTGAGCGCCCCGTATGCCTTGCCGCCGTATTGAGCCTGGATTTCGGCAATCCTTGCGGCATCGGCTTCCCCGAAGTTCCCGGCCTTTGCACGGAGGGAGAATCTCTTGAGCCCCATGTAGACGGCATCTGCCCCGTAGGCGAATGCCGTCTCCATTTTCTCTATGTTCCCGGCCGGAGAGAGGAGTTCCATCACGCTTCCTTGAAGCTTATCACTTCCACGCCCTCCGCCATTCCCGGGGTGCGGTCGGCAGTGAAGGCTATCCGGAGAACCTGATGTATGTCGTTCACGATATAGAAGACAAGCCCGCTCTTCACGCAATCGTCAAGCTTCTCCAGGTCTTTTTTGTTTGACTTTGGAATGATGACCTGCTTGAACTTGTTTCTGGTCACCGCAAGAACCTTCTCCTTGAGACCGCCTATCTCCATGACCCTTCCTGTGAGCGACAGCTCGCCTGTCATGGTCAGCTCAGGGCAAATCAAGGCGCTGGACACCAGTGAGTAGAGAGCGCAGCATATGGCCGCTCCCGCGCTGGGACCGTCCTTCGGCGTGGCGCCGTCAGGAAAGTGGATATGGACGTTATGGGAATCAAACCATTTCTGATCCAGTCCAAGCTCGCTTGCCCTTGAGCGCAGGAAGGAGAAGGCTATGTTGGCCGATTCCTTCATCACGTCTCCAAGCTGCCCTGTGAGCCGCAGTTCGCCTTTGCCTTCCGGGATGCTGATGGCCTCGATTGCAAGCGTTGTCCCTCCATATCCGTTATAGGCAAGGCCTATCGACATTCCCACCTTGTCTGCGCGTATTATGTCATCCTCTGTGTAGATGGGCGAGTCAAGATAGTGCTTGATGTTGTCGAGGGAGATTCTGACAGGACGCTTGAAATTGTCTTTGTCGAACGATTCCAGCGCTATCTTGCGGTGTATCCTGTCAAACGCCTTCTCAAGATTCCTGACACCGGGCTCCCGTGCCCAGCCTTCCGCTATGTAGTTCAGCATTTCATCAGATATCTTCACATCCGCCGGCTTCAATCCATTCGCCTTCCGGGACTTGGGAATCAGGTAGCCTTTGGCTATCTGAAGCTTCTCTTGGCTTGTGTAGCCTAAAATCTGTATCACTTCCATTCTGTCGAGCAGCGGCCTGGGTATCAGGCTCTTGTCGTTTGCCGTGACGATGAACAGCACATGGGATATGTCAAACGGGACATCAAGATAGTGATCTCTGAAGGAGATGTTCTGCTCAGGGTCCAGGACTTCCAGCAGCGCAGCCGCCGGGTCGCCTTGGTTGTTTGACATCTGAAGCTTGTCAATCTCATCAATCAGGAACACAGGATCCTTTGACTTTGTGACCCGCAGCCCTTGGATTATCTTGCCGGGAAGGGCCCCCAGATATGTGCGCCTGTGCCCCTTTATCTCCGCTTCATCCCGGACGCCGCCCACTGAGAAGCGGAAACATTTCTTGTTGAGCGCTCTTGCAATGGACAGTCCTATTGAGGTCTTTCCGACTCCGGGAGGGCCTTCCAGGCAGATTATCGAGCCCTTTGTATCGTTCTTCAACTTGCGCACGGCGATGAACTCCATGATGCGTTCTTTTACATCCTTGAGGCCGTAATGGTCATGGTCAAGTATCTGCCGCGCCTTCTCAATGCTGTAACGCTCCGGCTTCGGGTCTTCCCAGGGGAGTGAAAGGATTGTTTCTATGTACGACAACGACAAGCCGTACTCGTGGGCGTATGGATCCATCTGGGCCAGCTTCTCAAACTCGCCCTGAACGGTTTCACGGGCCTCCGCATTCAGCGGAGCCTTCTCGAACCTCTGCTTGAGACGTGTCATCTTGTCTGTGACGGATGTCTTGCCCGCTGCGCCCGGCTTGGATGAATCGCTGCCTTCAAGCTCCTCCTGGATGGATTTCATCTCTTCGCGGAGTATGTATTCACGCTGACGCTTGTCAACCATGCGCTTCACTTTGCTTTCGATGGTGGACTGCATCTCTATGACGGCTTTCTCTTTCTGCAGATAGGCCAGCACAAGCTCCACCCTGGAAGGGATGTCCACTGTATTGAGTATGTTCTGCTGCTCATCGGCGGAGATATCAAGATTGTTTGCAATATAGTCGGCAAGCCTGCCCGGATTGTCTATGTTGGCTATGTTCACCTTGACTTCTTCGGAGAACACCGATGATATTGACGAAATGGATTTTATC
>JBQNBA010000077.1:0-8764 GCA_052170175.1 Sphaerochaetaceae bacterium | reverse complement strand
TTGCAACTGTTTTTATTGAAAGCTGATTGCTCGCATATAATAATGAAAATATATAGGGCAAAGATGCCTTTTCTTTGTATTTATCATTGAGTCTTTTAAAAAGGAGAGAAAAATGAAGAGATCATCTATTCTTTTGCTTATTCTTCTTGTTGCCGCCACTTTGGTTTTTGCTGGAGCAAACAAGGAAGCGGCGACTAAGGAAAGAGAGGTCAAGGAAAGAATCACGATTGTTGATGCGACTGTTCTTACCAAGCTTGATACCCAAAACAACAATACTTTGGTTTGTGGTTACTTCTATCAGCTGACACATAGCACCCTCATAGATTGTGATTATGATACAAATGAATACATCCCGGAGCTTGCCACAAAATGGGAGATAAGCGATGATGGTCTAAGATACTTGTTCCACCTCAGAAATGATGTCTCTTTCCATGATGGCACTCCGTTTACTGCGTATGATGTTAAATATACCTTCGACAGGGCTTACAAGACCCCGTCGCAGTATCCGAAGCTTATGTTCATGAAGGAATGTAATGTCATTGATGATTACACTGTGCAGTTTGTTCTGAACAGCACCGATGCGGAGTTCCTTGATAATCTTTGCTCTCCGAATCTTTCAATAATCTGCAAGGCTTCCGGCGCAGGCAAGGATGACTGGGGATATCAGAATGGCACAGGCCCGTTCAAGCTTGCTGAATGGCTTCCGGGCAGCTATGCTCTTCTTGTTAGGAATGATCTTTTCTGGGGAGAGCATCCCAAAACCAAGGAGATATACTATCAGCTTATTTCTGAATCTTCGGCAAGAACGATTGCCCTTGAGACAGGAGATGCCGATATCTGCGTCAATGTTTCCCCTGTGGAGGCGGGCAATATCGAGAATTATGGCTGTTCCCTTGTGAAGATGCCGTCTCAGAAGCTGACCTACATTGCGTTGAACAATAGCGGCTATGTGGAGGCATTCAAGGACATACGGGTGCGGAAAGCTTTCCATTACGCTACGGATCAGATCCAGCTTATAACTCTTATGCGTGAAGGGTATGGCAATGCTATAAATGGCGTGATCCCCGCTCCGGTTAAATTCAGCGCTGAATCCAGCATGAAGGGCTATGAGTATAATCCTGAGAAGGCCAGGCAGCTGCTTGCCGAGGCTGGTTATCCCGATGGCATAACAGTGTCACTGTGGTATAACGATGCAACTTTACCTGGACTTTACGAGGCGCTTCAGGCAATGTGGGCGAAGGCGGGCATAATGCTTGCTCTTGGAACGAATGACAGCGCTATCCTGGCGACCCATATAAAAGCCAAGGACTATGACATCACAGTGGCATCTTGGACGTTCTCTACGATCGGCTATTCGATGAATTCGCTATGGCAGAGCAGGTCAGGATCCAACAAGACACTTACCGCTGATGAGAATATAGACAGGCTTCTCGTGGCAGGAGCGAGCGAGCTGAATGAATCAAAGCGCGCTGCGATATATGAAGAGCTTGATAAGTACATTTTATATGACTGTGCGGCTATGATTCCCATGTATTCCGAAATTCTTCTAAGCGGCGTACGTGAAGGCGTTGAGGGTTGCAGATTCTATCCCAATGGACGTCTTGATTTCACATATGCAACAGCTGCAAAGTAAAGATGATCAAATATATAGTTAAACGCCTTGCACTGCTGATTGTTGTTATCATAGGGGTGTCTTTTCTCATATTCACAATCATGGACTTCGCCCCGGGAGACCTTATTCTTAATATCATGGGGGAAGAGGTCACTGATGAGCAATATGAGATTATGCGCGAGCAGCTTGGGCTTAATGATCCGCTTCTGGTGCGTTATGTCAGGTATATCTGGAATCTGCTTCACGGCGATCTTGGATACTCGCATAAATACAGGATGCCAGTATGGGATCTTTACAGTCAAAGGGCCGGCGCCACATTCCTTCTGGCTTTCGCCGCAACCATTGTCGCGCTTCTGATTTCGATTCCACTTGGGATATATACAGCGCTCAGACAAGGCTCCGTGCAGGACAATCTGGCATCTGCGTTTTCCATAATCGGCCTTGCTGCGCCGAATTTCTGGGTTGGCCTGATGCTTATACTTGCGTTCTCCCTGCATCTTGGCTGGTTTCATTCTGGTGGATTTCGATCCTGGGCTGATGTCATCCTGCCTGCGATAACGCTGGGAACCGGACATATAGCCATGTATAGCCGCATGACCAGATCTTCAATGATTGATGTTATTCGGCAAGATTATCTCATGCTTGCGAGGGCGAAGGGGTGCAAGGAGAAAAAGGTCATCACCAAGCACGCTCTGAAAAATGCATTGATTCCCATAATCACGACTGTGGGGATCCAGATTGCCAGTGCGCTTGGCGGAGCTGTGATAACGGAAAGCGTGTTCTCATGGCCGGGGATAGGGAAGCTGATAATAGATGCAATCAAAAGTCAGGATATTGACACTGTGACAGGGGCCATCATAATGACTTCAATTATAACCAGCTTGATTCTTCTTGCAATCGATATCTTGTATGCATTTGTCGATCCCAGGATAAAGGCCCAGTATAAGCGAGGTTGATTATGGCAGATAAAGTGAAAAAGAAAAGAAGCCATGTTCAGGAAGTGCTTCATCGCTTCTCCAAGAACAAGGGGGCGATGATTGGTCTTGGCTTCATTCTATTGCTTGTGGTTCTTGCTTGCCTGGGCAATGTCCTTTATGACTACGAGACGGATATAATAGGGCAGCATGTTGAAGACAGGTTCATAAAACCATGTTTAAGACATCCTTTTGGTACCGATAATTATGGAAGGGATCTTTTTTCAAGGGTGATTTACGGCGCGAGGGCCTCGTTGCCTGTTTCTTTCCTTGCTGTCCTTGTTTCTTTGTGCATGGGGGTGATTTTCGGTTCATTCGCCGGCTATCATGGAGGCCTTACAGACAATGTGATAATGCGGATAATGGATATATTCGCGGCCATCCCATCTATAATGATGGCCATTGCCCTTGTGGCGGTTATGGGTCCAAGCTCAACCAGCCTTATTCTGGCCGTTGGCATAATATACACCCCAAGCTTCGCAAGGATAACCAGAGCTTCGGTCATGACGGTGAGGAATCAGGAATTCGTTGAATCCGCGAGGGCCATAGGTCTTTCAACTACTGAAATAATCTTCCGGCATATAATTCCCAATTGCATGAGTCCTATCATAGTTCAGACCACACTTAGGATGGGTTCTGCGATAATTCTTGCTTCTGGCATGAGCTATCTTGGAATCGGGGTGCGCGCTCCCATGCCGGAATGGGGCTCTCTGCTTTCTGCCGGCAGAAACTATATACGTGACAATGGATATCTGACGATATTTCCAGGACTCATGATAATGGTCACTGTCATAGCCTTCAACATGATAGGGGATGGCTTGAGAGATGCAACAGACCCCAAGCTTAAAAAATAAAGGTTGGATAAGGATGCAGGAAGAGAATATTCTTGAGATAAAGGATCTTACTGTTCAATACATAACAGAAGAAGAAACGGTTGAGGCTGTGAATGAACTTTCCTTGTCGGTTGCAAGAGGACGAACAATCGGGCTTGTGGGTGAAACGGGTGCAGGGAAGACAACAACAGCAAAGGCCATAATGCGTCTTATACCAGACCCGCCAGGGAAAATAATAAGCGGCACTGTCATGATTGATGGCAAAGACGTGTATGCATTGAAGCCTGCGGAGCTTGAACATCTTCGAGGCAATGAGGTCGCTATGATCTTTCAGAATCCCATGTCCGTTCTGAATCCTGTATTCACAATCGGGGATCAGATTGCTGAGTGCTATGAAATCCATGAGGGGCTTTCAAGGCAGGAGGCGAGAGAGAAAGCAAACCATATGCTCAAGACGGTCGGCATATCATTGGAAAGGGTCCGGGATTATCCTCATCAGTTCTCCGGCGGCATGAAGCAACGTGTTGTGATAGCAATCGCTCTTGCATGTAATCCTAAATTGATAATTGCTGATGAGCCGACAACGGCATTGGATGTTACGATACAAGCGCAGGTTCTGGCGCTTATAAAAGATCTGATAACAAAGAACAATGCCTCCATGATCATAATCACCCACGATCTTGGCATTGTTTCCGAGGTATGCGATGAGATTGCCGTTATGTACGCTGGCAGGATAATTGAGAAGGGGACGCTTGCGGAGGTTTTCCGAGAGACGAGGCATCCGTACACGGAGGGGTTGTTCAATTCTTTGCCGAACATCTATGAGGAGAAGGATATGCTGAAGCCGATTCCGGGCCTTATGCCGGATCCCACTGATCTTCCTCCCGGATGTGCATTTGCTCCGCGGTGCGAATATGCATGCGAGAAATGTCTTGTAAAAAGGCCTGAGCTTGTTTCCTTTGGCGGAAACCATGAATGCGCATGCATAAGATATGAAGAGAAGGACTTCATTATAGACAGAAGCAGGAGAAATAAGGAATGAGTGAAATCTTGTTGGAAGTGAATCACCTTAAGAAGTATTTCAAGACTCCTAAAGGGCTTCTGCATGCCGTGGATGATGTAAGCTTCAATCTTGAAAAAGGCACAACGCTTGGCATTGTCGGAGAGTCAGGCTGCGGGAAGTCGACTTTGGGGCGCACTCTGCTGCGTCTTATTGAACCGACATCCGGAGAAATTAAGTTTGAAGGGAAGGATGTTTTATCGATGAATCAAAGGGAAATGAGGCAGATGCGTCAGGAGATGCAAATTATATTCCAAGATCCGTTTTCCTCCCTTGATCCAAGAAAGACTGTATACCAGAGCATCGCGGAGCCGATCATTAAGCATAAATTGATGGCGGACAAGAAGAAAATTGAATCAAGAGTCATCTCGCTCATGGAAACAGTAGGCCTGGCGGAGAGGTTGTATAATGCTTATCCGCATGAATTAGATGGAGGAAGAAGACAGCGTGTGGGCATAGCCCGCGCTCTATCGCTTGAGCCGAAATTCATTGTTTGCGATGAGCCTGTATCGGCGCTTGATGTCAGCATACAAGCGCAGATCATCAATCTTCTTAAAACGCTGCAGAGAGAGATGGGTCTTACTTATGTTTTCATCACGCATGATTTAAGTGTGGTCAAGCATTTGTCAGATGATATTGCGGTCATGTATCTTGGCAAGATCATTGAGAGGGCTTCGGCAAGGGATCTGTTTGCCAATCCTGTTCACCCTTATACAAAAGCACTGCTTTCAGCGATTCCCATTCCGGATCTTGATCATAAGGCGGAACGAATAATCCTGACAGGGGAGATTGCTTCTCCTATAAATCTTTCTGGTCATTGCCGTTTCTGCAAGCGCTGTTATGTATCTGACGCATCATGCACTTCAATGCCGGATCCAGAGCTTAAGGAAATAAGCTCCAAGCATTTTGCTGCATGTCATTTGATGGAAAATGGATGATATAAGAAAAGTATTTGATATTGTTGATTGCCTCGCTGATGAGTATTGCCGCTTCTTCAAGGATATTGTGTTGCAGCAGACATATTCGACTGATAAGCCGGCTATAGATGTTCTTTGCAGATTCATCAAGGACTTTGCTGAAAAAAAGGGATTCATTGCTGAAATTGAACCGTTCAAGGTTGCCGGCGACGGCCTTCTTGTAACGATGAATCCAGATGCAAGCCTGCCTCCTGTTGTATTTGTGGGTCATTACGACACTGTCCATCCCGCGGGAACCTTCGCTGATCCTGTTTTCCATATTGAAGGAGACAAGGCGTATGGTCCTGGCGTACTTGATATGAAAGGGGGCCTTGTTATAGGGCTTCTGGCCATGGAAGCTCTTTCAAGGGCTGGATATGAGGATAGAATGATAAAATTTATCTTTATCCCGGACGAAGAGCGAAGCGAAGGGCTTTCAGGCGAGGCAGGCAAGGAATTCATCCGCAGTAATTCAAGAGGGGCTGCCATTGCATTGACGCTCGAAGGTAGCTGCAAGCATGACAAGATAATTGTTGCGCGCAAGGGCTCCATACGTTATCAAGTCACCGTCAGGGGGAGATCCGCACATGCTGGGAGCAATTATGCTTATGGCAGAAGCGCAATAAAGGATGCAGCTCACAAAATCCTTGATATCGAGGCTAAAAGCGTTCCGGATCAGATAACCTACAATTGCGGAATGGTCAGGGGAGGGACTTCTCCCAACACTGTTCCGGAATTCTGTGAATTCATGCTATACAATAGGTATTGGACATCGAAGCAGCACGATGAAATAAAGAGCCATGTTGAAGGCATACTTGAGCGCCAGTATATACCTGATACGAAAACTGAATATGAAATCATAGGAGAGCGTCCTCCTATGGAGGGAACTCCAGGGAATTATGCTTTGTTTGATTTCATCAACAAAACGGCAATCAAGTATGGCTTTGGCCATTTTCACCCAATCAAGGAGAATTCAGGCTCCGATGCCACATATACAACGCAGGTAGGAGTGCCCAGCGTCTGCGCGATGGGGCCGGTGGGTTATGGGGCTCATCAGCTGGATGAGTGCTGCTTTGTTGATTCGATTTACACAAGGGCAAAGCTGATCGCTGCTGTTGTCGCCGAGCTTCCAGCGGATTTCGGATGAAATCGGGTAAAAGGCGGATTTCATAAGACTGTGTCTCTATATGAACAAGTTCATATAGACTTGCTACCTTGGTCATGCAGGTGCCTACGCCGTCGATTTTACCCCATCAAGCAGTTCGGAAACTGTCTTCTGCTCTGAGGCTGCGGTCCTTCAGGAGGGTGCTCCATGTGCGATAGCCGCCTGTGACGTTGAATACGTCCTTGAAGCCATGCTGGCTTAGGATGCGGCAGGCGATATGGGCGCGTTTTCCGATGGCGCAGGTCACCAGTATCGGGCGGTCTGCGGGAAGTTCGTCGAGATGCGCCCTGAGACTGGAATGAGGGATGTTGACGGCCCCGTTTATGGAGCCAAGCTCGAACTCGGCCTGAGTGCGGACATCCAGAAGGAAGGCTCCGCTGTCTATCAGTGCCTGGGCTTTGTCGGCTGTGATTGTACGGGTCAGCCCTTCCATGTTGTTTGCCGCTATGAAGCCTAGGTTGTTGAGGATGTCCTTTGCGCTGTTGAATGGCGGGGCATAGGCCTGCTCGAACTCGGCTAGGTCCTGGACGGTGCCTTCGTGGGCGATGAGGGCACTGAGGACATCTATGTGCTTGTCCACTCCGGCTCCGCCCACAAGCTGCCCGCCCAGGAGCTTGCCTGTGCTGGGGGAGTAGTGGATTTTTGCCGACAGCGACGGCGCTGCAGGGTAGTAGGTTGCATTGCTGGTGGCGTGGGTTATGGCTGTTTCGTATGGGATCTTAAGCGCATCGAGCTGCTTGCTTCCCAGACCGACTGAGCCGGCGGATATGGAGAACACCTTGACCACCGAGGCGCCGAGGGTGCCTGGGTAGGGCTTGCAGGTTCCGGTGACTATTGTGTCAGCCACAAGCCGCGCCATCTTGTTAGCCGGCCCGGCGAGGGCTATGGCTTGTTCGCTGTCGGTGAGCTGGCATCTGAATTGTATGGCATCGCCTATGGCGTAGACGTCCTTCGCGGATGTTTCAAAGCGTTCATTGACTATTATGTGTCCTTTGGGGCCGAGTTTTATTCCGGCATCCTTGGCAAGGCCTGATTCCGGAACGACTCCGATTGCCATTATCACCATGTCATTGTCCATGATGCTGCCGGCGCTTGTCTTGACTTCAACGGTATCGTCATGGCGGATTATAGCCTCGACTTTGGAATTAAGGTGGAGTTTCACGCCATTGTTCAGCAGGGCTTGGTGAACCTGTGCGGCCATGTCCTCGTCAAGGGAGAGCATGCATTGAGGGGTGCCTTCGACCAGGCTTACGTCTAATCCGCGCTCGACTAGGTTCTCGGCCATCTCTATGCCTATGAAGCCGCCGCCGACAACTGTGGCTCTGCGCGCGCCGCTCTGGATTGCTGAGACAACCTTGTCGATGTCGGGAACATTGCGGACTGTATAGACGGCCTTGTCGTCCTTGCCTTCAATCGGAGGGATGAACGGGCTTGCGCCCGGGCTGAGCATCAACGCGTCGTATTGAAGTGTTTCCTCGGCGCCTGACCGCAGGTTTTTCAGAACGACTTCGTGTCGATCCGGGCTTATGGCTGTGGCTTGGGTGCGCGTTCGGACTTCGATGCGTAATACATCGATGAATGTTTCCTCAGAAGTGACGAACAGCTTGCTTCTGTCGTTTATCACATTCCCCGCGTAATAGGGCAGTCCGCAGTTTGCATAGCTTAGATAGGCGCTTCTTTCCACAAGGACTATGCGCGCTTCCTCGTCAAGTCTTCTCAGCCTTGCGGCGGCCCCTGCGCCGCCTGCTACTCCTCCTACGATCACGTAAGTCTTCACCATGTTCTCTCCTTTGCTCTTATGTCAAGCAGCCTGTCTATGTCCTCTGGAAGGGCGATGCGGCAATTGGCCGTTGATTCAATCTTGTCTTTTCCGTCAGGGGTGAGCCTCAGCATCACGCTTCGTCTGTCGTCAGAAGCGGGCAGTCTTTCAATCAGGCCTTTTTTCTCCAGGCTGTCTGCCAGCCGCGTCACCCGGGAGGGTGTGAGTTTCAGCTCTTCCTGGAGCCGGCGGGGTTCGCAGAGGCCGTGATGGACTGCACACAGCATGGAGGCTTGGGTCAGCGTCATGCCCATCAGGCGCGAGAAGCGTTCCTCGGCGGCTTGGAGATCGGTTATGAGGCTTCGGATTGCGCAGAAATCGTTCATGCTGTCTCCTTTCCGGGGT
>JBQNBA010000076.1:0-8957 GCA_052170175.1 Sphaerochaetaceae bacterium | reverse complement strand
TGCGGCTTTCCTACCCCGTTTCACAGAGGCATTGCGATTGCAGACAGCCATATGTGGATGATAGCAGAATAACAGTGAATCATCTAGTATCGGGTTGTGTTTGCTGATAGAATCGGGGCATGAAGAAACTGTCCGATTTCGTTCAAATCGCAGGCGATGATGCACCCATAGCCATAGCGGACGTGCCCATAGCAGGCTTGAGCTATGACTCCAGACAGTGCAGGAAAGGATGGGCGTTCTTCGCCTTTCTTCCAATCTCCGGCGGAGCGGATGGACAGGAGTTCATCGCAGATGCGCTCAAAAGCGGCGCTGCGGCGATAATCTGCACACGCAATCGATATACCATGAACCTCGCCGCTGACAATCCTTCTGCCCGCTTCATCTTTTGCACCAACCCGCAGGCGCAATACGCCGCATGGTGCCGCATATTCTTCGGCGCTCCGGACGAAGGGCTTCAGATAATAGGCGTGACGGGAACAGACGGCAAGACCTCAACATGCGCATTCCTGCACCAGCTTCTTTCTGCCCAAGGAATCAGGACGGGGCTTCTCAGCACGGTGAGCTTGGATGACGGCACGGGCCTTTGCGACTCCCCATATCGCCAAAGCACGCCCGAAGCCGACCAAATCTATGCCTTCTTATCCAGATGCCGGGCAAACGGGGTGCGGGTTGTTATAATGGAAACGACCAGCCATGCCCTCAGCCCTGCGACCTCAAGGCTATCTCAGCTGCGTTTCTCCGGCGCCATATATACAACAATAAGCTCCGAGCATCTGGAGTTCCACAAGACAATCGCCGACTACGTGGATTGCAAGCTGAACCTCGCCAGGCAGACAATCTCGGATGGGTTTGTTCTATATCCTAACGATAGCCCATATGCGGATAAAATAATCGAATCATTCAGGGGAAATCGTATATCAGGCTATGATTTGGACAATCTCAAGATAACATCCCAGCAGCTTGACCATCTGGATTTCTACGAAAAGCATCAGATGGAAGCGGCAATGAGGGAAACTGCGGATTGCGCAGTCACAGAAAATGCGGATTGCGCAGGCGGTGAAGAACCAAAGGCTCCCGAAAAAAGCCGGATGCAGACGTTGACCCGTTTCTGCTACGGCCCCGAGATGTTCCTGTCCAATGCCATCGCCGCTCTTGAGGCGGCAGGACTGATAATCGGAAAGCCCCTGTCCCCGGGTCTGCTTTCCAATCTGCGCCCCATAAAAGGCCGGATGGAAGTGATAAGAACAGACAACGGAACCTTCCTCATTGACTTCGCCCACACAGCCGATTCCTACGAACGTCTTTTCTCATTTGTCCGCAGGGTCTGCCCCGGGAAACAGCTCATCGCCCTGTTCTCATCGGGCGGGCGGAGAGACAGCGTCAAGCGTCCGAGGCTTGGCGAAATCGCATCAAGGAACTGTCAGGCGATTATACTGACAAACGAGGATCCGCGGGATGAGGGATTTGACAGGATAACATCGGACATAATGAGGGGCATCGATGCAGCCAGAACCGCTGTCTATTTCATCCCGGACAGGAAAGAGGCAATCAGAAAAGCGGTGAATCTGAGCGATTCGGACACTATCACCCTCCTGCTTGGCAAAGGGCATGAGAAGACAATTGAATTTGAAAAGGGCCGCAAGGTCAGCTGGGATGAGATGAAGGCTCTGAAAGAAGTCCTGCAAGAAAGTCAGTGCAGCATGAGACACTTATCCCGGAAGGAGGTTTCACAGTGAGAGCCTGTGCAAGAGCCGGCGGAAGCAGGAAATCCGCAGCCCTGATTTATGGCGGCAGATCGCCGGAGCATGAAGTCTCCGTAAGAAGCGCTCAGAATTCCCAAATCGGCATAGCAGAGAACGAGGACAATCTAATCTTCATAAAGATAGAAAAGGATGGAAGATGGTATCTCGCCGATGAGATAAGCCTTGCCGCCCCGCCGGAATCGGGCAGGCTGTGCATAGTCCCCGGAAGCGGAATCCACCTGCTTGCCACCGGAGAGAAACTTGAAATAACGCTGGCCTACCTGCTTGTCCATGGAACATCCTGCGAGGATGGCGAGCTTCAAGGCGTTCTGGAAAGCTGCAATGTGCCGTATACGGGAAGCGGGCTTCTGTCCAGCGCGATAAGCATGTCCAAGCAGCGTGCAAAAGATTCCCTCCAGAGCATCGTGGATGTGGTGCCCGGCAGATGCTTTTCCTCCTGTCCTGCGCCCGAGAATCTCAACGACCTGCGGTTTCCTTTGATTGTAAAGCCGGAAGCCTCCGGCTCCTCCGTGGGCATCTCCGTCTTGCAATCAGACGACAAAGCCCTCATTGCAAAAGCCTTTGACTATGCCCGCCGTTTCAGCCCGATGGTGCTGTTTGAGCATGCCGTGAACCCATGCAGGGAGTTCGAATGCGGCATCCTTGTGCAGGAAGGAGCAATCCGGCCTCTTAGGATATGCGAGCTCAGGCGGAAATCGTTATTCATCACATACGATGAAAAGTACATAACGGACACCGCATACCTGTCCAGTCCAGCCGACATCAGCCCGCAGATGGAGATGATGATACAGGACAAGGCAATCGAAATATTCAAGGCTCTGGGGTGCAGCGCATACGGACGAATAGACTTCCTGTATGACGATGAAGCGAAGGTGCTTTATATGAATGAAGTCACCACCCTGCCCGGCATGACCAGTGCCAGCCACTACCCTAGGATGCTCAGGGCATCAGGAATCAGCGATGGCGAGTTCTGGCGGTGCATAAGAAACGCAAGCTTGAATGCCGGTTCGCTGCGACGCTGACACGCTGCGGCGCTGACACGCTGCGGACACGTTCAGTTCCTGTTATCAGATGCACCGTCAATCCTGATTGATTAAATGCCGCCTTTAATGCTCTCAATGCCGCCCGCAATGCCGCTCTCAATGCCACCTCAATGTTGAGTCAAGCCGCTGTTGGGATTATAATCAAAGCGTGGGAAACGTATTCTTTCATGTGGACCTTGACGCTTTCTTCGCCTCAGTCGAGCAGCGAGACCACCCCGAATACAGGGGCAAGCCTCTTATAATCGGCATGCCTCAGAAGCGCTCCGTTGTCTCCACCTGCTCATACGAAGCCCGCAAATACGGCGTGCATTCAGCCATGCCGTCTCTCCAAGCCCTGCGTTTATGCCCGAATGGCATATTCATCCCGGGAAATCACAGGCTTTACAGCCAGGTGAGCCATCAGGTTATGGCGATACTCCACCGTTTTTCGCCATCGGTGCAGCAGGTATCCATAGACGAGGCGTTCATGGACATGACGGGAACGGAGCTGCTTTTCGGCCCGCCGCGGGAGGCCTGCCGGAAGCTGAAGAAGGCAATATGGGATGAAACAAACCTCACTGCCAGCGTGGGGATAGCCCAGAACCGCTTCGTTGCCAAGCTTGCCAGCGACTATCACAAGCCAGACGGCGTGTGCGTTGTCTCCCCTTCAAAGGAAGAGGTTTTCATAGACAAAGTCACGCTTCCCAAGCTCTGGGGAATCGGCAAGAGCACCCTTTCCTTGCTGAATGCAAAGGGAATCTGCACCACAGGCCAGATACGCCAGATTGACAGACCCCAGCTTGAAAGAATGTTCGGTCAGAGCCTTGCAGCCTATCTTTACAAGGCGGTGCGTGGAATCGACCCCGGAATCTTCGAAACTGAAAGCAAAAGCCACTCAATCTCCACCGAGAGGACATTCATTGAGGATTTGAAGAATCAGGACACGCTTCTTGCCCTGCTGAATCAGATGGCCACGGAGGTGATGTTCCGGGCGCTTGAGGAACACGTGCTTCCACGGACAATCGGTGTGAAGATACGCTACGGGGATTTTGAAACGACAACGGTTCAGTCCACCCCGGACGAAGCGGTGCTTAACACAAGCCAGGTCTACGAAACAGCACGTCAGGCGTTCCTGTCACGCTGGAGGAAGGGAGAAGGAATCCGACTGCTTGGACTGGGGCTGCATCAGCTGTACGATGGAGATTCGCCCATGCAGGGGGAGCTGTTCAACCAGGCTGCCCAGAAGCGCAGAGCGCTGGACAAGGCGATACTGTCACTCTCAAAGAAAGGCCATGCAATCCAGAAGGCATCCTCGCTGGAGGAGCCGAAATGACGCTAACGCTTTTTAGCAATCACCCCATCATGGATTTCATAAAGCCCATCGACCTCTTTCATAAGGGAAGCGTCATGGCTTGAGAACAGAAAAGCCGTTCCCGTTTCCTTGTTCAGACGTTTCATCAAATCAACTATAAGCAAGGCGTTCTTCGAATCCAGATTAGCCGTAGGCTCGTCTGCCAGTATGATTGAAGGCTTCTTCACAAGCGCCCTCGCTATTGCCACCCGTTGTCTCTGCCCTCCCGAAAGCTGCGATGGGTTGTGCCGTCTCCACGCCTGCAGGCCCACCATCTCAATCAATTCCCCTATCTCCCGGTCATAGCTTCCAAGAGGTCTGCGAAGATTTGCCGGCCCCACCGCAAGCCCCATCAGTATATTCTCCTCCACCGTCAGAGTCTGTATCAGGTCAAAGGTCTGGAAGATGAAACCGACCTTGGAGAAACGGATGGCCGATAATTGCCTGTCATTCAGCCCGGAGGTGTCTTTCCGGTCAAACATCACTTTCCCGCTTGTCGGTGTATCGACACAGCCAAGCATGTTCAGCAAAGTCGTCTTGCCGCTTCCTGACGGTCCCTTGACCGCAACGAAATCCCCTTGGCTCAAGGTGAAATCCACATGGTTCAGAGCATGTATGGTGGCATCGCCCATGATGTAATCCTTGCACACATCTTTTAGTTCAACTATAGGCTGCATTGGCAACTCCTTTCTTGTCGTTCAGGCATAGTATGCCCTTAGCCAGAGAATCATATTTATCATGATGGTTCGCCATAAGAACCAGTGTTTTTTCCGAAAGCATCTTCAGCAACTCCATGAGCATGCCCTTGCCCGTATCATCAAAGGAGCTGTCAATCTCATCCAGAAGCAGAATCGGCTTTTCCTTAAGAAAGGCACGGCAGAGAAGAATCTTCTGAATCTGCCCGGCGGACAACGCCGTTTTTTCTGTCGAAAGCATTTCATCCATGCCTTTGGGAAGCGAGGTGATTACAGAATCAAGCCAAAAGCATTTGAGCATGCGGAATATATCAAAATCTGAATAAGCATGCCCCATGCAGATGTTATCACGCACTGATATTGAAAAAATAGAAGAATACTGTGAGCTGCAATGAATGTCAGAGAGACTGAAGCCATTCAATATTATTTTCCCTGTGGCATGCCTGCCGGGGATAATGGATGCGAGGCTATACAGAAGCGTGCTTTTGCCTGAGCCATTCGCCCCCTTTACCAAATAGAATCCGGGATAGTCGAATTTATAGTCAAGATTCTTGAAGACCAAGTCCTGCCCATTGTAAGAATATGAGAAGTCTTCAAGAACCAAGCCCTTCTCCGCTCCACTCCCAATCTGCACAGCGACAGGTTGCTCGTCATCTTCAAAGTAGTCTTTCAACCGAGAGAAGGAAACCAGTGACACTTGAAGATTCTGATAGCTGCTTGTCACGCTTTGGATTCTCGATGATAGTATTCCGGCATACATCATGGCGGACACCAGAGAGCCGATTGTTGCATCGCCGCCAAACACCAGAACGCCAAGCACTGAATAAAGAATCACCATTGCGCTCATTGAGCAAAGCGATATGGCTGCCGAAGATTTCATCTGAATCCTCACATATCGGAAAAGCTCATCGAAGCTGTCTGTCAATATACTGACGAAATTCCCCTTGAAGAGCTTTCGCGCCTCTTGGTCTTGGATATCGTACAATCCCTCATTCGTTTCAGAAAGGAAACCATTATATTTGTCTTGTATCGTCTTCTGCCGCTTGTTTGATGCAGCCAGCTTCTTCCCAAAATGATTTGAAATCATCAATGGCAGGATGGACGTGGCTATGACGGTGAAAAACAAGACAAGGCTCGTATATATCAGAATAACAGAAACCACCAGAATCACCGCAATCGCTATGACAAATGAAGGAATAAGATTCTGATAGGTCGATATGACAGTGCTCAAATCCTGCTTGTAAAGCGAAATTATTGTTCCTGTATCATAGGGCATCCTGTACCCGATTGTACGGTCAAACAGCCTGCCCTCGGCGAAGATATTCACCTTCTTATCAATCCCGAACCGAATGAAACGGGAGACCAGATTCAAGACCAGCGATAAAGCCTGAAAGCCTATGATAAAGGCAAGGTACTTCTTGAACGACAACGAATCCTTAGCTGCAAGGCTGTCAATCAGACCGGCGGAGAACCTAGGCTCGACGGTTTGCAGCAAGCCAGAAACAAGAGGAAAGCATGAATACAGAAATGTCTGCACCCAGAATGGATGGACAAACTGCCAGCCCCACTTAATCAAGCTTGCCCTCTCCTTCATTCCTTGACCACCTTCATCACATATTCCCTTGTGAAATACTCGTCCTTCAAATCCATGTAGATGGTGTCACTAAATGTTTTACGCAAGATGTAATTAGGATAAAGGGCAGTCCATTGATCGATTCCTGTCACCCGTAGTTTGTAGTATCGATTATTCCTTGAAAACCCTTGAAAATTAGTTCTGGAAATGAGCGTGCCGGCAGAATCTCGAATCTCAAGCCGAACCGGCAAGGCTTCCCGCTCTGCGGCAATCCAATATGCAATGTTCAATTCTGACGTCTTCAAGATGCTTTTAATGGTCTCCTTCCCGTCCAGCATCTCGCGCCCTTCACTGATAAGGATGTAATCATCAGGGAGGCACAGGGGAAAGAAGGCCTCCGGCGGAATATACCTCTCCTCGTGCCAGGTTCTGTCCACCGGGTCAAAAGTCTGAAGCTTTCTGTCTCTTGAGGTCGAGAGGATGCCGATGCCGGCGCTCCAATATGGCTCAATTGAGATTGCCATGTACTTTGAATTTCCCTCGCTCATATCAATCATTTCAACACAGTCTATCATTGATGAATCAAACAACGTTCCATTTATATCGACCCTACTCACCCCAATAGAAAGCATGACCATTTGCTCTGGCATTTTAAGCAAACCGACCATCTCCTCATATCTCGATGGCTCTGCCCAGACAAAGGCATCTATAAAGAATAAGAGAAAAATAATCATAAGCCGTTTTCTCATTTCATCCTCCGAATAAGAGCCGGATTCATATTGATGACAGGAATGAGAACAGGCCACATCGCCAGTTGTGGAACGCCAATCACGACAGCTATCACAATCAGAACGATTCCCCGCTTGGGAATGAATACGAAATGTCCGTCACGGCAGAAGTACAGCGCTATCAAATCAGTCACATCCTTTGATTGCCATATCCAAGCGACAATGCGAACTATCAGCCATGAAAGCAACAGCGCAAGACACGAAAGGATTATCTGCTCAACGGCGAAACGTCTGATTATGAGACTCCTGTTGCCGCCAATCAGCCTCAAGGTGGAAATCTCATCTTTTCTGAACAATATTGAAGATTGCAGCATCACAAACGAGGCGAAGTCAGAAAACAGCCCCATCACCAAAGCAAGAAACTGCGCCTCTTTCTGCTTGTTGACTATATCCTGAACCTCGGAATCGGCCTGCCCGTTCTGAGTGATGTTTGATATCTCTATTGCAAGATTGCCATCCAAATCAGGAAAGAACAACTTCACGCCATTCCACACCGGGTTTTTGAAAATCAATGTTCCTTTACCCATTCTATATGGCTCATTATACATAGAGAAATGCTTAGACAGGGCTTTCTTTACCTCCGCATATGAATGCGAACGTGAGAATTCAAGATTAAGCTCTGTACCTGCCCCTTCCGGGAAAGACAGAATCCTTCCTGCTGTTTTCCAGTTCAGAAGCAAATCAGGATATGCACTGAAAAACTCATTCTCAGTCTGCATCAAAGGATTATCAGAAATAGCTTTTTTACGGTTAACAAAGGCAAATTTGACATATCCTTTACCATAATGGCTATCCGTTGAGTATTCAAGCAACTCAATATCATGAAACTTTTTCTTTGCATATTCGGGAATATGGAAGACATCTTCTTCCAAACTTTCATCCATTTCTACCCATGCCATTACCTTATATGAATTTGGAATCTCCCCATACTTCAGACTGACTTTTCTATTAATCAGCAATTCTAGCTTCGACCGAAACCGCATTGAACTGCCAATATAATCAGAAAACGAATCCTTCATAATCTTGTCTATCTCATCCTTCAATTCCAGAGTAATGACGGATTTATTTGAGTTTCCATCCCAATATGCATAAATCGTGTATGCCCCGCCCTTGGCTTCTTCAATGTTGCCTTTGACAACAAAGTGCTGTCCGTTGTAAATCCCCGATAGAATCACAGGTATGGCGGCGCAGCAGACCAGCAGCAGGATTGTCGCTATATGGAATCTCCAGTATGAGAAGAAGTTCTTGAGCGTAATCAGAAAGCCTTTCAACTCTCGCCCCCTTTCAGGGACTTGCCAAGATTAGAAACTGCAATCACTATGGAAATCAGCATTGAGAACAGCAGGACGCTTATGAACCCCCAGACCAATGGAATGAAGCCTATGATGACAATTCCAATCTGTGACTTTATCCACAATTTTCCTAATATAATCCCTGCGGTAACACCGAGAACTCCTGCCGGCACGATGTATATAAAGGTTCTGAATGCAACATATCTTAAAATCCAGATTCTGTTGGCTCCGAATTCCCGGAATTGCATCAACAGCTGCCTGTCTTTCAAATCAATCACATAGAAGAACTCGCATATTGTGACAAGAGCCAGCCCCAGAAGCAATAAGCTTGAGCTTCTAATCTTGTCGCGCTGCTCGGCCACTATGTTTTCAGTGGAGAACTGATATTTTCCAAGCTTCAGGAAATCAATGCTGGGCATGGCAATATGCTGAAAGCTCCAGTTCATTTGATTTTCTTTATTCGGCTCTTCATT
>JBQNBA010000075.1:0-9080 GCA_052170175.1 Sphaerochaetaceae bacterium | reverse complement strand
AGTTCATTGATCTTCTGTTCTATAACTTTCAGATTCACTGTTTTGTTGTTGTAGAGGTGAAGGTCACTGATTTCAATCCACGAGACATGGGGCAGTTGATTACATACGTATCTGCAGTTGACGGGATAATGAAGAAGGAAGGGGATCAGCCCACAGTTGGACTTCTCATATGCAAGACGAAGGACAATGTGCTTGCCAAATATGCAACCAATGCGGTAAAAGTTCCTGTTGGCATCTCCGAATACCAGCTCACCCATTTCCTCGCGGATGAATTCAAAGGCACCCTCCCGACCATTGAGGAATTGGAACAGGAATTAGGCCAGAATTGAAAACATGAGAACAATCCTATTTCGCTGTTGCGGTTTTGCTACGACAGCTTTCGCTGTTGCGGTTTTGCTACGGCATCTTTCGCTGTGGCAATGACCATATAAGCGACGATTACTATACACATTGTTGCGAATTTCCAGCGTCTTTTGACAGAAATAACTTGTTAAAACGGCTTTAAAGCGTCATAATGAATCCAAAGTATTATCAATACAAAGGTTAATGCAAGGATTTCGGAGGAGTATCGATGGCAAACAAATGTTTCAAGCTTCACTCTAAGGGGCGCAAGTTCTCACAAAACAAGAAAGGGTTGACCCTGGAGGAGTTCAATAAGCTCAGTATTGAAAGGCAGGCCGCCCTGAGAGAGCTTTCTTACTCGTCAAGCAAGGAACGCATCGATGCAAAGAAGTCCTCAAGGCAGAAATGGGCGCTGGCCGATGCTCAGGCGGCAGTGGACAAGAAGAAGGCCCGCGAAGAGGCTAAGCTTCTCGCCCGGCAGAAGGCTGAGGAAGCCAAGCTGGCCAAGCAGGAGGCTAAGAAGAAGGCCAAAGAGGACAAAGAAGCCGCCCGCAAAGCCGAGGAAGAGCGCAAGGCCGCTGATGAAGCCGAGAAGCTAGCGCGTGAAGCTGCGGAGAAGAAAGCCGCCGAAGAGGCTGAGAAGGCAGCTGCGGATAAGAAAGCGGCTGATGAAGCCGCACGCACAGCCGAGACCGAACGCAAGGCGGCTGATGAAGCCGCCCGCAAAGCCGAGGAAGAGCGCAAGGCCGCCGAAGAAGCCGAGAAGCAGGCTCAGGATGCCGTTGAGGTTTACCGGCGCCTCAAGAGACTTACAAAAGCCGAAGTGATAAGAGCCGCCAAGATTGCCGGAAAGGGGGCTGATGAAGCAATCGCAACATTCAGGGAGCTTGACAAGAAGCTTGAGGAAATAAACGCCGAAATCAAGGCCGCCAAGACACCCAAGGATGCCGATGAAGCAACCCGTGCTGATTTCAACAAAAAACGGGCCGCCATGCGCGCCGAAAGAGCCGCAATGGAACGCGACAGGACAGTTGCTCATTCCAAGGCGATTTCACTTGAGAAGATTGGTGACGAGTACACTTTGGCTGCAAGATACATAACAAAAGACGAAGAGCTTGACTTCCGCAAGACCGAGCGCCTGTATCCGTTGGCTCCGAACCTAAAGGAAAAGGCCTTGCCGCTGTTTGAAAGGCTTGAGGCCACGCTGGAAAACCAGGCCTCGCGTTAGGAAATAAAGACAGTGTCGCATCTCTCTGAATTCAATCAGACCGGCTGGCGAAGCTAAGGCTGCTTAAATCTTGTATCGGATACCCTCAAGCCGCAGAAGATACGCTTTCTTGTCCAGACCGCCCGCATACCCTGTCAGTCTGCCGTCCGAACCCAGCACCCTATGGCAGGGAACCATTATGGAAACCGGATTGTGACCAACCGCACCGCCCACAGCCTGCGCCGACATATGACCGAGCCCCAGCTTGCTGGCGACCCTTGCCCCAATCTCCTTGTAAGTGATTGCACTGCCGTATGGAATCCCCATCAGAATGCCCCATACCGTCATCCTGAAGAGGCTTCCCTCAAGCGTGACAGGCGGGACAGCGCCGGGATTAATCCCCGCGAAATAAGCGCCAAGCCATTCCCTCGTCTGCCTGAATATCTGGATATCGGCTTCTTCATGCTCCCTCTCCAGCGTATCGGCAAAGTATTTCTGTCCTTCAAACCACAGTCCCGTTATCGCTTCGCCATTGCTTGCAATGAGCAATCCGCCGATTGGTGATTCGCATCGATTTATGAACTGCACCATCCCCGCCTCCATTCACCTTGGCTGTGCCTGCCGTCTGCCATATATGACTTGACTCAGACCAATAAGAAGGTTGATTATTTCAAATATCCGTCTAGGCATCAGTATATCACGCCATTGCCGTTTCGGCAAATGGACATCAGGCGGCAAATGGATTTCAGAAGGGGGCGGTGCAGACAATGGGAAGCGTCATGAACGAAGAGCTTATCTCCGAAGTCCTTTCTTTGGTGGAGGAAATACCGGAAGGGAAGGTCGCCTCTTATGGTCAGATAGCCCGCTTGATAGGAAAGGAGCGGAACTCACGCCTGATTGGAAAAGTCCTTTCGGGGGCATCGCTCTACGGACAGTATCCATGCCACAGGGTGGTGAATCACTCCGGGCGCCTTGTCCCCGGCTGGACAGAACAGCGCGCCCTGCTCTTGGCCGAAGGTGTGGTTTTCAAGGACGCAACCCATGTTGACATGAAGAAATGCAGATGGGATGAGTGAAAATTGCTATTGATTCTGATATTGATTGTTGGACATAGGCATTGGGCATCGGCATTGGACAGTGGCATTGGACATGGCAGAAAACTTTTTCTTGCATTAAGCTTGCTTCCCGCTGTAATATAACCGTAATATAATATATATCTAAACACAATTCTTGCTGACAAGAGGCTTAACAACACCCGTCCTGCGCCCAATGTGTCTGTTGCAATGGGGATTGACAGCGACCGCTTCATAGCGCTTCTGAAAAAGCTGGTGAAGTCGTTCTAGATTTCCTTATGCTTCCAATTGGGGATTTGCAGATTTACAAAAAAAGCAACCCTTCCCGGATTGCCTTCTTGGAGGTGATCGGGATCGAACCGACTACCTACTGCATGCCATGCAGTCGCTCTACCAACTGAGCTACACCCCCGACAGATGAAGATAATACCTGTTTAGAAAAGTTCTGTCAACGTGTGAATGCCAGAAATCCGTGAAGAGCTTATTTTGCCAGGCGTGTGGATTTGTCCACAAAGAAGAACTTGGATTTATCCGCAAACGAGCGCTTCTTGGCGATGGCCACATAAAGAATCAAGGCGACCAGCGCATATGCGGCGCTTATTCCGACAGCTGCCCAGAACAACGCCGGATTGTTCTGCGTCTTGCTGAATGCGGGGAGATTGACGCTCAGGATGATTGGTATAGCAAGGGGCAGCATGATTCCAGTAGCGTATACAAAGTCCTCGGCCACCGGCGTTTCGAAGTCCGGATCCACAACCCTGAGCAGGCTCAGCCCTGTCGGAAGAGTGCCTGTTGACGTTCCGAATATTATAAGCGTCCTGTAGAACTGATTGTCCGAGAACAGCCTGCTGCAGTACCACGGCAGGAGGAAGCAGCAGATGCCGATGCCAAGCAGTGACAGGATGACTATCGGAAGCCAGTACTGGGCTATCAGCGAAAGCGTTATTGCGCCCAGAGATGCGCAGACAGTGAAATCCACCGAAATGCCTTGGATGCGGTTCAGCGTCAGGTTGTCTATCGAACGTCCGAGATTGAATCGGCACATGACCGAGCGGACAAGTATGGCGCAGAACACGCTGAATACGAAGTTGATGCCCCACAGGCTGTTGGCCAGCTGCACCCCCATCGGGCCTATCATCCCCAGAAGCAGCGATATGCCTGAAAGCGCCAGATAGCTTATCAGATAGGTGATGCTCACCAGCGCAACATGGTAGGTGAAGCTATCGATGGCCTCGCTGTTTGTAGTGAGCATCGCACCCGGGCTTCTGGTTTCCGAAAGGAAGCTTGTCTTGACCTCTCTGGAGCGCAGCTTCTCTATCTGTTCATCGGAGAGCCATTTGCGCCTTATTCCGATGTTTATCAATATGACGCCGCCCACAGAGCCCACGATGAAGCCTATTGCCGCCATCGTCAGCCCCACCGATGTTGCGCCATGAAAGCCCATCGACTCCCAAGGCTGGGTCATTGAGTAGGCCTGCCCCGGCCCAAGCTCGAACCCAAGGGGGAGGGTGAACCCGATTGCAGGGAAGAGGTCAGGTGCGAACGTCTTTATCATGAGGAAAGCGCCAAGCAGCCCGATGAGGCACTGGAATCCATATTGCGCCACCAGCGCTACAACGTTCTGTCTTATGGCCGGGCCTTTGCGGGCCTTGTCCTTTTCCGGAATGCGGAGCATCATGGCTATGAACGAGATATTAAGGAGATGATAAACAACGTCTCCGAGGAAATCATTGCTCATCCCCATGCCTGGAGCGATGAAGTTGTAGAACACCAGCAGGAAGAACCCGCCGATTATCGAGGCCGGTATCAGGAATCTCTGGAGCAGCTTTATCTTGTTTCTCAGCAGCACCCCCAGCAGAAGACCGATGGAAATCGCAGCAAGATGAATCATATATGTGAAGTCCATGATTTTTCTCCTTTGGCCAAACATCACTGTTTCGCATACTGATGATTTTAACACTCGATATCATCAGTGTCTAGAAAAGCATGCCCGTCTCCTGTCTGTTCATATGAAAAAACAAACGCCATGGCCTTGCTCTTGCCCTTTTGCTGCGGTTGCAGGATTGATGTTGCAGTGTTTTAAAAACAGCATTCCGCGCTTTCGCTTTTTCCGTCGACGTGGTAAAGTACAGCCATGAGCCAGACTGAACGGATATTCTACATCTTTGACCGCATAGGCAAATGCGGGTCGTTCAAGGCCAGCGAGGTATACAGGCGCTTCGAGGTTGACGACAGAACCGTGAAGCGTGACATCGAGTGCATCCGCAACAGGCTTGCCATTCCTCTGGTCTGGGACTCTCACAGACGCGCATATGTGGTGGATGGCGGCGTCGGGGTGCCGTTGATGGCCAGCATGGGGGAGAAGCTTCTCGTCATGGCGGCCCTGTTCAAAGGGCTTGCCCGGGCGCAGGGTGTTTCCCCCGAGGTCACCGAGCTTCTGGTCGATTCATTGAATAATGCCATGCCCCCCGAATACCGTGCCATAATCGACAAGGTGGTGTTCACCGCCCCGGTGGTGGGTTTTCCTCCGTACGGCACGATGGATTTGATCGCAAAGGCCCTGGGGCAGAAGTGCGTGCTTGTATTTGACTGCAAGGAGGCCAATGGCGATGTTTCCGGAAGGCGGGTGGAGCCCAAGCGTCTTATAAACAACGGAGGGCGGTGGTACGCTGTCGTCTATGAAGCTGACCGAGACGCATTGAGCATATTTGACCTGAACCGGATATCCAATCTACGGGTTGAGCCTGTGATGCAGGTTCACGATGTGGAGGACAGGATTGACGAGTATATTGATTCTGGATACGGTCTGTCCATGAAGCCTGCCAAGGGCGATGCCACGATAAGGATAATGGGCGAGGCGATGGCTGCGGTTGCAACCCAGGTCTGGCACCGGAATCAGGTTGTAAGGCATGCCGTGCTTCCTTCGGGCGAGCGGTGCATTGAAATCACTGTTCCGGTTTCCAGCTACGGGGAGCTTCTCTCCAAGGCTCTTTCATACGGAAGCCTTGCCTGTCCTGTCGCTCCGCCTGAGTTCGTCAGCCTTTACCGCGCCGAACTTGAGAGGATGTCCGCCCAGAGCAAGGGCTGATTGGGCTTTTGCCTCGCGGGGCTGCAAAGCAGGTTGCAGAGCAAGGTCAAGATGGTGTCCAAGCCTGCATAAGCGGAAGGGGTCAGGAATCGCTGCATTCAATCACAAGCGCAACCTTGTCTTGATGCGCCAAGATAAAGGATTGTGCAAAGCATCCCGTAGAAGTCCGTGAAGAACCGAAAAAAAGCCGGACCGCAGATGCAGTCCGGCTTGATTGTCTATGAAATGGCTATGGCTTATTTGCCGCAGCGACAGCAGCAACCCTTGCGGTCGGGCTTGTCCTGCTTTTCCTTGGCCGCCTTTAGATCCGCTTCCAGCTTGTCAAGCTGCGCCCAGAGCTCCTTCGGCAGCTTGTCGCCGAACACCGGATAGTGGTTCTTGCGGATGTCATCGACTTCCTTGAGCCAGCCATAGACATCGACATTCAGCAGCTCCTTCATATCGGCCTCGCTGACGCTTTCCGGACGGTCGATCGCATCAAGAGCCGGCATGATTCCAATCGGTGTGTCAACTGTCCTGGCATTGCCGTCGCAGCACTCAAACACCCACTTAAGGACACGGCTGTTCTCGCCGTAGCCCGGCCAGAGCCACTTGCCCTCGGCTGTCTTGCGGAACCAGTTGACGTAGAATATCTTCGGAAGCAGGCTCTGATCCTTCGCCGCCTTTCCGATATCCAGCCAGTGCTGGAAGTAGTCGCCGGCGTTGTATCCTATGAATGGCTTCATGGCCATCGGGTCGCGCCTGATTCCGGAGCCGGCGTCAAGCTGGGCGGCGGTGATTTCCGAGCCGACTATCGAGCCTAGGAATGTGCCGTGCGTCCAGGTGCGCGCCATATGGACGAGAGGAATGGTGCCGGGGCGGCGTCCGCCGAACAGAATCGCCGATACAGGCACTCCCTTCGGGTCTTCCCAGTCGTCCGAGATGCACGGGCACTGGCTTGCAGGAGCGGTGAACCTTGAGTTCGGATGGCTTGAAGGCTGCTGCTCCTTGTTGCTCTTGTCCTGCACCCATTCGTTGCCATGCCAGTCTATCAGCTTGCCCGGGGCATCGTATCCGATTCCTTCCCACCAGACATCCTTGTCCTCCGTCAGGGCGACGTTTGTGTAAATCGTGTTCTTCTCGGCGGCTATCATTGCGTTCGGGTTGGATTCCATCGATGTTCCCGGAACAACGCCGAAGAATCCCGCTTCAACGCTCATGGCGTAAAGCCTGCCGTCCTTGCCATAGCGCAGCCAGGCGATGTCATCGCTGAGGGTATGAACCTTCCATCCGGGGATTGTCGGGATGAGCATGGCGAGGTTTGTCTTGCCGCAGGCTGACGGGAAGGCCGCTGTGATATAGCGGGACTTTCCTTCCGGATTGGTTATCCTGAGAATCAGCATATGCTCTGCCAGCCAGCCTTCGTCTCGCGCCATGACGGTGGCGATTCTCAGTGCAAGGCACTTTTTGCCCAGAAGGGCGTTTCCGCCGTATCCGGAGCCGAATGACCATATCTCCCTTGTTTCGGGGAAGTGGGCGATGTACTTGTGCTCCATCGGGGCGCAGGGCCATTTGCCGTTGTCGCTCTCGCCGTCTGCAAGCGGCTTTCCGACTGAATGCAGGCAATGGATGAAGAAACCGTCCGTTCCAAGATGGTCGATGACCTTCTTGCCGACTCTGGTCATGATGTACATATTGCATGCGACGTATTCGGAGTCAGTGAGCTCCACGCCGATTTTGGAGAACTCGGAGCCGACAGGGCCCATCGAGAACACGATGACGAACATCGTTCTTCCCTTCATGCAGCCTTTGTAAAGACCCATCAAGGTCTTCTTGAGCTCCTTTGGGTCTATCCAGTTGTTTGTCGGGCCGGCATCTTCCTGCTTCTCAGAAGCGATGAATGTCCTTTTCTCCACGCGCGCCACATCCGAGGGGTCGGAGCGGAAGAGGAAGCTGTTGGGCTTCTTTTCAGGGTTGAGCGGGATGGCGATTCCGCTCTCAACGGATTTCTGCATTATCCTGTCGTATTCCTCGCGGCTTCCATCCATGACGTAGACGCTGTCAGGTGTGCAGTAATCCTTGATTTCGTTGATCCAAGCCACCAGTCCGGGATGTTTGATTTCGTTTACTTTCATATGTGTTGCTCTCCTTGGCACAGCAAGAAACGACCGCTCCTTGGTGCGAACTTTGTTGTCTGATATAAATCTACACATTTTCATGGTGTTTATCAAGTCGGACATGGCTGCACGGACAGGACTTGAAGGCGTCCCGGCCGCATTCCAACCGCAGTCAGCGGCGGTTTCATGCCGGTGGTTTAAAAAACATGGAGATTGCGTTATATTTGACCAATCAAGGAAATTAAAGAACGCATATGGATGAAAATAATCTGCAAATATCTTCGGCGGGGCAATCGACCGGCTTGTATGAGTTCATAGAGGATGATGAGACGCTTGCAGCTCTGGCGGAAAGCTGGGAGCAGGGCGGCGTGGAGGCCGTGGCTATGGACTTCGAGGGCGAGTTCAACCTGCACATCTACGGCGAGCATCTGTGCCTTGTGCAGCTGTTTGACGGAAAGCGGTTCTATATCGTGGATGCTTTGAAGGTTTCAGGCGAAGCCCTCCGCAGCCTGCTTGAAAGCCCTGTCGAGAAGATAATGTTTGACTGCATGGGCGACAGCGCGCTGGCACGGCGCTGCTACGGCATCGAGATACGCAACGTCTACGACCTGAGGGTGGTGGCCATGGCTCTGGGATTCAAGGGAGGCTTGTCGGCGCTGATTGAGCGCTGCCTGAATATCGGGACTGCCGGCAAGGGGGGCAAGAAGCGCAAGCAGATGTCGAATTGGCTGACAAGACCTCTTAAGAAGGAGCAAATCAGATACGCCTTGGATGATGTGCGGTATCTTTTCCAGCTCAAGAACGCCTTGACGCAGGAGCTGGCCGGAAATCCTAAGCTTGCAAAGCGGGTCGAGGCTCAGATGAAGCATTGCGCCAGGTCTTCGCATCCTGACAGGCCGGAGTGGGAGAGGGCGGCGGGGTACAGCCGGATGAGCCGTCGCACAAGGGTGTTCCTTAAGAACCTTTTCATGGCGCGTGATGAAATCGCACGGAATCGCAACTGCCCCGCTTCGTATCTGATTGACAAGAAGATGGTTTCTGATATGGCGGTCAAAGAATCCATCAAGGGTTTTGTTTTTCTGCAAAGACTGCGCCCGGATGAAATCGGCAGGCTGGAGAAGGCCTTGGAAGCGGCTCGGCAAGAGACCGGTGCTTGAATGCCCTGTATCTTTTGAGCGGCGTTCGAGGTGCTTGAAAGGGTTGAGGGAACCCTCTTCATCCATACGTGTTGTATCACGAAAAAATCTAACCGAAACATCCTGTGAATCAAGATA
>JBQNBA010000074.1:0-9222 GCA_052170175.1 Sphaerochaetaceae bacterium | reverse complement strand
AACCTATTCCATGGCTCGCTACTACAAGGATGCCGAGATTCTTGAGAAAATCACTGGAGGTGCAAAATGAATCAGTCCGCTCAATCCAAACAGCCCAAACAGTCAAAGCAATCCAAGCAAACCAAGCAATCCAGGCAGTTCAAAGGAAGAGTGCTGGCAGGCGGAACCTTCATCGGCGAGGCCATAGTCTCCCATAGCGGCGTCAATTCCCTGGCGACCTTCCAGGGAACCTCACAGGCAAGGCTCTGTGCCTTCCCGTCACCATCGGCTCCACCACGGGCGGGCTTGTCATCCAGACGGTCTGTGCGATGAAGGCCAATCCCGCCGCCTTCCTTTTCAGCAAGCACATCGACCCGCTGGCGGCGAGCGGCATTGTTCTTGCACGAGTGTGGGAGAACAGCAATGTGATAGCCATCGACCAGCTTGGAAAGGACTTCTTGGCCGCAGTCAAGACGGGCGACACGCTGGAAATCAAGGAGGACGGAACCATAACAATCCTCTGACCGCCGGCATTCCTTGACCCTTCTCCGCTTTATTCCCCACCCCTCCTTTCACCTGCTCTGCCCACGGCCGACTGCGTTCATGCAAGACTAAGGACAGAAGAAAGCCTCAGCCGCTTATTTCACACACTCGCAGCTCAAACGGCAGAAGAATCTCCGGCCTGGAGACCTCGTCATCGATGTTGGACAGAAGAACCCTGCATCCACGCCCTATGCAGTCAGCCAATCTCCCGCAGTCAACCAATCCCACATCATCCACGCAGGGCTTGATCGCTGCATCAGAGAACGAGAGGTTGGCCATAACTACCGCAACACGGATGCCAAGTTTTCTTTCATAGGCGAGTATCTGAGGATGAGAAGCAGTCAGAACCTTGCAGCTTCCATCGATGAACAGCTGGTCCTTTGTTTTCAGCCTGATGATTTTTTTTATAGAAATTAAGGATGGAATCAGGATCACCCTCCTGGCTGGCGACATTTATCGACCTGTAATCAGGGTTAATCATCATCCAAGGCTCTGCACAGGAGAAGCCTCCGAATCGGTCTGCGTTCCATTGCATGGGAGTTCTGGCATTATCACGCCCATTTGCCAGAACAGCCTTCCACCTGTCATTGAAATCCTTTTCGCCGGAGGCTAGATTCAGATAGTTGAGGCTCTCTAGATCCCTGAGCTCGGCGCAGCTCCTGAACGGAGCATTTGTCATGCCAATCTCCTCTCCCTGATAGATAAAGCTCGTGCCACGGAGAAGGTGCATAGCCCCGCCAAGAGCCTTGGCGCTTCTTGCCCAAAGCGTTGGAGAGTCAGTGCAGCCCCAGCGAGAGACAGGACGAGGCTCATCGTGGTTGGAAAGAAAAAGGGAATTCCATTCGACCGCTTTCTGCCAGCGATCGATTATCTTTGAAGCAGCCGGGACGGAAGAAGCCCTGAGATTCCACTTCCCGTTCTCGCTGTCTATGTCATTCAAATCGAACTGGAAAACCATATCACAATCGCCCTCATTCCAGTGGCGTGTCCTGCCGGAATCGTCATGGCATGTCATTTGCATATCACATTTGGCAGGCTTCGGTAACGCTCAAGATTCTCAAGCCGGCGCTCAATCGCCCTGCGCCGCTCCATCATCGTCCCTATCCTATCGTCCAGCATCTCCAGTTGCCGCGTCAAAATGCCATGCATGTTATCGAGGCTCTTGTTGGAAAGCTGGCGCTTTATCTCCTTCAATGTCATGCCGTAAAGCTTCATGCTCTGAATGAGGTCAAGCTGCGCCGACTGGGTTATATGGTAATACCGGTATCCGGTCATGGCATCCACATGGGCCGGCGCAAGCAGACCGTTTTTCGCATAAAGCATGGCGGCAAAAGCCCCATTTTATCGACTATCCTTATTATTTCCCCTTCTCCATACGGCAATTGCATTGGAGTTCACAAGCATTTGCTCGGAATCAATCTTCTGTGGGCATATATTCTTACAGGATAAAGATTTGCCACAACCTGCGTAGATATGCCCGTCATAAAGCTTCCGTACTCTTGCCCTATCCCTGTCAGACATGTTCAGCAGAAGCCTGGATGCAGGCACAACCCCAGCCATCCCGAAGAAATCGCCATCAAAGCTGAAATTCGGGCAGACCTCGAGGCAGCAGCCGCATTGGAGGCATCTCGAAGCCTCATGCGTTTTCTCCGTGTTCTTATCAGAAACCTTCATGTCCTCTTCCGCCCATGCTTCCAGCCTTCTCAGATTGTCATACAGAATGCTGCGGTCAACTATCAGGTCCGCGATTACAGGGAATTTCCGGAAAGGCTCGATTGCAAGAATCTTTTTCCTTGAATAGTCCATCAGGCGGCTGTCACATGCCAGTCTGGGGCGTCCGTCGATTATCATAGCGCAGGCACCGCATTTCTTCTGAAGGCAGCTGCATTCCCAGCGTATGGGCTCCACAATTCTGCCTTCCGTGTCCCTGTAATTTCCCGACTCGTTTATTTCAGCAAGCGCACTGGCCACAGTTGCCCTGAAATCCTGTGTATGATAATCAATCTCCTGCCAGCATGGTTTGTCATGCGGGGATTTTCTCCGGAGAATCCTTAGGCGCATATCCAAGACGGCCTTGTCTCCAACGGCATTGTTTCCAATGGCTTTATTCTCAATGGCATCATGCTCAATGACCCTACCCTCTGAACGCAACCTTGACCTCCGTTTCAAATGACGCTGTGATCAGAGTGCGCATCGAATCGTCTCTGCGGGGATAGTCCTCCCTGTAATGGGCGCCCCTGCTCTCCCGTCTCATGATTGCAGACATCACTATCGCCTCGCCAACTCTTATACGCTCTTTTTCTCTTGTATTCAGGTCATCATGCCTAGCCATTTCCCTTAAAGCGCAAAGGCCCCTCTGAAGAGTTTCTTCGTCTCTCACAATCAGCATTGTGGAAGACAATATGCTGCACACCTCGTTCACAACGACAGCTGAGGCTGATTCGCATGTCTCATCTGCATAATCTTCTTTATCTTCATCATCAACATGCACGTCCACGGAATCATCGATGGCAGATGAGGCTGCCGCAAGTCCCCCGTATATCGCCCCAAGCATGGAGTTCCCCCCAAGCCTGTTTGCGCCATGATACTGCGAGCAGCATTCCCCGGCCGCATAAAGACCGGCGATGCTTGCCCTGTGCTTATCATCAACATCTATCCCGCCCATGAAATAGTGGATTCCGGGCTCCACCGGCACAGGAGATTCAGCGGGGTCAATGCCGAGATAGTCCATAACCTCATTGCGAAGGTCAGGCAGTCGCTTGCTCCAGATGTCTTTTCCCAACGCTCTAAGGTCAAGATAGACCTGATTGCCGCAATCCTCGTCATGCAGGGCGAAATGCATCTCACGGGATATCACATCCCGTGGCATGAGATTGCCCAGTTCGGGGTATTTCTCTTCCATGAAATACCAAGGCTTCCCCTGTCTTTCGATATAAAGCCTTCCCCCCTCGCCTCTTGCCGCCTCGCTTATCAAGCATCTTTTTCCCGGTATGCCGATGGTTGTAGGATGATATTGAATCATCTCAAGGTTGCTCAGCCTCACCCCTTGGGAAAAGACCTTTGCCAAAGCATCGCCGCTGTTGACGGTGGTTCCTGTCGTAAGGCCATGAAACAGTCCGTTCATACCACCAACGGCCAATATGACAGACCCTTCAAGCCGAATAACATCATGACGATAAGAATCCATTATCACAACGCCTGCACAACGGTTGCAATCATCCAGAACCAGCTTGAGAAATTCATGACTAGGGTATCTTGTGACAATATGAGCGGCTTCATGCCTGCGCACCTCATCTATGAGCGCGGACATAATGACCTTGCCTGTGCTGCTTTTTGCGAAAGCGGTTCTTTTCTTTTTCTGGCCGCCGAAATTGCGCTGCTGAATCACGCCATCTTTTGAATAAAACGGGACACCCAGCGCATAGAGACGTCTTATTATATGCGGAGCATTCTCCACAAGGCCCCTCACAGCTTTCTCGTCAGCCAGCTGGCCGCCGGCGGACATCGTATCGTTGAAGTGATGCTCCGTGGAATCCGCCTCCCCCATAGTATCAAGCACGCCGTTTATTCCGCCCTCCGCAAGAACCGACTGCGCCCTTTCGGACGGCTGCACGGATATAAGATTGGAGTGAATCCCAGCTTCGGCTAAAGTCATGGCTGCAGAAAGTCCTGCAAGACCCGCCCCTACGATGTTAATCGATCCCATTCTAGCCGTCTCTTGTCCTCCAAAGCACATTCCATCTCAGATAATAGACGACAAACGCCACTGCGCACAAAAGCATTGCCACAACCAGGACGAAAAGGATATCCACAATGAACTTCCTTGCCTTATCTGCGCCAAAGGAAATCATCAGGGGCTTGATGTTTGACAGAACATGCAGGCACACGGACAGCACCAGAAGCAGGCTTCCCGCAAGCTGCCCGCCCTCAAACAATGCCAGCCGGAAATCCTCTCCATCCGGACTCATGAATATGCATACATGGTAGATGGCAAAAACGATTATCGCAAAGCCGCTGATTCTTCTTATCCAGAACAGCTTGTTCTCCCTGAAATACGAGGCACCGCTCTTTTTGATGGCCTTCAGCGTGTCAATCGTAAGCTTCACTCCGATGAACGCATGAAGCGCCAAGGCAGACACCATGAGCCATGAAAGCCCCTGTCTGAGCGCATTGCCCCCAGGTATTATCCCGATAAGCTGGAAGGCCCCCGATATACCATGCAAGAGAAGAAGAATAATGATGGCTATCCCTAGAAAGGCATTAACCTTACGCATCCGCTTTTTTCCCCTCCTGACACTTCTGGCGCTCCTGACGCTTCTGACGTTCCTGCCAGTCCGTCATCCTGCACCCTGTCGAAGAACCGCCAATCAGATTTATCACTATAATATCATCGCCATAGGATGTGCAGTTTTTTTTCTTCTCAATAAATTCGGCTGACATTATTATAATGTCGAATTTTCCGTTATCCGCACGAGAAAGAAGAAGCGTGGAATCCTCCGGCATCACGACCATCTGGTTCTCCGGAAGCCTGGAGCGGAAGCTTTGCGCCATCTCCAAGGCTCCTGCATCCCCACGCGCCACGGAACAGGATATGTCCTCGAATGTGAAAGTCACTTCATGGCCGCTGAAGAAGTCTATCCAGAACTTCAGTATGTTCTTGTTTGGATGAAGCCTGGAGTTGATAAGCACTACATAGTCGCCTGAGGGTTGATCCAATATAATGCTTGCCGAAGCAACAACATCCACATGCCCTTCCTTAATAAGGTCACGGCAGTAGCTTGTCGTCAGAAACGGAAAGCCAATGAGTAAGAAGACCCCGATGGAGCTTATGGCAGCATGCTTAAGAAAACCCTTCATCCTCTGAAAACCTCCATCTTCCGGAAAACCTTCATCTTCTGCAAACCTTAATGCTCTATGGTTGCCTGTCGGACACCGCCGCCTGCCCAAGGGCGTCCTTTGCGGCCTCAACAAATTCATTATAGTTTATGGTTGCCCCTGATATCGCATCTATCCCATCAAGCCCGCCGTTTTGAATAAGCTGGCTGGCATACTCATCGCAGGCTGCAATTGCTTTCTGAGCTTTGTTATAGTAATCCCTGTTAGCAATGACCCCTCCTTTCTTGCCATAGTCCCTGTCCTTGAGCTTTCCATTCTCCTCGAATGTCTGGTAAACGCAGTCTGCAACCGCATTGTCCTTGAATGTGACAGTAACCACGCCGTACCCATTGCCGTCATCCGTTCCATCATCATTTGTGAAAACAGAACTGACGCCGGTATATGTCCCATCTTCATAGTTCACTTGCCGCAGCCTGTGGCCGCAAGAAGGCAGGCAGAGACTAAAAGCATGATAAGAAAAGCTTTCCTCATGATAATATCCCCCTGATCAATAATGCAACATCAATCAAACAACGTCGAAGTTAATTTTACCCGTAAAGTCAGGGTTGATTGTCTCCTTGACTATCTTTCCGTTCCTTAGAATAAGCTGTCTCTGCGCCACTTCTCCCACTTCAGGATCATGAGTGACCACAATAAGGGTTGTTCCCTCCGCATGAAGCTTGCTGAAAAGGTCAACCACTATCTCTTCGTTTGCGTCATCCAGGTTTCCGGTAGGCTCATCGGCAAGGATTATCTCCGGATGATTGATCAAAGCCCTCGCGACGCAGACCCGCTGCTGCTCGCCGCCGGAAAGCTGGCTGGGAAGGTGCTTCGCCCTGTCTGCAAGCCCCACCCGCTCAAGAGCCTCATAAGCCTCTTTCTCATCCGTTATGCTGTGATAATACTGGGCAAGCATGACGTTCTCCACGGCATTGAGGTAGCTTACCAGATGGAACTGCTGGAAGATGAGACCTATCTTGTCCCTTCTTATCATTGTAAGCTTCTTCGCCGCAAGAGTGGTGATATCAACACCATCAAGCAATACGTTTCCCTTGGTCGGCTTGTCCATGCAGCCTATTATATTCATCAGTGTGCTTTTGCCGGATCCGGAAGGCCCCATGACCGACACCCATTCTCCCCTCTCCACCTTGAAGCTGACCTCGTTCAAGGCATGGAGCTCGCCATATATCTTTGATACATTTCTAAATTCCAGCAGACTCATATTCTCATTCTCCTTTCAACACCAATGCGGGATCTATCTTAGTGGCGCTTCTTATAGGCGACAGGCTGGCCAGACCGGTGATGATGATTGAAATGACTATAGTCACAGGCACAAGCACAGGATGCAGGACTATGCGGCTTCCGAACACATTAATGCTTACCATCTGGGCAAAGGCGAAGCCTACCAGAGAGCCAATCAGCCCCCCTGCGCCGCCGAGAACCATCCCTTCTCCAATGAACTCCATTATAAGGCTTGTATCAGAGGCTCCTATCGCCTTTCTAAGCCCTATTTCCTTCCGTCTCTCAGACACCACGGCTGTCATTGTGGTTGCAACGCATATCATTGTCAAAACCAGCACAATGACTGTCACAAGAAGCACGAGGGACTGAAGCTTTGAAAGAACCGTCGCTTCGCTGGCAGTGACACGCTTCACAAGGTTGGCGGTCACGGCTTCCACGCTGTCAGTTATCCTGTCAACATAATTCCTAAGCCCCTCCGATGTTGCGGACACGCTTAGCTCGGCTATGTCAAATACATTCGTCTCATTCGTAAGCGCCTGCATATCTTCAAGTGACATGTAGACATAGTTTTCTTCATTTCCACCAGTGCCCACAATGCCGGTCACAACAAAGTCTATAACCGAATCAAGTTCATTCAAATCCTCCGGGGTATAGGTAACAGACACCCTGCTGCCAGCTGAAAGTCCAAGATTACCAGCAACATTCTTCCCCAGAAGCATTTCCCTTTGGGCGGCAGGCCAGGCTCCATCAATAGACCAGTATGGACTTGTCTTTCTCACTCCATCAATCACTGTCCCTGCGACCTGAAAAGGCTGCTCATGAATACGCACGGTCTTGTACCTGTACGGAGTGGCCCCCACAAGGTCGCCGGAGGATATGCAGGACACGCTGTCATTGAAATCATCATATGTGAAGCTTGACTCCGACGGTGTCAATATCATGTTTGCCCCATAGTTCCTGAACTGGGCGCCCATCTGCCGTGGCACATCATGATAGATTGTCACAAGGCCGGATAGAATAGTTCCGCCTATGGCGATGGATAGAAGAGCAACTATCATCCGGGATCTTCGCCTCAGCAAAGAGGCGGTGATCATTCTTAAAAACATCTTTCTGTTCTGTTTCATGCAGCAATCTCCTGCTTTTCTCCTGGTTTTCTATGCCGGTCTGCTGTTTTCCTCATGTCATTCTACTGTGTCATTCTACTTTCCATGCAGAACTTCCGCTGGCTCCAGCTTAAGAAGCATCCGTATAGCAGGCATGCTCCCCGCCAAAGTGACCAGCACAATAAGAATCGCAACTATCGGGACAACCATGGATCTGATCTGAATTGATGAGCCGAATACCGTATGGCCTATTATCTGGGCAAATCCAATGCCTGCCCCGAATCCTGCGGCTCCCCCTATGACTGCCGTCAGCAGAATCTCTGTCAGAACCAACCCCGTGACTGCGCCGTTGTGCGCTCCTATAGCCTTCATAAGCCCTATCTCCGCACTGCGCTCCATCACGCTTGCGGTGACCAGGTTGCTGATGCCCAATGCGGAACCGACAAGGCTGAGCGCCATTATCAGAATCATCAAAAGCTTCGTCTTATCCAGAATCGCACCTTCAGAGGCCGCTACCTGCCTTACGGGAGAGGCAACCGAATCGGTCACAACCTCCTGAATCTGGTAGCAGATTGAACTGACATATGCTGTGCAGTACCAAGTTTCATACTGAGCCACAGTCAAGGAGCCGGGATCCTTGGCAGCCTTGGCCGCAAGCTCATTGTCCGGTGTGGTGAGGGCGCTGACTTCTATGCTGTCGATACACCCTTCAAGACCGTCAAGCGCCTGGGCAGTGAACAGAGGCACATAAATCCTGCTGTCCTCCTCCCCGCCCGCCTCGTAGACGCCGACCACATGCAGCAGAGCTTCTCCCTTGGAGCCTTTGACATGGACAACATCTCCTGCAGATATGTTTCTCTTCTCAGCCAGAATCCTGCCCACCATCGCAACGTTGCCATCGGATGAGACCTGCTCGTCGACCCAAGAGCCGGACTTTATCTCCCACCAGCTTCGCAGGCTGTTTATTCCTGCATCAAGCGTCTCTCCTGTTGGAAGTTCCATGTGATGATTGAACCAGCTGCCCACTACAGAAGCCGAAGATCCATCATCAAAAGTCGCTTCAACGTTTATGAACGGGGCGTAATCAACTATGTTGAAAGCCCAGAAAATCGTCTTTATGCTGCCAAGCTCCTCCTCTCTGAGATAAGCCTTGGCCGAACCGCCCCCCTCGATGTCATATAGACTGCTTATGATTGAAGAGGCCTTCGGCACCACGGTGATATTGGCGCCATAGGTCTTGAGCTCCTGATTGACCTTATCGCCGACATCAAGCACAACGCTTATCATCGCAGTGGCAAGGGAGCCGCCGAGAGCTATTGTCAAGGCTATCATGGCCATCTTTCTCCACTGCCTAAGGAACGTTCCGCGAATCATCCTCATGAACATGCCATAATCTCCTTACTTGAATATCGATTCATGCTTCAAAAGAGCCTCGACAGGCACGACTATGAAGCCGTTTTCGATACTGTAGTCTATCACT
>JBQNBA010000073.1:0-9439 GCA_052170175.1 Sphaerochaetaceae bacterium | reverse complement strand
CAAAACGATAGCTTTTATGCTCTCTGGGGACAAATGCCAGAGCTTCGCCGGCTGTCCTCTCCCTTGCGTCCAGATTTATGACAGCCGATGGCACGCCCATCTCACGGCACTTCTGGAGAATCATGCCGTTCTCATTGTCCTGAGCAGAGAAGAAGAAAACCTGCCGCCCTTTTGCAATCGACGCCAGAGCGCCGGCGACCGCCTCGGAACGCTGGTCATCGCTGTTGGCAAGCACTTCATCAAGGAACAGCGGGTAGGCCGCTTCCTTCTCCTGAACTTCAATAGCCGCCAGACGCAGGGCCAGAAGCAGCTGCGCCTTTGTTCCGCTTGAAAGCGCTGCAGTGCTGAACATCCTGCCCTTGGAGCTGTCGTAGGAGGCAAATGAATCATCTGCGAATTGCACATCATGCTGCCCCTCCGTGAATCGCTTCATCCATGCACGGGCAAGCTCCAGAAGCCGGGGGGTCTTATCTGAAATCGCCGTCTTGGCCACCTCATCCGCAATCCTGGGGGTTATGAATTGAATGGAATACTCCTCCCAATCCCTTCTCAGGTCATCAAGACGTTTGTCAAGCTCCATGCGGCATTGGGCGATTTCATCCGAATCAATGAGTTTCCCGTACTCATTGCGGTCTCTCCCAAGCTCCTCTCTGCGCTCCTCGGCGTATCTTATGTCTTCCGCCAGACCCGCCCTGAGCTCTTCCAATGCCTGCCTGTCCGACTTCGCCAGCTTTGCAGCCTCAGCGGAAACAGACATCTGCGAACGCAGCACCGAAATCTCGTCCTTTATCCTCTGATGCTCCTCACGCCCGGCGGCAAGGCTGGAAAGCGTTTTCTCGTCGCCCGCTTCAAGCCCAAGGGCAGCCCAGAAAGAATCAAGCCTGCTCGATGCATCCTTCAAAGCCTCCTCGCTTCGTTCAAGCTGCCTCTTGTCGCCGGCAATCGCCTTTTCAAGCTCGTTCCGGCGTCTAAGCCCGTCCTCCGCCATATGCGCCTTGTCAATGGCAAGCGAGGAATCGCCAAGCCTGTCGCCTATCAGGACGGACAGCTCTGCAAGGCTGCTCTGCCGGGCTGCTTCAAGATTCGAAACTTCAACGGCCGCTTTTCCAAGCTTTCCCAGAGCATCCAGATATTTTGAAATCTCATTGGAATAATTGAAGAACGGCCTGCCCTCAAATCCGGGGTCATCGATGCTTATCCCAAGAGCTGCCGCCGCCTCAGAATAACGTGTGCGCCACCGCTCAAAGCCGGCCTCCGCCGCTTCAAGCTCCCTCCTGCGTGCAGCAAGCTCCGAAAGCCAATCTATGCCGGCCTGAATCCTCTCAACGGCATTAAGGCAGGCTTCCATGGTCTGATTATTTGATTTTGTTATAAAAAACTCATCCAGAATGTCTTCCGGGATATCAATCCTGACCTTGCTCTCTCTTATTGCCAGCATAAGGCCAAACATTGCCACGACACCGGCGGCAGAAGGAATCCAGCTCCGGAGAACGATTGCCAGCGTCAGCGATAAGCCGGCAATGCAAATCGGCAGAGCAAGGCTCCGCATTCTTCTCGGGGCGCCGATGGCTTTCTGAATACGCCTCTTCGCATCCTCCAGCTCCGCCACGAGAGAGGGCTGTGCATCCAAGCCGCTTTCTTCACCGTCAGGGGACTTTCCATCAGTGGGTTCGCCGTCAGGGGACACACTATCAGGGAACTTTCTATGAAGACGGGCGCCGAAGGGTCTTCTCTCTGAATCAAACATCTCAAGCCGTCTTCGGGCTATCACAAGATCACCCCTGACCTTCTCCGATTCCGCCGATGCCCTGCCAAGCGCATCAAGGAGCGCTGCTGCAGACGCCTTTCCCTGCGAGGTCTTATCCGAATCGATTCCAAGCCATCCGAACTGCTCTTGGAATGAGTCGCATGCCGCCTGGCATTCATCAAACCCGCTGCGCGCCCGGGCAAGGTCGGACTCAACCGCGGAGAGCCGTTCAATGCGGTTTCGCAGCCGGACAGGATCAACCGATGGGTCAATACCTATGCTTTCCTTCTCCTGCTGCAGCGCATTGATACGGGAAACAAGCTCCTGCCGCTCGGACGCCGCTTTATCATACGCCTGCTTCAAATCGTCAAGCCGCCTTAGAGTGTCCTCCGAGACTTTCTCTATCGCAACGTCAAAGCCTTCGAGACGCAGCTGCAGTCCGGCCAGTTTCTCGGCGTTCTCCTTCAAGGTCATGGCTTGCTCGCAATCGAGAAGCCTGCTTTGCAGGGACGGCAGACCCGCTATGGCGGCCTCATGGGCATCTATCCTTCTGCTGAGCTCAACAGCCAAATGCTGTTTTTCAGAGCTGTCGGAAAGCCGCTTCCTAAGGGCTTCTATGGATTCCAGCTTAGCCCTCGGGAAAGGCATCGTCTCCGCTGATTCACGCTTGGCCTTGTCCATATCAATCCCGTATGAAATCTCCTTGCGTATCATCTGGGCAAGGTCATCGGCAGAATTCTGCATCAAATCAACGAACTGAATTCCGTAGCTGGCAGCGCCATCAGGAGCCGGAACCCCGGGCAGACGCGCTTCCCCCGTCTGACGGCAATGCTGCTCCTGGCGGCCGTTGGAAAATGAAAGATCGTAATCACAAGCTCCGTCACTTGCCGTGCAATAAACCTCGAAGCCCTCTTTCTTGAATGGAAAAACCGTGCTTCTGATGCCGTTTGACAAGGTGGTCTTGCCGCTTCCGTTCGGACCGCAGACGATGTTGACCCCCTCCGAGAAGGAAAGCGGGCTTTTGAATTCACCGCTCCTGTATCCCGGGGCTTTCACGAGGCTGACGGTCTTTATGCGGATAACTCTACCCATTCCGCGCCTCCGTCTGGGCAAGCATGGCTTTCAGAAGCCTCCGGGCGGCCTTTATAAGGAACTCCTTTTCATCAAAAGGCTCGTTGGGAAGCTTGAACCTGGACTTCTGAAGCGAGCTTATATTGCTTCTTATCTCATCAAGAAGCTGATTCGGCGGGTCAAGCATCACCGAAGCAATGGCACCGACCGGACCCGGACGAATGGAAAGCTCTTTCAGATCAAGCGCCGGCTCTGTCGCATCCTTGAAGTCAAGTATCCTGAAATCATCAGTCCATAGCTCTTTCAAGCTCTCCTGCCCCAGCTCCAATCCGGAAGATGCGATGCCCTTCAAAGTCAGGTTGAACAGCACCTTATCAAGAGGCAGCCCCGACTCACCGGACAGCGCCTTGGCCCTATTGCTGCAGCAATCAACTATATGCGGGTTTATTTCCTTCACCTCCGTGACATCAACCTCCAGCGTCTGATGGACAAACGGGGCGAGCTGGACAAACTCGGGCTTGCCGGCATCCTTCATAGTCCAGATTCCATGAAAGCCCTCCTCGGAACGGTCAAGCGGATAAGGAGAGCCGCAGTACAATACCCGCCCGGGCGCAGAGGGTCTGTGGATGTGTCCGAGGAACCATTGATCCACCCCGCAGCTTTCCAGCTCAGCGCTGCGGACCCCCGCATAGCTTGACTCTCCGATTGGGTCAAGATCGCAATGCAGCAGCCCTATCTTGGGTCCAGGGAAGTTCAGGAGATTCAAATCAAGCAGCGCCATCGGGTCACCCTTGTGCCACTGGCTTGAAAAAGACCATCCTATGAATCTGAATCCACCATGATCCTTGAAGCCCCAGCGTCCGTCCTCGCCCAGAATCGTTATCTTGTCCGAATCGTGCCTGGCAATCTGGGCGAACGCCGAATAATCATGATTCCCCGACACTCCTATCACGCAGACACCGGCGTCCTTAAGCCTGGACAACCCTGAAATCAGCGGGCCGTAGCAGGCGAACCAGGACTTCTCGCTGTCCATCACATCACCAGAGAGCAGAAGGACATCGAACTTTCCTGAAATCACGAAATCAACAACCCTGTCCCAGACATAATGACCGGAAGCGACGCTTGTTCCTTCCAAGCAGGCAGGTATTCTATCAAGATGCAGATCGGCGCAAGCTGCTATTCTCATCGATATCAGTCGCCCTTCGATATCAGTCGCCTTGAATCCGGCTGAGGAAGCCTTCTATCACAGACCGTCTCATTTCGGCTTGCTGCATGGCATATTCCTCATCGGTCAGCTTCACCGCTTCGCTGCGTTCGGAGAACAGACGAGCCGCCCAGTCGTCTTCCAGAAGCCGGTTTATTAAATCAGGTTCCTCAATCCCGGCCGCCTCTGCGGCAGATTCAGGCAGCGCGGCGGATGCAGGCAGTGCGGCAAGCACAGGCTCTGTTGCGGCGGACACAACAGTGGAATCGGCGGAAGGGGCAGCCTCCTGCTTCGGAATCAGAGCAATCACCTTCTCCAGCAGCTGCGGCTCAACGGCGGCTGCAAGCTCATCTTTTCTTTCAATCATCCGGGCAAGCAAGTCTTCGGCGACTTCCGGATGCTTCTGCAAGATATCGAGAATCATAGAGGCAAAGGCACCAGAGCTGCCTGCAGCCATGGCATCAGCAAAATAAGGAGCCAGAGAATCGGCATTCGCAACCATGATTTCATATACGGCGCCGGAAAGCTCATTTGAACGCACGACCGCCGCTATCATATCCTCTATCAGCTCGTCCCGGTTATCCACCATCCAGTCTATGACCGCCTTCTGAAGCTGCCTGGAATCAGAGAAAGTGTCCACAACGCGGGAAAGCACAGTCGGATAGACCGTATCGGCGATTTCATTGATGTCAAGTTCAGAAAGCACAGAAGCCTTCGGCTGCATCAAGGCGCCTGCCGCCTGGATTTCCTCTCGAATCAATCGTCTTGCATCTTCCTCGGAAAGCGAAGCTCTTGCATTGGCAGGCTCGTCTGCTGACGGCTCCAATCCGACAGACATTGCGCCGGACTCCGTTGACGGCAATCCCCCTATTTCATGAATCATCTTCTCCCGCATGGAATCTTCATAAGAAGGACGCGTGACTATGACAAGCGCCAGAAGATATATGAGAAGAACAATCATCACTGCAAGAAGAACACTCCGACTTTTCCGTGTCATTAGGGGAAACCTCGCCTGAACCCTTTTATGAAAGTCTATCACAAATCCTGTCGATTTGTCGATTGATTTCCTTTTCGTTCTTCACATTGGACAGAACGATAACCCTTTTCCCCTTCTGGAAATTCCTGCTGTTCACATCTTTCTGGCTTCGCGATCTTGCCACGAAGTCATTGAAACTGATTCCATCCCGCCGCCGGGCCCGCATGAAGCGCACTCTGAACGGAGCCTTCACGTAGATTATCGCATCGCAGATTCTATCCAGCTTCATCCGGTGGAGGATTGCGGCGTTGATGGCCACGAACGGAGCCTTTGAAGCTGTTGCCATGGCCTTGACCCGCTCTGCCATTCTGGGATGGATTATCCTCTCAAGCGTCTTCAGCTTGCCGGAATCGGCGAACACAATGCGGCCAAGCATCCTGCGGTCTATTTTTTCCTCATGGGGCAGATTGAACGCCGCCTCCACCTCAATGGCGGCTTCATCAAGCGCTTCATGCCCGATTGCATCCACGTCTATGCATTCCCAGCCCCTCTTTTCCAGCAGCTGAGCTATATGATTCTTCCCGCAGCAGCTTTTGCCTGTGATTCCGATTATCCTGCTCAATGCATCTGCCCCCAGTCGGAGCCGGTCTCCAGGCTGCATCGAAGCGGCACAGACAGCGATGCGGCGCTTGTCATCACATCATGCACCAGCGTCTTGATTGCATCAATCTCCTCAAGGGGGGCCTCGAATATCAGCTCATCGTGAATCTGCAGCAGAAGACGCGATTTGAAACCGCCCTCATCAAGCGCCTTCCTTATGCCTATCATCGCCTTTTTCATGATTTCGGCAGCCGTTCCCTGAATCACGGAATTCACCGCTATTCTCTCGCCGCCAGCCCTCTCCAACTTGTTTGCCGAGGCAATCTGAGGAACCTTGCGCTGATGCCCGAACAACATCCTGACGGATTGCGTCCTGCTCGCATCGGCCTTCACCCGCTCCACGAAATCCCGGATGCCCCTGTATTTGCCGAAGTAAGAGTCTATGAATTCCTGCGCCTTGCGTCTGGGGAGTCCAAGCTCATTGCTGAGCCGGAACGCCGACATCCCGTATATGACGCCGAAATTGATTGTCTTGGCGATTCTTCTCTGCTCAGGGGTGACCATCTCGGGGAACTCATCGAATATCAGCGCGGCGGTGGCCTTATGAACATCGTCTCCGCTTCGGAAGGCGTTCAGAAGAGCAGGATCCTGGCTGTAATGAGCCAGCACGACAAGCTCTATCTGGCTGTAGTCCGCCGAAAGCAGAACGCAGTCATCCGGAGCATGGAAAGCGCTTCTTATCATCCGGCCTTCATCGGTCCTCACAGGGATATTCTGCAGGTTGGGATTCTTGCTCGACAGCCTTCCCGTTCCGGTGCCTGTCTGGAGGAAGCTGGTATGAATCCTCCCGGTGGAGGGGTTGACAAGACCGGGCAGCTGCTCGCAGTAGCCTCTCAGCTTTGTGAGGAATCTGCTTCTGAGGATAAGAGCAGGGACTGGGTCATCAGTCTTTCGGGCTAGGTCTTCCAGAACATTGGAATCTGTGGAGAATCCGGATTTCGTTTTCTTTCCGGTCGGCATGTTCCTGTCGACAAACAGCACTTCCTGAAGCTGCTTTGGAGAGTTGAGGTTAAAAGATCTGCCGCAGATCCGGAACACCTGCGCCTCGACCTGCGACCTCTCCTTCTCAAGTTCGGCGGAAAGCGTTTCAATCCTATGGGAATCGAGCGCAATGCCGTTGTATTCCATGTCGGCTATGACCTTCACCAGCGGCATCTCTATGTCAGAAAGCACACCTGTCAGCCCGGCCTTCTCAAGCTTGTGGCTCAACAGCTGATAAAGCGCCCATGTCACATCGCTGTCCTCCGCCGCATATCTGACGGCATCGTCCAGGCCTATGTCGGAAAACACCTGCCCCTTGGGAACCACGTCCTCGAAGCGCACTGTCCTGTAGCCAAGATAACGCTCGGCCAGGTCGTCCATGTTGTAAACGCCGCTGTCGGAATCCAGCAGCCAGGCTGCCAGCATCGTGTCAAAGTGAAGATTCTCCAGCACCAGTCCGGCGCGCCTGAGCACATTGTAGTCATATTTGATGTTCTGCCCCACTATGCGGATTCCTGCCAGATTGCGGCGCAGGCAATCAACAACAGGAGCTTCCTCCAGGATTCTCCGGCCATCGCATACAAGCGGAACGTAGAACGCCCGGCCCACCTCAGAGCAGAAGGAGAACCCCACAAGCGAGGCTTCCATCTCATTGAGGCTTGTCGTTTCAGTGTCAAAGGCCACAATGCCCATTGCGCAAGCTTTTTTCAATGCCTCATCAAGCTTTAATATATCTGTTATCGCCTTGTAATCAGGCTTTTGGGACATCGTTACTTTAAATCCATCGTCTTCAGGAGGGACTGCCGGCACTGCTTCCCGCTGCACGGCCGGGGCTTCATGCTTCATTCCAGCCAGTCGGGCGGCCTGCGCTGCCAGGGCCTTTGAGTTTATTCCGTAAAAAAGCGGGATGGCCGCAGACCAGTCGACAGCGGAAACCGAGAACCCCTGCTTGTCAAAGTCATCAACCTCAAACAGGTCGTCCTTAAGCTGTATAAGCGCCCGCGACATAGGCAGATGGCTGCGCGCCGCCTCCATCCTGGCCTTCATGGATGGAGTCATCTCGTCAAGATGCCGATACGCCTCATCAAGCGTGCCGTAATCGGAGAGCAGCTTCTCGGCGCCTTTCGCACCGATGCCCTTTATTCCGGGAACGTTGTCCGAACTGTCGCCCAGGATGGTCAGGTAGTCCACAATCTGGTCAGGGCGGACTCCGTAAAGCTCAGGAACCTGCTCCCGCCGGCAAAGCATGTACTCTTTCTCGCCCTTTCGGGGCGGTCGGAGCACATCGACCGTGTCGCTGACAAGCTGCATGAGATCCTTGTCACCGGTGACGATGACGGTGTCGATGCCTTTTCTGCCTGCCTCGCGCGACAATGTGGCGATTATATCGTCCGCCTCCATCCCCTCCTGCATTCGGAAAGGCACGCCCGCCGCTTCCAGAATCTCCAGAATCACGGGAACCTGGGCATGGAGATCGGGCGGAGCCGCATCCCGGTTTGCCTTGTACTCAGGATAAAGCTCATGACGGAATGTCTTGCCCATGGCATCCATTGCAACAGCGAGGTAATCGGGATGGTACTTGCCCATTATCATCATCAGGGTGTTGAAGAAGCCGAACACAGCGGACACGTTGCTGCCTTTGCCGTCCGTGAGAGGCCTTGATATGAAGGCAAAGTACGAGCGATATATGATGCCGTATCCATCCAATATGAACAGACGCTTGGGCCGGCCTCCCGAGTTGCCGTCCGCCGCCGTCTGGTCAAGGAGCTCCCCTCCGGCCAGCGTTGCTGCTTCGCCCAAAACCGAAGCGTCCTTGCCGGAATCTTCAAACAAATCGCCCTGAAAACCGCCGTCCATCCATCCACCCTCCGTCAATCAAGCTTGTCCATGATGGTCTTGATGGTGCTGGAAGCAAATGATGAGATGTTCTTTGCAAGCTTCTGGAAATCCACTTTGGAAATGGCGCTCTTGATATTATCGACTGCTACATCGACATTGACCTTGCTTGCCTGCTGCTTGACAAACGAAGCGACCGCATCCGAACCGTTGACCGCCCCGCTTTTTATCTGCTCCCAGACATCCGATTCCTTAAGCGAGTCCACTATCTCATTTATCTGCCGCTCAGTCGCACCGCTGCTTCTGAGGGCGGACTTCACACCATCAATCATCTCTCCGAGCTGCTGCTTGCTTTCCTGCATTCCCTTGGAGACGTCACCGTTTCTGAAGCTCATGCCAAAGTATTTCTCGGATGCGCCGGGGAATAAGAAGAATATCACCAAGAAGGACACGATGCAGACGGAGACAGCGCCGAGCAATCCTTTCAAAAAGCCTTTTTTTGCCATAGAAAACCTCCAAGCCCAAAGCTCTCGCATCGAAGCTATATAAGATAATACCACGAATCATCCGTCAAGTTACAGACTTCCCCGGGGGCTCTGCCTGATACGGCGAATTGCAATGACGAATTGAAAAGACGACTGGAATGACGAATTGAAAAGACGACTGGAAAGACGACTGGAATGGCGATTGGAAAGACTGGCGCTAGAAAAGCGTCATCTGCATTGTGATGGAGAACTTGCCTTTGCTGATTTTCTCGCGGTTGGGAATCAAGAGGTTCAAGTTCCGTGATTCAATTGTGAAGTCTGTCGGGATGGTGCATGCCACCCCGAGCTTTATGACGGGGCCCAGGAAGAAATCGAGGGCGCCGCGAAGCTGGAAACGGCTTTTGCTGAGAGCCTGCTTCAATGAAATCTCCTTTACAGGAGTCCCGTCTATGATCAACGTGCCCTGCTGTCCGTCATGA
>JBQNBA010000072.1:0-9448 GCA_052170175.1 Sphaerochaetaceae bacterium | reverse complement strand
AGAGCGTCTTATCCCCCTGTCCCTGTGCGGAAAATGACAAGCTGACGTTCCCGTCCAGAACGATAAGCGACTCCGAGACAGAAACCGAGAGTGCGTTCTTTATCCGGAGCGTATACTGAGCCTCTTTCTGGATGCTGTCCGTTTCCGGACTTACGCCATCGTCTGCTGCGCTGTCTGACGATATCGCCGATTCCTCCGGCACGGCGGACAATGCATCTGAACCATGCTCCATGAATGCCTGCTCTGCGCTTCCCCCATAAGCGGAGGCAAGAAACGCCATGATATCAGCCCTCAGCTGAGTCTCATCATCTGATGAATCAATGCGGTACGCCTGAGCCATCATCTGCAGAGATTGCAGATCGGCGTTCTCCACCGAAGCTTTCAGCAAATCCTCAGCTTTCAGCAAATCCTCAGCTTTCAGCAAATCCTCAGCGCCGAGACGGAAGACGGCCAATGCCGCAAGAATCAGTAAAAGCAGTGTCCTACCGGCCTTTGTTCCCATCAAGGTATCTCTTAAGATATTTTCCTGTATACGACTGAGGGCACATGGCAACCTCCTCCGGGGTTCCGGCGCACACGATGCGGCCTCCCTCGTCGCCGCCCTCCGGACCAAGATCTATTATATAATCCGCAAGCTTTATGACATCCAGATTATGCTCAATCAGAATCACCGTGTTGCCCTCGTCGGCCAGCACGCTAAGCACTTCCATCAGCTTCTTCACATCTGAAAAGTGCAGTCCGGTTGTAGGCTCATCCAGTATATAAAGCGTCTTGCCGGTGCTGGACTTGGAAAGCTCCAGGCTCAGCTTGACCCTCTGGGCTTCGCCTCCGCTGAGAGTCAGAGCGCTCTGACCGAGCTTTATATAGTCCAGCCCCACCAGCTTGAGCATCCCAAGCTTGTTCTTGAGGGAAGGCACGGCGCTGAAGAACTCGTAAGCATCGGCCACGCTCATATCCAGCACATCGCTTATGCTCTTTCCTTTGTATTTTATCGAAAGCGTCTCCTGATTGTATCGTTTGCCGTGGCAGACATCGCATTTCACGTATACATCGGACAGAAACTGCATCTCTATCTTAAGGGTTCCATCGCCCTTGCAGGCTTCGCAGCGCCCGCCGGCCACATTGAATGAGAAACGCCCCGGCTTGTACCCCCTTGCCTTGCTCTCCGGAAGCGAAGCGAAAAGATCCCTGATTGTGTTGAAGAATCCCACGTAGGTCGCCGGGTTGCTTCTGGGCGTTCTGCCTATGGGGCTCTGGTCAATGCTTATCACCTTGTCGATGCCTTCCAGCCCATCAATGGCCCTATAGCCGTCCCGCAGCTCAGGCTGTCTGTTGAATCGCCTTTTGAGAGCCGGCTCAAGCACCTGGTTCAGAAGCGTGCTCTTGCCGCTTCCCGAAACACCCGTTATGACAATCATCTTCCCCAGAGGGAACTTGACATCGATGTTCTTAAGATTGTTCTTGGATGCCCCTGTCAATGTTATGACCCTGCCATTGCCCGGTCTTCTGAGCATGGGCAAAGGAATCTGGAGACTGCCGGAGAGGAACCGCCCTGTTATGCTCATAGGATTGGATTCCACTTCGGACGGCGTGCCTTTGGCGATTATGCTTCCGCCCCTTTCACCCGCCCCGGGGCCAAGATCCACAACATAGTCGGCCTGCCGGATAGTGTCCTCGTCATGCTCAACCACAAGCACAGTGTTGCCTATGTCCCTGAGATCCTTCAAGGTGTTTATCAGCCGCTGGTTATCACGTTGATGCAGGCCGATTGAAGGCTCGTCAAGCACATACAGCACTCCGCTGAGCGCCGACCCGAGCTGGCTTGCCAGACGTATGCGCTGGGCCTCTCCTCCCGAAAGCGTGGCTGCGCTCCGGGAAAGCGTCAGATATTCGAGCCCGACATTCCTAAGAAACTCAAGCCTTGAGTGTATCTCCTTCATTATCTGCTTGGCTATCTCGGATTCGGAAGGGGTGAGCTCCAGGTGGTTGAAGAACTCAAATGAATCCTTCACGCTCAAATCGCTGAGCCTCATGATATCCATGCCGCCGACAGTCACGGCAAGAGATTCAGGCTTGAGCCTTCGCCCATGGCAGGAGCTGCATTCCACCGTGCTTTGATACTGTCCCAGCCAAGCCCTTATCATCATTGAGTTAGTCTCGGCCAGCCGGCGCTTGAGGTCGTTTATCACCCCATACCAGCGCTTGGAGCCATTATAGCTGAAACCTTCCTTCTGGTTCACATGGACGTTCACCCTGTCCTTCATGCCGTAAAGTATTATGTTGATTATCTCTGGGCCAAGCTCACAGAAAGGAGCGTCCAGTGAGAAGCCCAGCTTCTTGGAAAGAGCCTCGAATGTGGCCCTGCCAAAGTATGCGTTGGGATTCATCGTCTTTATCGCTCCCTGATTGTAGCTGAGCTTGTAATCCGGAATCACCTTGTCCGGGTCAAACTCTATCTTGAATCCCAGCCCGTTGCATTCAAGGCATGCTCCGAACGGGCTGTTGAAGCTGAACATCCTGGGCTGCAGCTCTCCTATGCTCACTCCGCACACCGGGCAGCTGTTCTTCTCCGAGAACATGGTGAACTCGCCCTCCTCCTTGCCTTCGGAGAAAAAGCCGACCTCCACCAGCCCGTTCGCCATCTCAGCCGCCGTTTCCATCGAATCCACCAGACGCTGGCGGGTGTCGGAACGCAGAATCAGCCTGTCAGTCACGATTCCGATTGTATGCTTCACATTCTTGTCAAGCTCAATCGGGTCATCCAGAGAGACAAGCGCAGAGTCTATGCGGGCCCTTGAGAAGCCCGACTTCCTGGCATCCGCCAGTATCTTCTTGTATTCCCCCTTCTTCCCTATGACAATCGGGGCGATTATCATCAGCCTCGTTCCCTCCGGATGCTCATACAGCTTGTCAACTATCTGGTCAATTGACATCTCGGATATCTCTCTGCCGCATATATGGCAATGAGGATGTCCGATTCTTGCGTAAAGCAATCTGTAGTAATCAAATATCTCCGTTATAGTTCCAACGGTGGAACGCGGGTTCCTGCTGGTGGACTTCTGCTCTATCGATATGGCGGGGCTGAGTCCGTCTATATAATCGACATCGGGCTTGTCCATCCGCCCGAGGAACTGCCTGGCATATGCTGACAATGATTCCATGTAACGCCGCTGCCCCTCGGCGAATATGGTGTCGAAAGCCAACGATGACTTGCCGCTTCCGCTTATGCCGGAGATGACTATCAGCTTGTTCTTCTCCAGCTCTATATCTATGTTCTTGAGGTTATGCTCCCTCGCGCCCTTTATTATCAAGCGATTATCAATCATTCCAATTCCTCAAAGGCCTCCCAGAAAGCCTTCTGCGCATCGTCTCCGGATACCTTTCTGAGAAGCTTCCCGTGCCTGTACAGGAATACGGCGTTCCCTATTCCGGTGATGGCAAGATCTGCGTTCCTTGCCTCGCCGGGGCCGTTGACCTGGCACCCCATGAAAGCCACCGTCACATCCTTTCCGGAAGAGAGAAGACGTTCCTGAACCTGCTCCAGGAACCCCTCTGAATCAAAGCTATAACGGCCGCATCTGGGGCAGGCGACGATTCTCACGCCCCTCTTCCGAAGCCCCAGCGTTCTCAGAAGCTCCACGCCGGCATAGACCTCGCTTTCAATCGGGCCGTTTATCGAATACCTTATGGTGGCTCCTATCCCCTGCTCCAGAAGCCTTCCAAGCGTCCATGTACCTCGGACGGCGGAGCTTATCACCCCTCCGGCTTCGGTCACGCCAAGATGCTGCGGATAGCCGCTCTGGCGTGCGAACTCACATGCAGCTTCGTACGTCTGCCCGGGCTCCGATGACTTGAGCGAAACCACTGTGTTACGGAACCCCGCGCTTTCAAACCAGCTTATGTACTCCAGAGCCGTGTCCGCCATAAGCCGGCTGACATCCTTCCCCTGCCCGTTCGGCGGCAGGCTTCCGCTGTTAAGACCGATTCTTATGCATCTCCCCTTGTCCAGCGCAGACTTCACCACTTCCATGGTCTTCCATCTCGGCCCGATGTTGCCGGGGTTTATGCGTATCTTGTCAAACCCTATCTCCAGCGCCCCAAGCGCCATCTTGTAGTCAAAATGAATGTCGGCGACAAGCGGCATGGGTGAGCGGCGGCATATTTCCCTGAGGATGCCGGCATCTGAGCGGTCGCAATAAGTGAACCGGAATAAATCGCAGCCCATTGATTTAAGGCTGGAAAGCTTCCTTGCAATCTCATCTACGTCATTCCCTAAAGGACGGTCGTACATCGACTGGATGGCCACGTCACGGCCATTGCATAGACTAAGCTCACCCACCTTGGCGATAATGTTTTCCATTCAAAGTCCCTGTCTTATTCTTCTGCGCCTATTGGGCTTTCGCCCCTCACCGCCCTTCTGTCTTTCGCTGTCCTTCTGTCTCTTGCTGCCCTTCTGTCTCTTGCTGCCCTTTCAGCGCTTTTATGCCGGAAAGGCCGGCAAAGCCGCGCTTAAGGACCTTCCAGAATCCATCGGAATCTATTTTCCTGGCAAAATGAACCTTGCAGCCGGAATCCGGCCACATCAAGGTCGTCCTGCCGTAGTTTATATCGCCCTTGGTCTCAACCTCAATCGTTTCATCAGTGAACTTGAAAAGCGAAGGGTCTATCAGGTATGCGATGCAGCACGGATCATGCATCGCCGGATAGTCGTGGATGCACTCCAGACAGCTCCGCACATAATGCTCCATGCTGGCCAGAAAGATTTCCGAGACCCTTCCCCCGCAGGAGCCGATTTCCTTTATCCGTCTGTCATCAAGCATCACCCCAAGCGTGCAGTCCAGAGGCATGAGATAAACATCTGCGCCGGCGGCGCCGCTGCGCAGCACTATCTGGGCAGCCTCCGGGTCGGCGAATATGTTGAATTCGGCGGCGGGTGTCACATTGCCCTTGCCGGAGGACCCTCCCATAAGCACTATCCGCTTGAGCGCCCCCGCCAGCCTCGGCTCCGCCTTCAGCGCTATGGCGAGGTCTGTATAAGGCCCGACTGAGACGAAGCTTATCTGACCGGGATTATCCATCACCGTTCTTATTATGAATTCAATGGCATTGCCCTTCTCCGCCTGCTTAGCCCTGGGCGCAAACACAGGCCCGGCAAGCCCGTTCTCTCCATGTATGCTGCCGGCGGACACCCTTTTGCGCAGCAACGGCCCGGAAGAGCCTGCATAGACAGGCGCATCAATATCAAGGGCATCAGCGATGTTCAGAGTGTTCTCAATGGCATTTTCAAGAGAGGTGTTGCCTGCGGTGGCAATCAGAGCCTCTATCTTTATCTCAGGACTTCCGGCCGCCAATTCAATGGCGACGGCATCGTCGTGACCAGTGTCAACGTCCAGTATGATTCTTTCCATCATTTTCCTCTGTTCAAGCATTTCCTCTATTCAAACATTACCTGCATTCAAACATTACCTGCATTGAGAAAAAAAGACAACAGGAAACCAGAACGCCGGAACCTTTCTGCAAAACCCACGCCCATCGACAAGCGCTCATAGACAAGCAAGCCCCTCCGAACATAATCCGGAGGGGGCTCTTTATTGATGTCACGCCCAAGACGCAGACTTCTGCATCTCCGTGCTTGTTCAGCCTGCTTGTCAGAAAGCCTGTTCAGGCAGCCTGTCAAGGCTGCTTTGCTCCGACTGCTTGCCGCCTATTTGCCGCTTACTTGTTCAGAAGCAAAAGACAGAACACCAATGTGAACAGGGCGACCGTTTCGATGACTCCAACGATTATGAAGTAGTTCGCCGTTCCCTTGCCCGTCTCGGCCAGCGCATCGCAGGCGCAGGCGGCGGCCTTGCCCTGCATCCAAGCGGAAAGCCCTATGGCTAATCCGCCGAAGACACCTGCGAACAGGCCTAGAAGCGGGTCGATGCCCTTTGCATAGGCGTTGCTGATGAAGTTCATCAGCAGGAATCCGTAAATCGTCTGGGTGAGCGGCGCACCGCCGAAAGCGACCATGATGAAAGGAGCGGGCTTGCCGTTGGCATAGCACTTCTTCCATCCTCCGACAGCGGCCTGTCCGGCGACCCCTGCGCCCAAGCCCGAGCCCAAGGCGGAAATGCATAAAGCGCAGGCCATTCCAATGTAAACGATATTCATTCTATTCTCCTTGAATCACTTTGATTCCATTGTCTTGCGAAAAGGACTGTACTCAACGCCGGTCCACGCCATGCCAAGCTGACCTGAGAACTCCAGCAGATTGAGCCTCACTCCATGAACTATGACGCTGAGAAGCCCCATGACGAGGTTCAGCCCGTGCCCTATCACCAGAATCAGCACCCCGGCGGGCAACGCCATTCCGGAAAGCATGGGCGAAGCCATGTCATTGAAGCTCTGGGCTATGGCCAGCGAAGCCATCCCCACGGCGAAGAGCCTTATGTAGCTCATTATATTCCCAAATGCCGAGATGGTGTTCAGGAATGTTGTGAAAATGCCCCCGGCGCCAGCCGCAAGCCCCTTGCCGAAGCTTATGCCAGGCCCCTGGCTTCCGAATGCCACAACCAGCACGAATCCGGCCAGAACGGATATGAATATGGGCTTGAGCCCCACCGGCCGATTAAGCACCAGCATCAGCACCAGGAAATAAAGGGCGTCTATCATCACCAGCCAGCCTATATCGGCCACGAAGCTTATGTCTTTTGCGCCGGCTTTCTTCAATATGTTCATCACACAGGCAAGCGAAAGCTGCAGAGTCCCCACTATGAAGCAGAACTGCATCACGGTGTCCTGAGCCGTCTTTTCCCCCAGCCCGAATATCTGCGGGTAGTTGCTGATCTGCTTTATGACAAAAAGCTGGAGGAACTTTGAGCCCTCGATTATCCTCTGGCTTCCGAACCAGGTTCCTGTGACAGCCCCCCAGATAACAGTCGCCCCTCCCAGCACGTATATGAACATGACAGCGTTTGAGGCCTTTCCCGTCTTGACATGAAGCCACGCGGCTCCAATCAGGAACAGAGCGCCGTATGCGGCATCTCCTATTATCATCGCAAAGAACAGGGCGAAGAACATCAGGAACCACATGCTTATGTCGTACTCATAGTACCCCGGAACCGTGCCAAGCATATCGAACAGAGGCTTCATCAGACGGGTGACCTTGTTGTACACAAGCTTCGTAGGAGGATTATCCTCAGGAACAACATCGTCCACAAGATAAGCATATCCATGGGAGGATGCATCCTTCTTGAAGGCATCAACCCCCGATTCAGGCACGAATCCCGTTATCCAGCAGAGCCTATCCCCCTCCTCCGCCTCATCGCTTGCCATCTCGAACCTAAGCTTCTCCGAAACGGCCGCAATCTGACGCTTGTATGCAGGTATCAGGGAGCAGCTCGACCTAAGCAACGCCTCAAGCCTTTGAAGGGTCTGCTCTCCCTGCTCTATCTGCCCTCTCAACTCAGACGGACAGCTGCTGTCCACGATGAACTCGGAGGCTCCAAGCGAATCGGGAAGCTCAGCACCGACCGTAGCCACGGCGCACTGACCCCGAACGGAATCCAGCAGAATGTAATCAACATCATCAGGGATTGAAGCAAGGCTCTTCCTGCTGCCAAGCGTATAGAAATGAAGCTTGACTCCCATGCTTGAAAGGAACTGATAATCCCTTGAGCTGTAATCACCCCAGACAGACAGCTCGGCAAGCTTCATCCGCTGCTTCCCGATTTCCTCGGAGAGCGCCTTTATCCTATCAACGGCCGAGGTTATCTCTTCGTTCCTTATCTGGAACTGCCGGTCATCAAGCCTCTCCGGCGCAGCGGGCTTCTTCTTGTCAGCCCTTTCTTCAAGAGCGGACAACACCCCCTGCAGCGAGGCAAGCCGCAATCCAAGCTGGTCAAGCTCAGGAGTGGAAACCGATGCCGATTTCTCGAATCTTATGTGCATCAGCCCCAGATCCCTCAAGTCGGAGATCATCTGGCGCTTGTCATGCAGCTTCGAGACAACGCAGGCCTTGTACATCTTCTCAATCATATCAGCTCAACCTTCATATCAGCTCAAGCTCACACAAGCTTTTTCTTCGCTATCTTGCCGCGCACAACAGCAGAAGTCTGCTGGTCGCCAAGATATATCCCGATGCGGCGGATATTCTCCTTAGCCTCCGGAATCTTCACTTTCTCGAAAAGGTTCACACGCTGGCTGGTGGTTCTAAGCTCCTTCTCCAGAAGAAAGACCTGCCGGCTCAAAGTCGCATCCATGGCATCAAGCCTTGCAATCTCCTTAAGCGTCTGGACAGCCATGTCAACCCACAGCGGATATGCGCCGAAATCGTATGAGATGGGCTTGAACCGCAGATCCTCGAACACAGGTATCGAGACACCGGCTATGTTGCCGACCCTCTTCTTCACCGAATCAATCTGAACAAGATCCTCCAGACGGTGCCCTGCGGCGAAATTCTTGTTCTCGTTGAATACGGCAACCCATTTCTCCATCCGGGCCACCATCTCCTGCCGCTGACGCTTGACCTTGCGCGCCTCGGCCTCAATCTGGCGTATGACCAGCTGCAGCTGCTGCTTCTTAAGCTGAAGCGTAGGAAGATAGCGCTTATATTGCTTCAGAGAATCCTTCTGCTTCTTCTGCTCGTTCTTGGTCAGCTTGACAGCCATCACTTGCCCTCCGCCTTCAATGCCCTCTTAGGCCAGCGTTCCATTATAAGCGAGGATTTCAGCCCCGTCTCATTCGGCTCGAAGCACTCCGCCAGTATCTCCCAGCCAAGATCCAGCGCCTTCTCAAGCGGGATGTTGACAGACAGGTCCATGAGCTTCTTCTCAAACAATTCGCCGTATTTAAGCAGCTTGTCATCCCACTCCGTCATCATGAATCCCATCGATTTCTTTTCCAGCGAATCCTTGTACGCCGCATACAGCTTTATCATGCCGTCCATCAGGGCCCGGTGATCGTTGCGGGTATCCTTGTTCACATTCTGCTTAAGACGGGAAAGAGAGCCGAACGGCTCTATTCTGCCGGTCTTCAAATAATACTGCCCTTCTGTGATATAGCCTGTATTGTCCGGCACAGGATGGGTCACATCATCGCCGGGCATGGTCGTCACGCCCAGTATGGTCAGAGAACCTGCCCCTTCAAAGTCAACGGCCTTCTCATAGCGGGAGGCCAGCTGGCTGTACAAATCCCCTGGATAGCCTCTGTTGGAAGGCACCTGATCCATCGTTATGGCCATTTCCTTCAACGAGTCGGCGAAGTTGGTCATGTCAGTCAGCAGCACAAGCACCTTCCTCCCCTCGATGGCGAAGCGTTCGGCAACCGCAAGCGCCATATCCGGCACAAGCGTGCATTCAACCGTAGGATCGCTCGCCGTATGGATGAACATTATCGTCCTTCCCATCGCTCCGCTCTTCTCCAGCGTGTTCCGGAAGAAAAGATAGTCATCGTATTTCAGCCCCAT
>JBQNBA010000071.1:0-9452 GCA_052170175.1 Sphaerochaetaceae bacterium | reverse complement strand
TCCATCGGTTAGGCAGAGAAGACCGGCCTCGCTGAGCTGGGCTGCAAGGTCTTCGTTCGAAAGACCTTTTGCATTGAACAGTATTATGTTGCTTCGCACCTTGCTGACATCGATATCGGCCCAAGCGGTCTCTGCAAGCGCCTTTGCTATGGATTGGGCGTTCTCGTGGTCGTCTCGGAGCCTCTCCATGTTGCGCTCAAGGGCGTACAGCCCGGCGGCTGCCATGAAGCCTATCTGCCTCATGCCGCCGCCCAGCATCTTCTTAAGCCGTCTCGCCTCGAACTCGAAATCATCGCTGTCTGACGCCAGTATGCTCCCCATCGGTGCTCCCAGCCCCTTGGAAAGACAGAAGGTCACATCATCGGCAAGGGCGGCGAAATCGCTTGGCCTGACGTTCTCGGCTATGGCGGCGTTGAACAGCCTGGCGCCGTCCATGTGGATTTTCAGGTCGTTTTCATCGGCGAAGCTGCGCAGGCGGCGAAGATTATCCATGGTGTATGGCAGACCGCCTATCGTGTTCTCGACCTCCACCATGGTGGTGGCGCTCATGTCATACACGCCCTTTCTCTTGACCTTGCCTTTCAGCATCTGCGGGGTGAGTATCCCGTCAGATGCATTTATCTGAATTGGCATCACCTGAGCTATGGTGGCCGCAGAAGCGATTTCATGATGGATTATGTGTGAGTTTGAGGCGCACAAGACTTCATTGCCCCTTCCGCAGTTTATGAAAAGACCTATGAGGTTGCCCATTGAGCCGCTTGATAGGAAGATTGCATGCTTCTTTCCAAGCAGCTGCGCCGATTTTTCCTCAAGCTCGTTGACAGCAGGGTCTTCATGATATACGTCGTCGCCTACCTTTGCGTTGCAGATGGCTTTTCTCATGCCCGAGTCGGGCATGGTGAACGTGTCGCTCCTCAAATCAAAGATTTCTTTCATTCAAGCCTCCTTGGTGGCAGCCTGCCGCTGTTGTTTTGATAACAACTATAAATGCAAAACGTGAAAAAGAAAACTGCGATGTCATGAAATCATCGGCCTTTTGAAGTCATCGCCCTTTTGAAATCATCGGCTCCTGGGCGTTGGTTATTTGAAGTCATTGGCTCTTGATTGATTCCAGCGCCGTGAAGAAGCCGGGGTAGGTGACATCAACGCATTCGGTGTTCTCGATTGTCAGGCTTTCCCTGCACATGAGAGAGGCTATGGACATGGCCATGACCACCCTGTGGTCGCCCGCCCCGTCTATCCTGCGTCCGCCTTCCAGAAGATTGCCGGCGTTGCCGCTTATTATGAGCCCATCCGGCAGTTCGGTCACCCTGGCCCCTGTCTGCACAAGCAGCCGCTTCATCTGGGATATCCTGTCGGTTTCCTTTATCCGGGCCTGCGGAACGTTGACCAGGTGGACGTTTCCTTCTGCGAAGCAGCTGACCACTGCCATGACAGGCAGCGTGTCGGGCATTGAGTTGAGGTCAAAGGTTCCGCCTTGGAGCAGCCTGGGACCCTGCACCGTCACGGCATCGCCGTTCCAGGACACATCGCAGCCCATTGCGGTGAGGATTCTTAGGATGCCCTTGTCTCCCTGCGGGTCGGTTTTGCGCAGCCCTCGGACGGTGACCCTGCCGCCTGTTATCGCTGCTGCGCCGAAGAAGAAGGCGGCGCTTGAGAAATCCCCGTCTATGCTCCACTCCTGAGCCTTGTACCGCTGACCGCCCTTTATTTCAAAGTGCTGGAGATCCTGATGACAGGAATACTCGATGCCCTGCTGGTTGAGGAACTCCATCGTTATGCGCACATATGGCTTCTCGTACAGCAGAGGTATGTCCAGAACCGTGTCATGCCTGGCGAGCGGACATCCAAGCAGCAGCGAGCTGAGAAACTGGCTTGTCTTGCAGATTATCGTTCCCCTTCCTCCCTCCAGAGGGCCCTTGATGGCAAACGGAGGGAAAACCGCATTGACCGGCTCCACCGCAGCCCCAAGTCCCCTGAGACACCCCAGAAGCGCCCCTATCGGTCGTGAAAGCAGCTGGTCGTCTCCTGTGAATGCGACCCTGATGCCAAGGCTGGCTGCCATGGAGGCGGCCAGATACATCGTGGTTCCGGAGTTGCCGCAGTCCAGATAGGCCTCGCCGGGAAGCTCGGCTGCCGGTGTCACTTCGATGTCCTGATTCTCATCAATCACGACTGTGGCGCCCAGCGCCCTGCATGCAGCCATGCAGCTTTTCGTATCCTGTGAAATCAATGGACGATGAATTACGCTGCGTCCATTGGAGAAGGTCGAGATAAGAAGTGCCCTTATGGTCTCGCTTTTAGAGGAAGGGACTGAAAGTTCCCCGCTGACTGCGGAGCGTGAAAGCGATATACGTTTCATAACGATTAATTCTACACTGAGGTTTTTCAGTTGGCAAGCATGGTTTTTTGCATGAAAAAGGAATAATATGCGCATGAATTTTCCATTCGCATTCAAAAAAATCACATTTTATTCAAATATATTGTAGAAATACACCGCGAGTTTGGTTACAATGCTCCTTAGCGGTTTTTTGGCAACGCAGCCGCCAGTCAGATTGGTTTTGAGGTAGGTTATGGCAAAATATGTTGTGAAGCGCCTTATCGGCATCATTCCTACATTGCTTATAATAATCACGCTTTGCTTCTTCATAGTGAGAGTGGCTCCAGGCGGTCCGTTTGATGGAGAGAAGAGGCTTCCCGAGGTGGTTAAGAAGAACATAGAGGCCAAGTATCACATGGATGAGCCTCTTATCAAACAGTACGGCAGGTATCTGCTGGGGGTGCTGCAGGGCGATCTCGGCCCTTCATACAAATACAAGGATCACGATGTCAATTTCTTCATCGGCAACTCGTTGCCTAATTCGATGGTGCTCGGTGTGCTGGCCATGTCGCTGGCTGTGCTCTTCGGGGTCGCCTTGGGGGTTCTTGCGGCCGTGAACCAGAACAGCTGGGTGGACTATCTTTCGATGGGGCTTGCGGTCATAGGCATATCTATACCGCTCTTTGTGATATGCCCTGTGCTGCAGCTTGTGTTCGCAATGCGGCTTCAATGGTTCCCAACGAGCGGGTGGTTCAAATCGGGGGATTCCTGGACCACGGTCATCCTGCCGTCCGTGTCCCTGTCATTCTCGTATTTTGCGAACATCGCGAGGCTGATGCGCTCATCCATGCTGGAGACGCTCAGAAGCGATTACATAAGGACAGCGAAGGCGAAGGGCATGAAGCGTTCCACGATAATCTTCAAGCATGCGATGAAAGGAGCGCTGCTTCCGATTGTAAGCTATCTGGGGCCTGCGTTCGCCGGCATCGTCACCGGCTCGATTGTTGTGGAGCAGGTGTTCAGGGTTCCGGGGCTTGGGAAGTTCTTTGTCCAGAGCTCCTTCAACAGGGACTACACCTTGATTGTGGGTGTGGTCATAGTCTATTCCGTCATTCTCGTGGTCATGAACTTCATCGTTGATGTGGTCTATTCCATCCTGGATCCCCGGATTTCCTACAACTAGGAGGCATGTGATGAAGCTAGCTGACAGATGCAGGAGATTCTTCCAGAACAGGAAAGAGCTTCGCACCCTTTACCGGCAGAACAAGAACAGCGCGAGAAACGAGTTCGACCAGGTCGTCCAGGGCAACAGTCTTTCAAAGGATGCCTGGAGAAGGCTTCGGAAGAACAAGGCGGCTGTGGTGGGGATGTGCATCGTTGCAATCTATGCGCTCGTCTCCCTCTGCGCCGGCATCCTGCCGATATACTCTTACGAGGAAATAATCATTGACCATCAATATCTTCCTCCTTCGCTGACCAAGACGGCAGGGGAGCTTATGATGAAGCGCAACCTTTCCGAGCTCTACGCCACGGCATGGCGGCAGGGGCGTCTTGAGGTTACGGCGGAAGAGGATGAGATGCTTGATTCGTGGATTCAGAACGATGAAACAAGCAAAGTGTGGGAATGGTGCTACAATGAGGGCGAGAGGCAGCGTGAGGCCGGTCTTTACGCTTTCTCGGCATCGGAGCAGAAGAAGATAGACAAGCTGACCGACAGCATAGACAACGATATACAGGTCACCGTGGGCAGCGTGAAGCGCATTGATCCGGAGACCGGCAAGAAGACCAGCCTGGAGAAGCTTGACGTGGAAGCCCTGATCAGCATCTATGCGGCGACCTTGGGCGGGATTGACGTGGAGAAGGTGCGCTCTTCCGTCTCTTCCTCGGTTGTGAACCAGGTGACCACTGAAGTCAAGACGAAGAATGCAGGCATGGAGCTTTCCGGCGAAGAGCTTCAGAGCCTTGTTTCAATGGAGCTGGATTCTCTGGGGGAAAGAGGCCTTGAGGCAAAGACGAAGGAGCTGGTCATAAAGAACATCGAGGCCATGGTTCAGAATTCCGTGACAAGTTCCATAAAGGCCAGGATAAAGGACGGAAACAGGCCGGAGTTCCCGTATTCAGCCTCTGAAACGATGTTTGATGTCCTGCTGGTCAAGGTGGAGGCCTCGCTCAAGAATTCCAGACGTTACCTGATGGGCACCGACAATCTCGGGCGGGATTTGCTTTCCCGTATAATATATGGCGGCAGGGTGTCGATCCTTATCGGCATAGTGGGGACCGTGACATCTCTGCTGATAGGGATAATAATGGGTTCCCTCGCCGGATACTTCGGCGGAAAGGTGGATTACTACATAATGAGGTTCGTGGATGTTCTCTACGGGCTTCCGTACATGATGCTGGTCATAATCTGCATGGCCATATTCGGAAGCAACATATTCAATCTGTTCTTTGCCCTTGCCATGGTCAGCTGGCTCACTATAGCCAGGATGGTGAGGGGCCAGATAATGAGCTTGAAGAACCAGGAGTACATAGAGGCGGCGCGATCCATGGGAGCCAGCGGCAGGCGCATCATAATGCGTCACTTGATTCCCAACTCGCTTTCTGTGATCATTGTCTACTCAACTCTCCGTGTTCCCGAATTCATAATGCAGGAATCATTCCTCTCGTTCCTCGGGCTTGGGGTTCAGGCTCCGCTTGCCTCCTGGGGGACGCTGATAGGCGATTCGACACAGGGCATGACGAAATACCCATGGCGTCTTATCTTCCCTGCCATAATCATGACGGCGTTCCTTTTCTCGATGAATTTCTTCGGCGACGGGCTGCGAGATGCCTTTGACCCGCAGAGCAAGAACATGCTGTAGGAGGCCGGAATGAAAGACGATTCAAAGGTTATATTGGATGTCCGCGGTCTTCAGACTTATTTCAAGACAGATGCAGGGATAGTCAAGGCCGTTGACGGCATAGATTTCACCGTAAGAGAGGGCGAGACTCTCGGAATAGTCGGGGAGTCCGGATGCGGGAAGAGCGTCACGAATCTTTCTGTGATGAGACTCATCCAGAGCCCCCCCGGAAGGATAGTCGGAGGACAGATATTCTTTGAGGGAAAGGATTTGCTGAAGCTTTCAGAGAAGGAGATGCGCGAGATAAGGGGAAGGCGGATATCGATGATCTTCCAGGATCCCATGACAAGCCTGAATCCGTTTCTCAAGATATCGACTCAGATGGTTGAGACAATCAGGCTGCACGAGAAGGATGTTTCAAAGGAAGAGGCTCTGAGGCGTTCGATTGATATGCTCAAGCTTGTGGGCATCCCCGCCGCCGAGTCGAGGATATTCTGCTATCCGCATCAGTTCTCCGGCGGCATGCGGCAGAGGGTCATGATTGCCATGGCTCTTTCCTGCAACGCAAAGCTACTGATAGCCGATGAGCCGACAACGGCATTGGACGTCACGATTCAGGCGCAGATTCTGGAGCTTATCCAGAAGGTCAACCGCGAAATGAAGACGTCGGTCATCCTGATAACCCACGATCTGGGGGTTGTCGCCGGGATGTGCGCCAATGTATGCGTCATGTACGCAGGCAAGATAGTTGAGAAAGCCTCGACTGATAAGATATACAAGCTTCCTGCCCATCCGTATACGGAAGGCCTGATAAAGAGCGTCCCCAGGATGGACAGACCCGGAGAGAAGTCGAAGCTTTTCTCCATAGAGGGGCAGCCGCCGAACGTTATTGACCTGCCTGAGTGCTGCGCTTTTCATCCAAGGTGCCACAAGGTCATCGCAGGGTTATGCAGCCGATGCTATCCTCCGACTTGCGAGATTGAGCCGGGCCATGAGGTGACGTGCTGGCTGTATGGGTCGGAAGAAGATAAGGCAGCGGCCTTGAAGAGGGGTGATTCCAAGGTTCAGGGGGAAGCGAAATGAGTGAAAAAGCAATGAAGCCCATTCTGGAGGTTGAGGATCTTAAGCTCCATTTCCCCATAAAGTCCGGCGGGGTGATTTCCAAGAAGGTCGGAGCGATAAGAGCTGTTGACGGGATTTCGTTCAAGGTGTACCCGGGCGAAACGTTGGGAATAGTCGGCGAATCGGGCTGCGGGAAGTCGACGACCGTAAGGGCGATCGCGCAGCTGCACCGGCCTACCGGCGGCAGGGTCATGTTTGACGGCAAGGATCTCTGTCAGGCATCGGAGCATGAACTGCTCAAGGCCCGCCAGCATATACAGATGATTTTCCAGGATCCGTACGCTTCGCTTGACCCGCGGATGACTGTCCGCTCCATAATATCAGAGCCGCTTAATATCTATAACAAGAGGCACCTGCTGGAGCCGGAGATGTCTCCGCTCCAGATTGAGAAGAGGGTCGAGGATCTCATGGAGCGGGTAGGGCTCAACAAGGCCTTCAAGAACCGCTATCCGCATGAATTCTCCGGAGGCCAGCGTCAGAGGATAGGAATAGCCAGAGCCCTTGCCCTGAGTCCCAGGATAATCCTGGCTGATGAGCCGGTCAGCGCGCTTGATGTTTCGATTCAGGCGCAGATTCTGAATCTGCTGCGGGAGCTGCAGAAGGAGCTGGGTCTTACCTTTGTGTTCATAGCTCATGATCTTGCCGTGATGCAGTACATATCCGACAAGGTGGCTGTGATGTATCTTGGAAAGATACTGGAGACGAGCGAGAGCGCCGAGCTTTACCGTAACCCGGTTCATCCATATACCCAGGCCTTGCTGTCGGCTGCCCCGATTCCGGATCCGGAGGTTGAACGCAAACGCCAGAGAATCATACTGACCGGCGATGTCCCGTCTCCCGACAATGAGCATGTGGGCTGCTATTTCTATGATAGATGCCCGTGCAAGATGGACAAGTGCAGGCACAGCATTCCGCCGATGTTTGAAATAGGGCCTCACCACAACTGCGCATGCTGGAAGCTTGAAAGAAAGGCAAAGGCTTTGGAGTGATTGCTTTGGCATTGCGCTGATGAAGGGCATGTCCAAGCGAGTTGCCGAAATGGTCGCTTATGAAAGGCTTCTTGAAGCAGACCTTAATTAGGGATTAAATTGATAGCCATTTGATAGGCCTAGGATAGAAGACGCCACACAAGGTTGTATGGAGCTAAGTGTGGCATTCTTTATTTGCCAAGAGCATTTCGATTAATGCAAAAACGATTAGCCTTTATTATTATTGAAAGAATCTTATCATAGTCATACCCATCTGGCAGTTTCGTAATATCTGCATAACCTGAGTGGGCATCTGCATGCCTTAGTGTTGTAAGGTAATCTGCTACGGATCTATAGTCTTCAGGTGATTTGAAAACTGGATTTTTCATTCTCTCGAAAACACCAAGTAATCTGTTTTTCAAAGATTCTTTATTTAGACCTGATATTATGCTTTGGACTCTGTTTTTATCAAAGACACTCCCAGATTCATGTTCGATGTATTCTGATGCCTTTTTGATGAGTAACTTAAAATCTTCCTTATCCATATATGTAGACGATTCTGTTTGGCTAAATTTATCAAAAGAACGGGTAAGCAATACGATTCGATGGTTAATGTAATCTGGATTCTGCCCTTGACAATAATTGACGATGGCACTCAGCATGTCATCATGGTTGCAGAAAGAGAACCATTTTGGCACTGACCTTTTGATATCAAGAGATTCCATTTTATATGGCATTTTACTGTATTTAGAAGGATCTGGATTTTTTTTAAGCCCTGCTATCCCAAAATTGCCGCGGTATATTGATCCATGTTTCCCATCCCCGATGAACTCAACTGTTGGTGGTGGAAAAGGAATGTCTGCAGTATATCGTAGAAGTGTTTGCACAACTATTCCTATATGTACTCCATCTTCTATTGAGAATTCTTCGCTCTTATTTTCATATACAATCTGACTTCTGAATCTAGATGTTGTACTAAATGGGTAGTATCGTCTCTCTTTCTGCTCTCCTACAAAGAAATGGATACTCTCATTGTCTGAAATTACAACTTCCGTGTTTGTATCCTCTGAAGGAAACCAGGGTTCAGAATAATCAATTCGAAAGGATACTTGACTCCACCATTTTTCTGAAAGGCTATCAATTTGGACACCTTCAATCCAACTATTACATTCGATTGGAATGTTTCTTTCTTTCCAAAGAGGTTCTTTTGTCGTATAGATGTTTACATTATCTTGGTTAATAACTTCAATTAGGTCTATTGTAGAATAGCATTCAAAGCATGTATAAAACTCACTCGAATGGTCATCTTGTTCTATTTGTGCGTCAAATTTTTCATGGTTATATATCAATTCAAACAGGATAGGAAAAGAAGGGTCATCCTTATTCCATTCAACCCAGAAATGGAATCGATTGTTTTCAATGGCAAAAGAACCATTATAAACTGCATCCGTTTTTATTTGCGGAATTTTAATTAAACAATGTTTTAAATCCATTCTTATTTTCTCCTAATAACATGATACATTCAGTTTTTACTAAATTGTAAGGCATAAATGAGTCGAATACTACATATTCCAAACTAATACTTACCAGAAAAGAAGACGATATTTCTATCAATTCATTTCACTGGATATACTAGGAAATCTCTAGCTGTGGTTTCTTGAAACAGGCTTCCCGTGATATTGTAGCTGGCAGCCTGAAAACTTGCATTTCAGTCCGACCGCTTATAAAGAGCGATGAGCGAACGGGATTTTAGGTCTTCTAGCGTTCCCAGCGGTTTTAGCGCTTCCATAGCTTCTATTGTTCCCAGCGCATTATCCTAATGCATTTCCTTAGCGTTTCCAGAAGCCTGTCGGGATGTCTCTCATCGAAAGGCGCGGACCCGTGTCCCCGGGTCTGTCCGCATCGAGGCTGAATCCGCAATATGCGGCTATGACAGCCGCCTCGTTCTCTGTCCTGCCCCCGCTCTTGGATTCCTCTATTATCTCTATTGCTATGTCGCGCGAACCGTCGGCAAGCTCCATGCTGAATGAAAGCATGCGTTTCTGCCCCCGCCTGCGCTTTTTGTCTTCTTCTGCATTGCTTTCGTGCTTTTCCTGCACTGTGCTCCCCTCCGGCAGGATGCCTTTTGTGAAATGCCTTATATGCAAGGCCGATATTTCGGAATAGAGAAACCGCCTGCGCTTCACAAATGGATATATGCCG
>JBQNBA010000070.1:0-9513 GCA_052170175.1 Sphaerochaetaceae bacterium | reverse complement strand
ATATGCGCAGCCCGCAGCTTGGCAAGCCCAGTCTTTCCAGAACGGCATGATAGGCTTTAACCGCAAGGTTGTCCGGGTTCTGGAATTTCTCAGCCACCCCTGAGAAGCAAAGCCCGCCCTCTGTTTCTTCAAATTGAAAATCCCCGTACAGGCTCAGGGCAAGCCCTAGGCAATCAAAACCCGGCCCTAGGTTTGCTGCGGTGGCTGGAACTCTTACTTTAATCATTGCTTTGCCTCCATTTTCATTACATAGGTCATCATATGTTCCGGCGCAACAACATCACGGAACCGAATTGCCTTGCTTGCCGCTGCTTTAAGGCTATCGGGGCAACTGACATGCGATATATCTTGAAGCTTTTGCAGTTGAGTCGTAACAGGGGCGGGAACGGCTGCTCCAAGCGCCTCCAGGACTGTTGAGGGGAACTTGAAGGGGGAGGCGGTGGACAGCACTACGCAGGGGGCTTCGGAACGACCCGAAGAACAGTCGGAAAGCGACTGGGCGACGTGGCGGGCGACCGCTGTGTGGGGATCCATCAGATATCCTGTCTCAAGGAACGTTTCCTTTATGGCATTCTTTGTCTGTTCCTCATTGCAGAATCCTGCCTGGAAGGTTCCCCTTATCGAGGCAAGGGCTTCCGGGGCAAGCTCATAGCGACCATCTTCTGCGAGCCTGTCCATCAGGCTGCGGACAGAATCGGGCGAGTTCCCAAGCGCATGGTATAGGAGCCTTTCCAGATTGCCGGAAACGAGAATGTCCATTGAGGGCGAGCTGGTGTTGAAAAACGGCCGGTTCTTGTCATATGCACCGGTATTGAAGAATTCGGTGAGCACATTGTTCCGGTTGGATGCGCATATAAGCTTGTCTATGGGGAGACCTGAAAGCTTGGCGAAATAACCGGCCAGGATGTCGCCGAAGTTTCCCGTGGGGACGCAGAAGCTTGCCTTCTCTCCCATCTTAATCGCTCCCTTTTCCACAAGCTGGATGTATGCGCTGTAGTAGTAGACAATCTGCGGAGCAAGACGACCGAAGTTGATGGAGTTTGCGCTTGACAGGACAAGGTTGTTTTTCTCGCAGAACTCCCGTGGAATCTCGTTGAAAATCCGCTTCACCATCGTCTGTGCGATATCGAAGTTCCCAAAGACTCCGCAGGCAAGGGTGTTGGAGCCGCCGATTGTCGTCATCTGGGCTTTCTGGATAGGGCTTATTCCGCTCTCGGGGTAGAAGGCCAGAACCCTTGTGCCCTCCACATCCAGGAATCCTCTCATGGCGGAAGAGCCCGTGTCGCCGCTTGTGGCGGTGAGGATAACGATGTCCTTTTCCAAGCCTTTCTTGCCTGCCGCCTTTGTCATGAGAAACGGAAGGATAGAGAGGGCGATGTCCTTGAAGGCCGCAGTTGGGCCGTGGAAAAGCTCAAGCACATAGAAATCGCCGGCTTCTCTTAGCGGGGCGATGTTCGGATTGTCGAACCTGTCTGAGTACGCAAGGCGCACGCATTCTTTTATTTCCTCCGGGGTGTATCCGTCCAGATATGATGACAGGATTTCGGCACTTAGCTCCATAAAGCTCTTTCCGACAAGCTCGATAGGATTGATTCCGGGGAACGCAGCCGGGGTGTAAAGACCGCCGTCCGGAGCTATGCCCCTTAGAATGGCTTCTGGTGCGTCAATAGGGGCGGATGCGGAACGTGTGCTGAAAAGCAAAGACATGAAAAAACCTCTTTTATACCAGCTTGTATAGTGGCTTGCAATTTATCCTGATGTATGATACTTTGTCTTTCAAATAAAAACAAGTGTTTTCAAAATAAAGACACATTCAAGAGGAATGCAATGAAAATCGGATTGCTGGGCATGGGAACCGTTGGCGGCGGCGTTTACGAGCTTGCTTCGGAAATGGAGGGAATTCAGGTCGTCAAAGCGCTCTGTCGTCATCCTTCCGCAAGCTTCATGACGTCAGATTTTGGTCAAATATTGACTGATTGTTCGATTGAGACTGTAATCGAGGCCATCGGAGGACTGGAGCCGGCGTTTGAATACGCTAAGAAAGCCCTGGAAAGCGGAAAGAGCCTGGTGACGGCAAACAAGCTGCTTGTCAGCGCCCATGGACCGGAGCTTGATGCTTTGGCGAGGGAAAAAGGCATTGGCTTCCTCTTTGGCGCTGCCTGCGGCGGCGGCATCCCGTTCTTGCAGAATCTCAAGAACACAAGGCGGGTCGATAGGATTGAAAGCGTTGGCGGAATCCTCAACGGCACCGCAAACTTCATGCTGGACATGATGCATTCAAAGGATATGGATTACTATGAGACGCTTTCTCTTGCCCAGAGCCTTGGATATGCCGAGAGGGAGCCGGCAAGCGATGTGCTGGGGCTTGATTCGGCCAGAAAGCTTGTGCTTGCCGTGATGGTTGGTCTGGGAAAGGTGATAGATGCAGGTGATGTCCCGTCGTTCGGAATAGCATCAATCCGGCGTGAGGATATAGCCTTTGCAAGGCGGATGGGCAGAGTGTTCAGGCTCTGCGCCCAGGCGTCTTGCCGCAATGGTTTCATCGAGGCTTCCGTGTTGCCTGAGCTTGTTCTTCCCTCAAGCCGGGAAGGAGCTGTGCGGGACAATATGAATCTTGCATGGCTGCGGGGCGAACGCTGCGGCGCGTTGTGGTTCTCCGGTCAGGGAGCAGGCCGGCTGCCCACTGCATCAAACGTCCTGCGCGATGTGGCTTCGCTTAAAGATGGGAACCTTCACATGCTGGAAGAGAAGCTTGAGAAAGCCGAAGTTGACAACGGCAGGGCGATGGCGCGGTTCTATCTGCGGGTGGGAAAAGACGAGAGCTTGGACGGCGTTCGGGTGGAGAGGGGCTTCTGCGAGGGGGATTTCAGATTCGTGGAGACAGCCCCCTCAAGTTTGAAGATTATGATGGACAGGTTCGGGAATCGCGGCGATTTGATGATTGCCCGGATTCGGGAGGACGATAGATGATAAAGGTTGCGAAATTCGGCGGCTCCTCGCTTGCCGATGCAGAGCATTTCAGGCAGGTCAAGAGGATTGTCGATTCAGATCCCGGGCGAATATGCGTTGTTGTCTCCGCTTCCGGAAAGCGCTCAAAGGCGGACAGCAAGATAACAGACCTGCTCTACCTTATCCAGGCGCACAAGGATTATGGGGTGAGCTATGATGACATCTTCTCCATGATTCGCCAGCGCTACCTTGATATCAAGCGGGAGCTTGGCCTTAAGCATGACCTGGAGGGAGAATTTGACCGGCTCAGAGAAGAGCTCAACGGGGACATCGGCGTTGATTATCTGGTTTCCAGGGGCGAGTACCTGACTGCCCGGCTTATGAGCGAGTATCTTGGCTTTGCTTTTGTTGACGCAAAGGACAGCGTGTTTTTCACATATGACGGCAAAATAAACTTTGAAAAGACCTACAAGGCCATCATCGAGGCGGCTGTTCATTCTCCTAGGTTCGTGATGCCGGGGTTCTACGGCACATTGCCAAACGGCAGGATTCATGTGATGAGCCGGGGCGGAAGCGACATAACGGGTGCGATGGCGGCCAATGCGCTTGACGCTGATATATATGAAAACTGGACTGATGTGTCCGGCATCCTTATGGCCGACCCGAAGGTTGTGAAGAATCCGCAGCCTATTGCCCGCATAACATACGATGAGCTCAGGGAGCTTAGCTATATGGGGGCGGCTGTCCTTCACGAAGAATCGATTATCCCTGTGAAGGAGAAGAACATCCCGCTGAACATCCGCAACACCAACCGCCCGGAAGACCCCGGAACGCTGATAATGGAAAGCATAGAAGACGATGACAAGGAGGGGAGGCTTCTTACCGGAATAGCGGGGAGAAGGAGCTTTTCTGTTCTCACTGTCTATCAGAAGCACATATCCACCGACACTTTGATAATCAGGAAGACGCTTGAGCTGCTGGAGTCGTGCAAGGTGGAGGTGATGCATATAACGCTGGGCGTGGACAGCTTCAATGTCGTGATGCCGTCATCACAGGCGGGAGACAGGATATTTGACATAATATCCGAAATAAAAGGCAATCTTAAGCCGGATGGGATAAAGATAGATGACGACATAGCGCTCGTAGCTTCGGTGGGTCGGCGTATGGTGAGCGTGCCGGGAAGCTCTGCAAAGCTGTTCGGTGCGCTTGGTGCGAACAACATAAACATCAGGATGATAGCCCAGGGGTCTGAGGAAATCAGCATAATAGTGGGCGTTGACAACAAGGACTTCGAGAGAACCATCCAGACTCTCTACGAGGGGTTCATGAAGGAGGAAGTCAATGAGGCGGTATAGGCTTGCTGTTCTAGGCGCAACCGGCGTTGTCGGCCGCCAGATGGTCAAGGTTCTGGAGGAGCGTGGCTTTCCGCTTTCCGAGCTTAGGCTTCTGTCCAGTCCCAGAAGCGCAGGCAGCGTTGTCAGGTTCAACGGTGAAGATATAATTGTCCAGGAAGCCGGAGAGCGTTCTTTTCATGGCTTGGATTTTGTTCTCGGGGCGGTCAGCGCAACGCTGTCGAGGCAATACGCTCCATTTATAAAGGATGCAGGGGCGGTCTTCATAGACAATTCATCGGCTTTCAGGATGGAAGACAATGTGCCTCTTGTCGTTCCTGAAATCAACGGCGGCGATGTGTTTTCCCACAATGGAATCATAGCCAATCCGAATTGCTCAACGATAATAACGATGGTGGCTTTAGGCGGAATAAGCAGGCTGACCGAAATAGAGAAGATTGTGGCCTGCACCTATCAGGCGGTTTCCGGAGCGGGTCAGGAGGGGATAAGCGAGCTCGAGAGCCAGATTGCAGATTCCGCGGCTCCGGCAAGGGTTTTTCCATGCAGGATTCTTTCAAATGTGATTCCATGGATAGGCAGCGCACTTGAGAACGGATACACCACAGAGGAGATGAAGATGCAGAACGAAGGGCGCAAGATACTTCACCTTCCTAATCTTGGAGTCTGCTGCACCTGCGTGCGGGTTCCCGTTATGAGAAGCCATTCGATAGCCGTTCAGCTCGTTACGCATGATAAAATCAGTGTTGAAGAGGCTGTAAAGGCTATCAAAAATGCACCGGGATGTTTCTTGGCGGAGGATGTTTGCGGACGGAGCTACCCAACGCCGCTTGATGTCTCCAATCAGGATTTGGTTTACGTGGGAAGGGTCAGAAGGGATTTGATTGATGATGAACGCGGACTGGCCTTGTGGTGCTGCGGCGACCAGATACGAAAGGGGGCGGCTGCAAACGCCGTTCAGATTGCACAGATGCTTGCGGAAAGATGAGGAACATTCTCGGAAAACTGATGAATAATTGTATTTAATGACGGTGCAGAAGAGGGCTGGATATTGTCAAGCCTGGCTTGAGGTGCTGGCTCCCACCTTATTTAACGTGTGCGGTTTAGCGTTTTTTTCAAAAACACCAACGTTGACTCCACATAGAAGCGAATATTCAAGTCGGCCTTGCACAGGCTCTTGACGTGCATTGTTTCAGATTATTTGGGTTTTTACTCAAATAAAAATGGCGCCATATAGAAAGGCTTATAAAGCAATGCGCCGTCTTTTCCTACGTCTTTTTGAGAAATTAGATATGTGTCACGGATATTTGCTGAATATTTTTTTGAGAATGCTCCAATAGATTCATGCTTCCCGGTTCCCGATGATTTAACCTCTATAGCTGAAACTTTGCCGCCACTGGAAATCAGAAAATCAATTTCATAGTAATGGGTGCTTTTTTCTTTCTCCCATGTATGGTAGTACAGTTCACGGCCGGAAGCCGTAATCATCTGAGCCGTCAAGTTTTCATATAGGAATCCGAAATTGGCAGGCAGCTTATCAGACAGAAGTTTTGCATATATCTCATTCTCTGCAGAAGGTCTGTCAATAAACATCAGTGTAACAAAAAGGCCCGTGTCTGAAAGATACAGTTTATAGCTGCTGAAATCCTTTGAATCAGAAAGGCTCACCCTTGGATCTGTTGTGTTGTAGCATGGCAATACGGTTTTTGAACCAATCAATTCATATAGTAATTCTTCTGATTTGAGTGTTGTCCTTTTCCCGATCGCTGAAGAAATTCTATATCTCCTGAATCCGCTTGACAGTTGGGCGGGAATGGAATGGTACATGGAGGAGATTCTTCCTGAAGAATCGATTTTTCTGAAATCATCTTCATATAGCGCGATTATCTGACGTTTGACTCTGTCAATTTCAACGAAGTTCTTTCCTTGCATATAGGCATCAACAGCCTGCGGCATTCCGCCAACCGCCATGTATATGCGAAGATCTCGCATCAATTTCCTGTTTGTCGATTGCCCTATCGCTTTTTTTGTTTCAAAGATTGTCCTAAGCAGTGAATAGTCATATCCAACAGCACCGCAGAACTCTTCATAATCCATTGGATGAACCGGGATTTTCATCTCTTCGGATGGAACAAGGATATTCTTCACATTCTTCTTGATTGAAACAAGCGATCCGGTTTCGAGATAATGGTACCGTCCATCCTTGACCAGATGCTTGATTGCCTGCCTTGCTTTTGGAAAAAGCTGTACTTCATCAAATATTACAAGAGATTCATGTTCATGGAGTGTAATTCCGGTTTCCGCTTGAAGCCTCAGAAAAAACATATTCAAGTTTCCGATTTCATTAAAGCATTTGATTATTTCATTTGAAGTCTTCGAGAAATCTAGAAGGATGTATGACTTGTATTCGTTCTTTGCAAAGTTTTCTGCAATGGTTGACTTGCCAACTCTTCTTGCGCCTTCAAGCATAACAGCATAATGACCTGCATGATTTGCTTTCCAATCCAGCAGCTTATCATATGCTTTTCTTTTAAACATAAAATTCATTCATCCTCCGCAATTGCAGAGTAACATGGAACCGCCATTTCTTCAATATTATAAATACTGATAATTGGCATTTCTTCAATGTTTTATTTCGCAATAATATGCATTTCTTCATATTTTAAGATGGCTATCATGACGCCAAGACGCTCGGTGCGCAGACAAAACCCGCCTCTATGAAAGCCAGCGCACACCCTAGACCTGGGAAGCGTAGGACGGCATGGAAATGTTTTTGCTTTTGTGAGGGAAAAGTCCATGTCATGTGCGCATTCAGTAAAAAAATAATACGCAATTCGGCAGTTTTGCAGGTTTTCATTCTGCAGTTTGGCAAGTTTTCATTCGGCAGTTTGGTAAAAAGGTCGCTTGTCAAGAAAAGCGGACTCTGTGGATTCGTTTGGGGAGCTTTTCATTTCAGTGCCGCTATCACGGCTTTTATTTGCGTGATTCTCTCGTGTGAGAACTGCGCCCCGACCTGCATTATTATCTCTCCCGCCACATATGAGGCGATTTTTCCGCTCAGGTCTATGTCGAGCCCCATGCACTGCCCGTACAGGAAGCCTGCGGCGTAGATGTCGCCTGCCCCTGTGGTGTCGATTGCCTGCTGCGGTCCGGATACGGCGATTTTATGCGTCTCTCCTTCATGCGTGATATAGGAGCCTCGCTTGCCGTTCTTCACTATCGCCGTGGGGCAGAGCTTGCCCATTGATTTGCAGCATTCAAAGGCATCGTAGTTGTCAAACAGGATTCTCGCTTCCTCGTTGTTCGCATAGACGATGTCGCAATCGTTCTTTATCAGCGAGAAGAAATCCTCTCGGTATCGGCTCACGGCGAATGGGTCCGCTATGTCAAAGCTGACTTTGACATTGTTCTCATGAGCCAGTCTGAGCGCCTTTCTGATGGCGGCTTTCTGGTTCTCCGTGTCCCACATATATCCTGTGAAATGGAAGAAGCCGGCGTTCTTCACTGCGCTGTCCCGGACATCCTCAGGGGTGTAGAGACGGTTGGCTCCGAGGTATGTGTTCATCGTTCTCTCGGAATCCTCGGTCACAAGGATTATTGATGAGCCGGTCGGCTCCGAGCAGGTGCGCAGCTGGTTTCCTACGGCATCCTCTTCAAGCCGTTTCTGGTATATGCGCCCGAACTCGTCCTCTCCGATTTTTCCGGCAAGGGCGGTGGGCACGCCCAGGGCCGCCAGGGTTATTATCGTGTTGGGGCAGGAGCCTCCGCAGGAGTATGAGGCTTCCTTTGACTGGATGTAGTGCGCAAGCTCGATTCGCTGGCTCTTGCTTATGAGCTGCATCGTGCCTTTGTGGATGCCCAGTCTTTCCAGATCATCCTGCGATATGCTGACTATCACATCAATCAGCGGATTCCCTATTCCATATACGGTCTTGACCTTTTCCATGTCTATTATAGTAACTGCATTTAGGTGCTGGTTCAATGTCTTATCACTTGTAAATTACCGCTTTCGCAGTTAGGATTATTGCATGAGTTCGTTCCTGATAAAAGGCAAGGGCATTCTTGAAGGCCAGGTGCGCATAAGCGGAAACAAGAATGCGGCTCTTGCCTGCATCTTCGCCACATTGCTCACCGATGAGCCCGTGACCATCTCCAACGTCCCCTTGATAGAGGATGTGAAGGTGGCGATTCAGATTGTCCGGGAGCTGGGGCGCAAGGTGACCGCTATAGGCGATGGGCTCTATAGGTTTGAAGGGGCGGATTTGAAAAACAATGTCTCAAAAGAGCTTGCCGAGCTTGCAAGGGGAACAATACTGCTGGCTGGGGCGTTTGTTGGCAGAGGAGTTGATTTGAGGCTTCCTCCCCCCGGCGGTGATGTCATAGGGCAGAGGCGGCTTGATTCGCACTTCCAGGCTCTCAGGCAGCTTGGCGCCCGATGCGAGATTGACGATGAGGGGTTTCTGTCCTTCCATGCGCCGCATCTTGAAGGCGCTTCGATTTTTCTGGATGAGGCTTCTGTGACTGCCACAGAGAATGCGATAATGGCGGCAAGTCTGGCAGAGGGTGATACGACAATCTACAATGCCGCATGCGAGCCTCATGTGCAGGATCTCTGCCGCATGCTTTCCCTTATGGGGTGCAGGATGACGGGAATCGGCTCGAACCTGCTTTGCATAAGCGGAATCAGGAAGCTGGGCGGCTGTGATTTCTCGCTGGGGTTTGATTATATGGAGGCCGGTTCGTTCATTGGGCTTGCCGCTGCCGCCAAGGGGGAGGTTGAGCTTCTTGATGTTGACATCAGGCAGATAGAGGTTTTCTTCGGGGGGTTCGAGAAGCTTGGGGTGAGGTATGTCAAGACAGGCTCTTCCTCGATTTTGATTCCACGAAGGCAGAGCAGGCTGATAAGGCGTTCGATTGACGGGCGGACGATAAAGATAGATGATGCCCCATGGCCGGGGTTCCCCACAGATGTGCTTAGCATAGTCACTGTCGCAGCCACGCAGATGAAAGGCACTGCGCTGATTCATGAGAAGATGTTTGAATCCAGAATGTACTTTGTCGATTATCTTATCCGAATGGGAGCCGATATAATCCAATGCGACCCGCACCGGGTGCTTGTGGCGGGGCCTTCGGAGCTGGTGGCTTCTCGTCTTATAAGCCCGGATGTCAGGGCGGGCATGGCTCTTGTGACGGCGGCTCTCTGCGCAAGCGGAGA
>JBQNBA010000069.1:0-9722 GCA_052170175.1 Sphaerochaetaceae bacterium | reverse complement strand
TTTCAGGCACGATTCTGACCGTTGATTCGGCCAAGGGAAGCATTGCGGCGCAGGGTGTCCTGCTCTGCTCAATAGCTGATTTGTCCGATCTGGTCGTTCGGGTGGCTATTCCCGAGAAGTACTATACGCTCATACAAGGCAGCATCGGTACGATGCATACCCAGATCATGCATGGTGAGGACAAGGCCGACGCCTCCTTCGAGAGTCTCTCCCCGTATATAAACCCGCAGTCCAAGACCTTCGTTCTGGAGCTGGCTCTTGATGGCGACATATCGGCGTTCAGGCCGGGGATGTTCGTGACGGTGAACATTGATTACAAGACAATGGAAGATGTGCCTGTCATGTCGCTTGAGGCCAGGAACACTGATGGCACGATGTACATATTTGATCCGGATAGCCAGACGGCGAAGGTTGTTGTCTTCACACCCGAGGCACAGGATAGCGAACGTCTGATAGTGCCGGAGGAATACGCCAAGGCTCTTTTCATAATCGATGGGCAGGGAACGGTGTTTGATGGACAGAGGGTGAGGGTGATGGAATGAAGATCTCGCGCTACGCAGTCAAGCACCCGGTTGTCATCTCGATGTTCCTAATCGCTCTGGTGGCCTTCGGCATATACTGCGTGACGGAAATCAACATTGAGTTCATATCAGACATGTCGCTTCCAAGCGTCGAGATTGTGACGATATATCCGGGGGCGCTGGCCGAGGATGTGGAACGGGATGTCACCAAGGTTCTGGAAGACAACTTCGTCACGTTGCCCAACTTCAAGAGCATAAGCTCGGTCAACCAGAATTCGATGAGCTGGATAACCGTGAGGTATGACGATTCGGTTGATCCGTACGCCCAGCTAGAGGAGGTGCGATATCGCATAGACCAGCTGGCGGATCAGCTCCCCGACAATCTTCAGGGGAAGCCGATGGCCCTTGTCGGAGGGGCGACCATGCTTCCGGTGTTTGAGTTCTCCGTCATCGGAGGAGAGGATATCGGCAGAATCACGAGGTATATTGACGACGAGGTCATACCCAGGCTGACCAAGATAACCGGAGTGAGCGAGATAGAGGTGTTCGGGGGGCAGAAGCTTGAGGTTCAGGTGAAGCTGCGGCTTGATGACCTTCAGAGCAAAGGCATCTCGGTGCTGAGCGTGTATCAGCTTATGAACTATTCGAATGTATATATCCCGCTTGGCGAGTCCGAGTACAACAGCAAGAATGTCACGTTCAACTACGACGGCAAGTTTGGCAGCCTGGAGGATATAGGGAATCTTTCGGTTGGGATGGGAAATGACAAGGTCATGGTCAAGCTGCGCGATGTCGCCGACATATCCTACGTGTACCCGGAGAATGCCGGCAAGGCGTTCTCGGAGGGCAGGCAGCTGATAATCATCCAGGTCTCCAAGAGGCTTTCGGGAAACACGATGCAGATTACCCGGCAGGCCCGGCAGGTGCTGAAGGAGATTGAGAGGGATACAAACGGGGCCTTGAGGTGCGAGATTCTGAGCGATGACTCCAGGAGCATAACCACCTCGCTTAAGAATGTGATTTCCAGCGGCATCATGGGCATGGTGATGGCCATAATCGTGATTTTCCTCTTTCTCAACGACGCAAGGGCGACGCTGACAATAGGGCTTTCGATTCCGCTGTCGATTTTGTTCACCTTCCTGGGGATGAGGGTTCTGGGAAAGTCGATAAACCTTGTTTCGGTCTCGGGGATCGTCGTCGCTCTGGGGATGATAGTCGATGGCTCGATTGTGATGCTGGAGCAGGTGTTCCGGAATTTTCCTAACAAGTCGCTCAGCACGATAGAGGCGATAAACAAAGGCTCTGACGAGGTTGGAGCCTCAATCTTGGCTTCGGGTCTGACCACGATAGTGGTGTTCCTCCCCATGTTGTTCCTCAAGGGCATAGTGGGGATGATAATCGAGGATTTCTCGGTGACGCTGCTTATATGCCTTTCCGCTTCACTGGCCGTGGCTGTGCTGGTCGTGCCGTATCTGCTGAGGATGTTCTATGGACACAGACCTCTGAAGGAACGACCCAGATCGCTTTTTCTCAGGATGCATGACGGCATTGAAAGTGGCTACAGGAGAGGCCTGGCCTGGTGTCTGCATGAACGCAGGTTCGTCATCCTCATTCCCATCGTGCTTCTGGCCTTGTCGTTCCTGCTGGTTCCGATGCTTGGGTATTCTTTCATCCCCTCCGTTGATACAGGTGATTTATACGCTTATTACGAGTTCCCTTACGGCTACACTTCCGCCCAGACAGAGGCGAGGGTTAAGGAGATTGAACGGATAATCAGGAGCGAAGTGCCTGAGATGCAGAATCTGGCTTCGTTCTCCTCGCAGACAGGTTTTAAAGGAGTTGCCGGTTCGGATGCGACAAGGCATGGGTACGCACACATAATCCTGACTCCTTCTGACAAGCGGGAGCGCTCTGTCCATCAGATGATAATCGATTTGCAGAAGGTGCTTTCCGAAGAAGTGCCGGACTGCACGATCTCCGTTTCCAACGGGGGATTCGATAAGCTGCTTTCCTGGGTGACGGATGGCGGCGGCTTCCAGGTGAGCCTGGTGGGCACTGATGTCAAGAAGCTTTATCAGGAGGCGCTTAAGATAGAGGGGGTTCTCAAAGGCTGTCCAAGCGTGATGACCACTTCCGTCAATACGAATTTCAATGCGGTCAACGTCGTTATCGATATGTCGCATGAGTACCTCAATTCCCTTGGAATAACCAGCTACGAGGCCGGTGTGGTATCTCGGATTCTCTTCTCTGGCATAGAAACAGGCAAGATATCGGGCGCAGATAACCAGCGGTATTCAATCAAGCTGACCAGCGATGCTTCAGACCAGAAGCTGAGCGAGGATTTGCTTTCGAAGCTTGTCATCAAGTCGGCGGCGGGGGATTCCATCTCGTTCTCCGGGCTTTCGGACTTCAAGGTTGAGAACTCCATCAGTTCGATAAAGCACAGTGACAGGCTCAGGGCGGTGGCTGTCAGCGCTAATCTAATCTCAGACGATGCATCTGAGGCTAACAGCGCAGTCAACGAGTATTTCGCCGACAACCCGCTTCCCAATGGAGTCTCCACCAAGCAATCTGGGGTCATGAAGCTCATATTGGACTCGCTTGGAGAGCTGGTCACGGTGCTTGTGATCGCCGTGTTCCTTGTCTACATGGTGATGGTGATTCAGTTCGAGAGGTTCAAGCAGCCTTTCATCATCATGCTGAGCGTGCCGTTCGCCATCATTGGGGTTATCCTGGGGCTGCTGATATTTGGCTCCAGCCTCTCGTTGATGAGTGTTATAGCCATAATCTCGCTGGCCGGCGTGGTTGTCAACAATGCGATAATAATGATTGATTACATGAATCTTCTCAGGGACCGCAGGAGGGCGGCGAGACTGAAGAAGGTGGACGAAGCCCTTGTTGACACCCCGGGCTGCCAGGTGACGCATGAGGATGGGCAGGGTTGGTATCTTGCGCAGGAGGACGAGATGCAGATTCTTTCAGACAGCGTCGTCGAGGGAAGCTCCAGCCGTCTGCGGCCTATCATGATGACGACTCTGACCACCTTGTTCGGGGTGTTCCCGATGGCGTTGGGAATCGGAGAGGGCGCTGAGCTGTACGCCCCTGTGGGGCAGGCGATATTCGGTGGTCTGATGGCTTCGACACTGGTATCTCTGTTCTTAATACCTGTTGTTTATTATTCCTTTGAGAGAAAGACATTGCTCTTGAAGACAGTATTTTCGGAGAGGAAATCAAAATGAAGAATTCCAAGAGATTTCTCAGGTCAAGCATTACCGGCCCGCTATTCGTGGCCATGATGCTTCTGGCGATATTTGCACTGGCCGGTTGCTCCGCCGTGTTCGATGCGGGGCTGTCAGGAACGATAATCGATGCGGACAGCGGTTCGGGAATAGCGGGGGTGATGGTGTATGCATATACCGATGAAGGCCTTCGTGATTCCGATTATGCCGATGGCAAGGGAGCGAGCATAGGGGCCGATGGGGTGAAGCTTTTCTTCACGCCCTCGACGGCGGGCAACTACATCCCAAGCACCGCAACCGGGGATAATGGCTCCTTCACCATCAACAAGCTTATCTGGAAGACGCTTTCGCCGGCGTTCGGCAAGACGGCGGACTATCTGGATGTCTATCTGCTGTACTTCCACAGCGACTACGGGCTGGTGAGGGAGGAGAGCAGGGTCACGATTGTCAGCGACAGCAATAACTCCTCCAGGGTGAAGGCGGAGCTTGCATCGCGGCTTAAGTCCAAGCGAATCACAATCAATATAAAGGATATCGCTACCGATGAACTTGCAACAACCGGATTCGAGGTCAAGGTGAAGGCGACCATAGCGGGCAAGAGCGAACCATATTATTCTCCTGATGCCGAGAATTTAAATAATGTCACAGGCACGACTGCAATCACGGTTCCGTATCTTGCCGATAAACTCAAGGGTGAATCGACTGTCAGGATCACTGTTTCCATCCCGGATGAATCAACCTGGCGATGGGTTGACACATCCACGGAGCCCGATTATTACATGGCCTCCGATGACTACAGCATAACGGTGACCGACGACGAGCTGCGGGGTGAGGCGGCGATTTCCAAGACGGCCTACGTGAAGAATTACGAGTTCGACTATCCGGCTTTCAGCGGGACGGTGGCGACTGAGGGCGTTTCAGCCAGCGGGCTTGCGAATGCGAGCAATGACAATATGCATGTCTGGCTTGCGGAAATCAAGGAAAAGGATTCGTCAGGCGCCATCACGCTCAAGGTCATTGACAGCGTGATAACCGGCCCTGATGGGAACGGAGCGAACACTTCCACGATATATCATGGCCTGTTCACCGGACTTGGCGCTGGGAAACGCTGGGAGCCTGCGCTTGAGGCTTCGGGTGAGCATCAGGGGGATTACAGCGGGGCGAAGGCCAAGACGGTCGCATACCTGATAATCGACGACAGCGCGGCTGGCATTATTGGAACTCCCGATATCGCGGATTATTTCTATCTGGTCAATATAAAATGCACTGACGAGGCGCAGAAGCCGCTGGGAGTGCTGAGCGTTCCCAAGAACTCCGCGTTCAAGGCCTCTGGCTCCGGTGACTACTTCATCACCGCAGTCGAGAATGATATTTGACCAAAGAGGGGAGCATGAAAAAGCTTATTGCCGTATCCACGATTCTCCTATTCTCCCTCACTGGTCTTCTGGCCCTCACCTTCCAGGAGCTTGAGCAGATGATGCTTTCCGGGAATCTGGACATAATGAAAGCCAGGATGGCGATGGAGTCCAGCCTTTTGGATTACTCGGATGCAAAGGCCGGCTATAGCCCGACTGTGGATTTGACAGTCACGGGCAGCTATCTCTTCAACCCCATCGAGCCGATAACCTTGCAAAAAGATCAGGTGCTTTCATTCTTGGGCCTGAGCGATGTCGGATATGGCAGCGCCGGCGAGGATTACATGACGCTTTACAAGGGGCAGGAGAGGATGATGTACCAGTTCCAGCTTCAGATAACCCAGCCCCTCTTCACCTGGGGGAAGATAGGGAAGGCCGTGGAGCTTTACAAGGCCATATATGGAGCCAGGACATTGGAGATGGTGCAGATGGAGGAGCAGTTCTCAACCGAATTGAAAACAAGGCTCGCCGCTCTTGTATACATGGAGCAGATGCGTCAGCTTGCAATGCAGGAGAAAGAGATGGCGGGCTTGCTTGTCTCGCTTGCCCGGGAGGCGGCCTCAAGCGGCGTCATGCTTGAGCTGGATGTCCGGGAGGCCGAGGTGCAGGCAAGTCAGATCGATGTGATGCTTGTCGAGCTTGAGGAGCAGATATCAGCCCAGCTCCGTCAGGTCGCCACGCTCTGCGGGCTTGATGCCCTGTCGCTGGATGAGATTGACTTCGTTCCTAATGAAAGCCTGTACAGGTCCTTTGTTTATAAAGATTTGAATAAGCTTGAAAAGAATGCCGTATCGCAATCCCGCACGACTTTCCAACTGCTTGGGAAGCTTGAGGTCATAGCGGCGCTGGCAAACGAGATTGCGCAGGCTTCCGTCAACTGGAAGCCTGACATCGCCTTGGTCACCACCTTGGGCTACTCAGGTTCAAGGTTCCCATTGATTGAAACCGACTGGTACAGGCAGGACAAGTCCAGCTCGACTCTAACGGTGGCTCTGAAAGCCAATGTCTGGGATGGCGGCAAGGCGCTTAGAAACATCGCCAGAACTCAAAGCCAGACATCTTCAGTCCGGATTGATGTGAAGGCTGGGCAGCAAGAGGTGCTTTCCCGCCTGAGGGGGAGCTACAGCAAGATCAAGCTTGCCGTGGCGCAGATTTCCTATTATGATAGCAGACTGGGCGCATCGGAGGAAAAGGTCGCCAGGCAGCAGGAGCTGCTTGATGTGGGCGCAGCCTCGGAGGCTGACTTGCTCAAGGCCCGCATGGAGGTTGTCCGGATTCGCATCGAGAGGCTTCAGCAGCTGATTGAGCTTTCCTCCGCTTATTATATCGCCGCTTATTTGGGGAGCTGATGATGGAGAAGTCCAGACTTCTATGCTTGGTTAAGCAGGAGATGATGCTTGCGATGGGCTGCACCGAACCGGGTGCCGCCGCCCTTGCCGGGGCAAAGGCCCGCGATCTTGTCTCCGGCTGGAATCAGAAGATAAGAAAGGTCGAGATATTCGCAAGCCGCGATATTGTTAAGAACGCCATGGGGGTTGGGCTTCCTGGCTGCGGCCTTCGCGGAATACAGGCTGCGGTCGCATTGGGAATCTGTGGCGGGAAGGTCTCAGATGGCCTGGGAATCTTGTCAAACATCACTGATTCGGACATCAAATGCGCCAAGGCGATGAACATAAGCCTATCCCTTGCGGAGGATGTTCCGCCGCTTTATGTCCGTGTGCGGGTCAGCACGTCCGACCACACCGGAGATGCGACTATAAGGGGAGAGCATGACCATTTCTGCAGCCTTATGGCAGACGGCAAACCGGTTACGGCGGGTGCCGGGGCCGCCTCCGATGAAACTGCTTCCGCCGAGGAAGTCCGGATTCAATCCAAGGGTTCAATCGATGACTGTGAATTCAGAAATCTGACGCTGCAGGAGATTGTTCGCATTGCCTCGGAGCTTTCTGTCGAGGAAGGTCGGTTCCTGATGGATGCGGTGGACACGAACCTTAAAATCTCACGCCATGGGCTTGAGCATGATTACGGGCTGTGCGTGGGGAAGGTTGCGATTCAGTCGCTTTCCCAGTCTCCGCAGACGCTGGCAGAGGCCTTCTCATATGCCGCCGCCCTTGCCGCAGCCGGCAGTGATGCCAGGATGGCTGGATGCAGCATGGGGGTGGTCATCAATTCGGGCAGCGGCAATCAGGGAATCACCGTTACAGTGCCCGTATATACGCTGGCGCGTTTTCTGGAGGCCTCGGACGAGAAGCTTGTCCGGGCGCTTCTGATAAGCCAGGCGGTCGGCCTTGTGATTACGGCCAGGAAGGATAGGCTTTCCGCTCTTTGCGGGGCGTTCACCGCCGCGATTGCAACGGCCTGCGCATATGTGTATCTGCTGAACGGCACGGTTGAAGCTATGGAAAGGGCCATCAACGTGATGATAGGCAATCTGACGGGGATAATCTGCGACGGGGCCAAGATGACATGTCCGCTTAAGATTCACTCCAGTCTGGAGGCCGCCGGGCTGGCGGCAAGGATTGCGCTGGCCGGCCATGACCCTGGGATTGAGAGCGGAATATGCGGCAAGGATTCGCTTCAGGCCATCGATTCGCTTTCCAGAATCAGCACCGAGGGGATGGAGGAGACCGACAGGACGATTCTTTCCATAATGCTGGAAAAGAACTGCTGAGGAAGGTTTCTGCTTAATGGATTTCGTTGCCATTGATTTTGAAACAGCTGATTCTCACCCTGAAAGCGCCTGTTCCATAGGGCTTGTCAAGATGAACGGACACGGCGAAACGCTTGGGACCTGGGACTCTTTGATAAAGCCTCCATCATTCTGCCATTTTTCCGTCCGCAACACGTCGATTCATGGAATACGCTCCTCCGATGTGCGTGACTGCCATGATTTCGCATACCTGTGGCCGGATATAGAGTATTTCATAGGCGACAGCTTTCTGGTTGCCCACAACGCAAGCTTTGACATGAATGTGCTATGCTCCCTGCTTTCCTTTCACGGCCTCGCTGTTCCCGACATGACGTATTTCTGCTCTCTCTGCATCGCCCGCAGGGTTTGGCCACGCCTGAAAAGCCATGCTCTGACTTCCCTTTCCAATGAGTTCGGATTCGAATATAATGCCCATGATGCCTTGGAGGATGCCATGAACTGCGCCAAGGTTTTCCTCAAGGCCTGCTCCGGCAGGTTGAACGACATGACAGAACTCAGGAAGTTCCTCATCACCAAGGGCATTGTGCCTCGCAGCCTGTCAAGCTTCTCCGCCGGCAGGGGATGGCTCGATGCGCCTTCTTACTATGCCGCTTATTGATTGCAGCGCAACTGCCAGGCGGGTGAGGTGAGGATTATTCGGAACTTGCTTTATAAACAATATGCACTGTCGTGCTGATGTATGGCGTAGCAATCTGCCGGGGCATTTTGCTGAAAGGCGGAGGAAGGGATGAAACGTTGCTGCGGCGAATGGGGCGTTAATACGAAAAAAAGCAGCCGGGCCGGCTGCCTTTCGGTTTGAAATCCACTGAACGCATCAATGAAAGCATCAAAAGCATCGATGGATTTTCGTCGTATGGTTGTCTTGACGCTTATCGCTCTCTGTAGACAATGCGTCCTTTTGTAAGGTCATACGGGGAGATTTCGACTCTCACTGTGTCGCCCGGAACAATCTTTATCTGGTTCTTTCTCATCTTCCCTGAGATGTGGGCGAGGATTATGTGTCCGTTTCTGAGTTCCACCCGGAACATTGTGTTGGGAAGCGACTCCTTAACAAGGCCGTCAACTTCAATAGCTTCTTCTTTTGCCAAGATATCCTCCTGTAAAATACCGTTTGAGTATAAGTTAAAGTGTTTTTTGTGTCAACTTTCCACAGCGCCTTGCGCTCGATTGAGCATTTGCGGGTGGTTTGCATGGGTTTTTCAATGCAGCGGCCTTGTCAGGCTCAGCAGCTTCTCTCTCGCCCCGGGCGCGCCGGAGACAATCGGCATTCTGAACTTTTTCCTTTCCAGAAGCAAATCATCATCGTAGACGAAGTCCGAGCCATCGGCATAACGGATGTCCATTCCTGTTTTCAGGATAATTGCATGGGCGGCGGCGACATCCCAGACATAGCACCTGGGGGTTATGCTGCCGCCTATGCCGGAGAACACCGCCGGAGCCAGGAGATGGAGTATGCTGCTTCCATAGCAGCGGATTTTCCCGGGGTACGCTGAGAGGTCGATGTGATGGAAGGTCTTTGAACCGACAGCAATCTGGTCTATGTCGCCGTCATCCGGCTTGGGGGCAAGTTGCGCCCCGTTAATGAGAACCTCGTCTGAATCCGGGTCTATCCGGGCAAACAGCTCATCGGTTCCGACTCCGAACCTTGGGGCGCACACCATTCCGCCCACAGGCTTTCTCTCCCTGTCAAGCACTCCAAGGGCTATGCACCACGAAGGAAGCCCTTGGCTGTAGGAGTCGGTTCCGTCTATTGGATCCAGGACGAAAGTGTATCTGGCGGGAGGGTCGAAGCCTTTCAAGTCGATTTCCTCTGTGAGCGCATTATAGTCTGACCCGA
>JBQNBA010000068.1:0-9808 GCA_052170175.1 Sphaerochaetaceae bacterium | reverse complement strand
TTAACCTGCCTTTCTGCATCTCGAATTCGTTTCTGCATAAACCAATCAGAGATCAAATCGTCAAAAAATAGTCAGCAAAGGCAAGAAAGTCAGCTGTATTGAATTCAAGATCAATCATCTGATCCTAAGGAGGAAATCAAACCTTGATAGCCAGAGATGGGGAACCGGTGAATTCACCTTTGCTGTTGATGGCATGGAAATCCCTGATGCTGAAGCAGACTTGGTGGAGGGAGGAATTGTTCTCAATAAAATCGCTGGAGCGTATTTGATGTTTCTAGGAGCAGGGTTGCAGATTGAAGCTACCCTAAAAAACGATTAAGCTATGAATATAGCTGGTGTGGTCATCTCAACGATTGGAGGCATCATGTGCATTTTCTGACATCGAAAAAAGACTGTCTGGCTCAATTTCTTGTCATCGTCTTTGTTTCTTTATTACCGGAATGGGAATTAGGTGTTTTCTCAGATACATTATATTCTCTTTATTTTATAGCGTATCTGGGCGTAATGTTTGTCATTTGCTTCATTCAATGGCTCATCAGGCGATGGAGCCATTCAGTTGTTTCAAAGAAAGCAAGATTATCTTTCTGGAATGTATGCTGGGTGGGTTCTGTCGAGGCTGCTTTATATGCATCTCAGATTATTCTTATGTATCTGTTTTTTGTTCATGAGCCTAGGTTCTCTATAATCCTAACTTCGCTATTGCTGATTATTGCAGGAACAGTGGTAGCAGGAATGAAAATACCTGCAAGCCATAAGGATTGCAGGGTCGAAAGAGAGGGAAAATGAAAAGATACAAGCCAAGCTTCATCTTTGCTTTTCTCCTGACTGTTCTCTTTGCCTTATATAAATACATCCGGGGAACAGGCTGGGAATGGTATTGGTATGTTTTCTATTTCCTGACCGCTTTCTTGGTCTTTAGACCAACATGCGCTTTCGTCCATCAGCAGTTTTGATTCGTTGCGTTTTGTTAATTCCCAAAAGCAATCATTCGATGCTCCATGCGGATATTCAGTGGCGGCAACTGTAATGCATGGAGGATACTGCGGATTTTGAAATTCATATGAATTCTATTGGAACTGCAGATACCTGATTGCTCAAATCATGTTTTTGTGTCGTCTGGCAGAGAATGCATCCATGTCCAACCTGTTTGCCTGAAATTCCTGATAAAGCATTGAAACTTCTTGCCATGTCAATTGAAGGGTGTGCGGATTTCTTTATCTCAACCGGATACAACACATTGTCCTTTTCAACTATCAGGTCTATTTCCTTTTTGTCCTTATCCCGATAGAAATATAGTTCTGAGGTATCATGGCCTGCATTCAAATAGGACTTGGCAATCTCACTTATAACAAAAGTCTCGAACAATGCTCCTGACATGGCTCCGTTCATTGCCACCTTGGAGTTGCTCCATCCAACAAGATAACAGACAAGTCCGGTATCAGTGAAATACACTTTAGGGGTCTTGATTGCACGGTTTGTGATATTTGAGGAATAAGGATGCAATAGGAATATTATTCCGGATGCCTCAAGAATGCTTGTCCATTCCTGTATTGTTTTTCCTGAAACGCCGACATCTTCAGCAATAGACTGTGCATTGAACAGCTCCCCTGTCCTTGCGGCAATGCATTTCATGAACATGTTGAATTTAAGTAGATTCGAAGTGTTGATCAGCCCGGCCACATCCCTGTCCATATATGTCCTGATATATGACCTGTAAAACGGTTCCCAGTCAATCTCTGAATCCCGAAGTTCCGGCATGCTTCCACGGAAAATGTGCTCCCAGATTTCATCATATTCGGTCAGCTTGCATCTTCTTGATTCAAGATACCCAGAAGTTGGAATAAACGGCTCATTGAAGTCCACCGACTTCTTCTCACGCATTGAGAGAGAAGACATGTCAATTATGCAAACCCTGCCTGCAAGTGAATCCGAAGCATTCTTCAGCAGTCTGTATGATTGTGAACCCGTAAGGATAAACTGACCCTTTTTTGCAGAACCGTCAGCAAGAAGCTTCATCTGAAGAAACAGTTCCGGTGCTCTCTGCACTTCGTCCACTATCAAGGGAACTGGATGATTTCTGAAGAAAAGAGCAGGATCTGTTTTTGCCATTTCCAGAGCATTGTAGTCATCCAGTACAGTATACTCATAATCATTCAGGTATTTTTCTCTGATGAGATAAGTTTTTCCAACCTGTCTGGGGCCGGTTATGAGGACAATTTTGTACTGCCTCAGCATTCTTGAGATAAAAGGATGGATATGCCGCTCTATGAACACCTGCAACCTCCTGTTTCCGACCAATCCGAAGTTCAACTCCATTTTAATCGAAAAAACAAGAACAATCAACATAAAGTCAGAATTTCTTTATCTTCCATTTCTCCATTTCTCTACAAGGCTTACGTCATTTTCAACGTTCTTGGCGATTCCGCTCTCATCCTGATATATGAATTATCGTTCATTGACTCCACCAAACAACCATATCATCCCCGCCATACTGAAAACAGGGCTGCCGCACAGCAAAGTGCAACAGCCCCGGATTTGCTTCAAGTCAAGCCTTCAGCCGGACGTTGTATTTGACCCGGGCCAGACCAAGCCCGGAACCGCATCATCTCACAATGGTGCAGCCCTTGTCGAACTCGATTGTCCCCTTGTAGTTCTTTATCATTCCCGTCACAGTGATTTCATCGCCGATGGCAAGAGACTCAGCCCCTTCGCCGGAAAGCCTGTAGCACTGAACCGGGTAATCACCAAGTCCATCGCAGACAATTGTCACGGTGATGTTCTTGTACTGGTCGTTCCAAGGACTGTTGATTGCTGAAACCACCCCGGTGAGCGTTCTCTGCGCCTCAAGCGCCTTGCCTTCGTCCAGAGCATAAGCGGCAAGCAAGACCTTCGTCTGGGAATAATGCTCAGCTGGAATCAAGATGCAGCCCTTGTCGAATTCAATGGTTCCCTTGTAATTCTTTATCGTTCCCAGAACAGCCATCTTATCGCCGACTGCAAGCTTCTCAGCCCCAGTTCCACCAAGGCGGTAGCACTGCACCACCCTCTCAGGCGCATCCACGGGGGCGATATTGACTGTTATGTTATTGTACTTATCACTCCATGGCGTAGGTATGGCAACGACTGTTCCCACCATGACGGACTTGACCTTCATGGCTTCTCCATCCCCCAAGGCGAAGGCGGCATCCAGCAAAGCGGCCTGATTCGGGATATCTCCCAAGCCAAGCAGCTGGCAGCCCTTGTCGAACTCGATTGTCCCCTTGTAGTTCTTAAGAATCCCGCTGACGGTGATTACATCGCCCACTGCAAGAGCCTGCGCCCCATCGCCGGACAGGCGATAGCACTGAATCAGCTTATCTGCAAGCTGTCCAATCTGGATGTTCACTGTTATGTTCTTGTACTGGTCGCTCCATGGGGTCGGAATCGCAACCACCTTCCCGCTGAGCCTGAGTTCCTGCTTCATCGCCTCTCCAGCTTCCAGCGCATATGCAAGCTCCACAATCTCCTCGTAGCTGGGGTCGGAAACGACCTTCCCCGCCGGAAGGGTATGCGGAATGACAATCTCCGCCTTGCTTCCATCAGAAGCATTGGTTATCGTGGCAGTCAGATTATAAACCGTCTCAACCGGACTGGCCTCATCGATGTCCACAATGACTTCGTGATCATTGCCCGGAATCAGTTTGACAAACTCCGTGTCTACGCTCCATGAAATGGGATAGACAACATTGTTTATTGTCACCACATCCATCACCTTATAGTCAGAGGAAGTCCTAGGGGCGGGATTTGACATCGTTGCCTTGTTATAAAGCACCTTGATGTAGTCCTTTGCCGCTTCGAATCCCGAGTAATCCCCAGCCTTTTCAGGCTCTAGCTCCCACTTGTACTGGGCAACGCCGGCAATAGAGAATCCGGCGGAAAAAGCATTGCTGACCGCAAGGGCAGCAAGCAACAGAATCATCAAAGCTTTTTTCATCATTTGCTCCTTTTCAATAGTTTATCGTTATATCCTTTTCCGAAAGCACCTTGATCTGATACAAGCCATCGTGGAAGCCAATCAGACCTCTGACGTTTATGCACCTATGCTCATAAACATCCTTTGTTATGATGTTCCTGTTCTCATCCACAAGCACCGATGTCCGGACACGGACCTCGACGCCTCCCGCCTCGCACAGCATCGTCATGGCTCCATAGGATGAGCTGTCTTCGCTTGAAACGGTGCGGATGTCCTTCACCAGCAGATTGTCCACCTCCACAGTCGTGTCCAAGGCGAGATAGGCATAGTCGAACTCCTTCGTCCCGTCCTCTGTCTGGACAGCCACCTTTCCCAAGGCAAGCATCGATGGGTCGGTCAGCGCATATGCGCCCTTATGACCGCTGCTTATAAGCTGGATGTTGCCCGGATCGCGCGGCTTCATCAGCTTGTAGCTGAGACCGGAGATCTGATAAACCCCGCCGGCTTCGTAGTACTGGAGGGAACCGACAATCCTGGAGCGATTTCCTACGGAGAGGATATCAAGCCCCGCTCCCGGAAGGTTGTAGCCATAGTAGACGTAAATCCCGTTGTACATATCCGTTTCAGGGTCGTGCTCCTCGACATAGACGCCGGAACCATCGTTCTTTGTTATCACGCCCTCGAATGCAACTTTCTTATCCCGGTACTGCTCGATATTGCACCTCAGCTCCTTAAGCGTCAGCTCCACCGCCTCGCCATAGTAGAAGTCAGGGTCCTTTTCCCCGGAGTACACATTCAGCTTAAGCGCCTTGGCCTGGGCAATAGCCGCCATGCATACGGCTCCGTATCGATTGCTGGCAGATGCAGATGCTATGGTAAGTCCGTTCTCCAGAAGCTCTATGTTCAGATTGCGGTACTCGGCGCCTTCGCTTTCCTTGTACCACACCCAGACAAGATGCCTCCCTCCGGTGGAATCCAGATTCCATGTTCCGTTGTCCGACTCAATGACTATGGAAACCGCTCTGAAAAGCCTTTCCTTCGTGAAGGCAGAAGCTTTCTTGCCGTATTCCTCTATCTTCCCGGTGGATTCCGGAGCATCAACCGCCAGATATCTGGCTTTCAGGACTCCGGAGCCGGACACAGACCGAGGCACTAGGAAATGGGTGGTGTCGCCATCAATATACGTCTTTACCGTCACTTCCTGCTTGAGCGTATCCGACTCCATGTCCAGCCGCACTTCGGAGGCGAAATCCCTGAATTGGGCAGAAGCACCGGCCTGAACAGCATCCCCAGACTGGACAGAATCCCCGGCCTGGGCAGAAGCACCGGCCTGGACAGACTGTTCCTGCTGGATGGGATGAGGCGGATTCACAGCCACGCCCAGACCGCCCGCTGTGGAGCAGCCCGCCAGCAGACATATCAGAACGACAGACAGGACAAAATTCATCTTCCTCATATCAGAATCCTTGAAGGCTCCCCAGCTTAGTTGCTGTATTCACACTCCTCGATTGCTTCGACGAAGGCGGCCTTTATCATGGCCTCGGCATTGCCGTTGTCAGCGGCAGACAGGCATTTGGCCAGCAATGCGCCGACTTGGTTTCTGGCAGTTGAGGAACCATTGAAAGCCGGGGATGTGTAATACGCATCCTCCTGTTCCAGACAGACCTTTGCGCTGAGAGCGGTGATGTATTTGCCATAGTCGGCCCTTGAAAGGAAATCAGCATATACATCGTTCTTGGAAACCGACTTCAACACAGGCACATAGCCCGATGCCATCGAGAAAGCCGCCTGGAACTCAACCGTTGTCGTCAGATATTTCACGAAAAGCCAGGAAGCCACCACTTCCTGCGGGTTCGCCTTGGCAAATATGCAGACACTCGGCCCCTGCGAGATGACCTTCTTGTTGTCCATTGAAACCTGGGGAATCATGGCGATGCCCACCTCAAACGGATAAGAGCCGTCCGGATTGGCCGCAGGACGCTGGTATGTGGCCCCGGCTGACGAGCCGATTGACATATAGCTCTTTATGCCGGTCGCAGAGGTGAACAAGCCGGAGGTGTATGCCCCATAAAGCATCTGCGTGGTCAAATATCCCTTCTGATACCAATCGCGGAACATCTTCACAAAGCCCCTGTTCACATCGTTGTCAAAGAGATAATGATTTCCGGTCGCACTGGTGTACGGGCTCTTGTATTGCTCGCACATGGTTATGAACCAGTTGGCCTCTGAGTCGTATCCCAGCGGTATGCTGTTGGGGTCAATCGCCTTTATCCTGGCGCAGGTCTGCTCCATCTCCGCCCATGTAGTCGGAACGGCGATATCATACTGGTCGAAGAAAGTCTTGTTGTAGTACAGAACCTCGGTGGACTTGGAGAACGGCATCGTGTACATCAGGCCATCGCCAAACTGCCGGCCCTCGTTGTAGTAACCCTCGATGAAGTCATCCTTCTGGGCTTCCGTAAGCCCCAGAATCTCCGAGGTGCCATCAGCCCTTTTCACAACCGCCTGGCTGTTGATAAGATTATCCAGCGTTGCGACTGCGCCTGCCAGATTGTACAGAGCCACATGATCCGGATAGCAATAAGCTATGTTCGGCTGGCTCCCCACAGTTATCTGTGTGCTTATCTGATCCCTCACATCATCATAGGAGCCTACCTGCTCCCAGACAACATGTATGCGGGGATACAGCTTGTTGAACTCCTGTATGTACTCATCCAGGACAGTGTTGAGGTTTGTGCCCATCGTATGGTAGAAGGTTATCGTGACCTCGCTTCCATCATAGCCCTGTTCCGGCACTGCGAACCCTATGGGAACACTGGCTTCACTGCTTCCGCCGCAGTAGGCTGACATCAATGCCCCTAAAAGAAGCATCGAAACGAGAAGAGCTTTTTTCTTCATGACCTTTTTTCTCCTTATATGCTTTATTTGATTATATCAGAATCCTTTCCATCCAAACGCTTCCTGCGCAATCAAACGCTTCCTGCGCAATCAAACGCTTCCCGGTTCCCACTCCGGCCATTCCGGCTGTCCGGGACAGCTGCTATCCCTTTATTCCGCTCCGGCTCACACCTTTCATTATGTACTTCCTCAGAAACACAAAGACCAAAAACAGCGGAGCGCTCACCATGGCCACCGCCGCCATCTGCACAGGATAGTTGACATCCCCGGTCGTTTCGGTGAAAGCGTTCCTCAGCCCGTTCGTTATAAGACGATGCGCCGGGTCGTTGGCCACCAGACGCGGCCATATGTATGAATTCCACGCACCCATCATCTTGAGAATCGTTATCGAAATCAGAGTGGGAAGAGAAAGCGGAATCATCACCTTGCACAGATACTTGAAGTCGCTCGTCCCATCCACCTTGGCCGCAAGATAAAGCTCATTGGGAATCTGCATGAAATTCTGCCGCAGAAGATAGATGTAGAATACGCTGACGAGAAACGGCACGATGAGGACAGTGTAAGTGTTTATCCAACCCAGATTTGTCACAGTGCTGTAATTCGTTATCGTGAAAAGCTCCCCGGGTATCATCATCGTTGCCAGAAGACAGGCGAACAGAATGTTCTTCCCCTTGAATTCAAGCCTGGCGAAGGCGAAAGCGGAAAGTATCGTTATGACCAGAGAAAGCAGTGTGGACACCGTGCCGACATAAAGCGTGTTGAGAAACAGCCTGCCGAGGCTGGCCGTCTTGAAAGCATCGGCGTAGTTTGTCAGCATCACAGTGTGAGGCCAGAAAGTCGGAACGCTCCTCCTGTACTCGTCAAGCGTCTTGAGGGAGGAGTTCAGCATCCAATAGAACGGAAAAAGCACGGCGACAGCCATAACGCATATGAACAAATACAGGGTGACCTTGACAATCACCGCGACAACCTTCTGCCTGTCGCTCTCCCTGCCCATGCTGCGCTCATGCATCATATCGATTTTCAACGGCATGCCTCCCCTAATAATGAACCCGCTTCTTGCTTATCCTGAGATTGAGCAAGGTTACGACAAGGATTATCCCAAACAGCACCAAGGCGGCTGCGCTGGCCTTTCCCTGGCTGTTTGTCTTAAGGGCATCGTAGATGAAGCCCACCATGGTGTTGAGCCTTCCCGCCTCGTCGGCCGGCCCCATCGATTCTCCGAATATCCCGACTATGCTGGTGTATTCCTTGAACCCCCCTATGAACCCCGTTATCACGACATAGACTATCATAGGAGATAAAAGCGGAACAGTTATGCGGGTGAATATCCTCCTGCGAGACGTGCCGTCAACCCTTGCCGCATCATAGTACTGCTTGTTTATGCTCTGAAGCCCGCCCAGAAGAATCAGAATCTTGAAAGGCAGGGCGTTCCACACAATATATATCGTCATGACCGCTATGTTGGCCGAATAAGAGGAACCGTAGTTTATCCAGTTGACCGGCTTTCCCCCAAAGAATTCAATCACATTGTTGACGATGCCCGCCGTCACGATGATTTCATTCTCCGTGCCGTAAAAGCTGCCGACTATGTTGAACATGGCGGCGAACACCATGCCGATTGCAATCGAGTTAGTGACATACGGCAGGAAGAAAATCGTCTGGAACGCCTTCTGAAACGTCTTTATCGAGTTAAGGCACACCGAGATGAGCAGCGCCAGCATAGTGGATATCGGAACCGTCAGAACGCACAGCAGAACCGTGTTCTTGAGGCACTGCATGAACTTCTTGTACTGAATGACCTTCCTGAAATTCCCCAGACCGAATTGGAAATGCTGTCCGCCCACCGCCTTAAGCCCGCTGTAGTTCTCCAGAAAAGCCATCCGCAAGGTGTTTATTATAGGCCATACGGTGAAGACCAGAAGCAGGAAAATCGCCGGAGACAGATACAGCCAGGCCTTCCACTGATGCTTGCTATCAACCATGCTGCTGGCCATCATCTGCCCCCAGATAAATCCGTTCTTCGGTTTTCTTGTCAAACAGGAAAATCTTGTTCGGCTTCACCGAGAACCGTACAGAGCGTGCCTCAGAATCAATGGCATTGTCCGCATCTATTATCGCCCTCACCACAGGGTTCACAGAAGCCTCGTTAGAGCCGACAACACTCACATCCCGGCCCATGACCTCCACCCTGGAAAGCCCGCAGACAAACGGCCCGTCAGCATCAAGGACAAGCCCCTCCGGCCGGATTCCTATTATCACTTCCTTATCAGGAATGCCATCAGAGGCTATCACAGCATCCTGCCCTATGAACACCTTTCCACCCTCGATGCGCCCATCAAACACGTTTATCGGCGGAGTTCCGAGGAACTTGGCGACAAACAGATTGGCCGGGCTGTTATAAACCTCCTGCGGCTTGCCTATCTGCTGAACAATCCCCGCCTTCATCACCACTATCATGTCGGAGATGCTCATAGCCTCCTCCTGGTCATGGGTGACGAAAACAGTCGTTATCCCTGTCTCCCTCTGAATCCTCCTTATCTCCTCCCTCGTCTGGAGCCTCAGCCTGGCGTCAAGGTTTGAAAGCGGCTCGTCCAGAAGCAGCACTCTGGGCATCTTTACAAGGGCGCGGGCAATGGCGACCCGCTGCTGCTGTCCGCCTGAGAGCTCGCTGGGCTTGCGTTCCATAAGCTCATCTATCTGGACAATCCGGGCGACTTCATACGACCTTTTGAGCATCTCATCCTTCGAGAGCCTGTCATCGCCTTTAAGATTTTGAAGCGGAAACAATATGTTCTGCTTCACCGTCATATGAGGATAGAGGGCGTAATTCTGAAAAACCAGCCCGACACCCCTGTTCTCCGGCGGCAGATCCGTCACATCATCATCGCCAAACAATATCTTCCCTCCGGAAGGCTTCTGCAGGCCGCATATCATGTACAGCGTCGTGCTCTTCCC
>JBQNBA010000067.1:0-10002 GCA_052170175.1 Sphaerochaetaceae bacterium | reverse complement strand
CTCTGCCCATCTTGATGTTGAATCCGCCATTATGGCTATGTGATATCCCATGTCACGGTAGTATTCGGCAATCGAGATTCCGGTGTATATGCTCGCCTCGCGGGCAGACACCGGCATATTGGAGGTGTTGGCTATCAGGATTGTCCTTTCCATCAGGGAACGGCCTGTCCTGGGATCCATTATCTGTGGGAACTCCTTGAGGACATCTGTCATCTCGTTTCCACGCTCTCCGCAGCCTATGTAAACGATTATATCCGCATCGCACCAGGAAGCTATGGCATGCTGCGTCATCGTCTTGCCTGTCCCGAATCCGCCCGGGATAGCCACCGTGCCGCCCTTCGCCAACGGGAAAAGCGTGTCTATCACCCTCTGTCCGGTTATAAGCGGAACTTCAAGCGGCAGCCGGGACTTCACAGGACGCGGGGTTCTTATGGGCCATTTCTGGCACATCGTGATGCTCTCATCTCCATCATCGCCCTGAACCCTGGCCAGGACATGATCCGCATCGTAATCCCCGCTTTCCTCCACGAACGTCACAATGCCTTCCTTCATGAGAGGAGGCGCCATGACAAAATGAACTATGTTGTCATTCTCGGGAACCTTGCCTATGACATCCCCGCCCTTTATGCGAGAGCCTGCCTTCACTGCAGGGGTGAAGCTCCAAAGCCTGCTGTGGCTTATGGGAGCGGCCTTCTGCCCTCTGGCGATGAAATCGCCGCTCAGCGCCCTAAGCTCTTCAAGCGGACGCTGAATCCCGTCATATATGCTTCCTATCAGCCCGGGGCCAAGCTCCACCGACAGAGGGCCGCGGCTGCCGTATACATTGTCAAGAGGGGCGATGCCTGTCGTGTCCTCGTAGACCTGAATAGTCGCCCTGTCCTCTTCAAGCTTTATTATCTCGCCCACAAGCCCGATCTCGCCGATGTACACCAGCTCCATCATCCTGGCATCAGTTATCTTGGAGGCGATTACAACGGGGCCGTCAACCCTTTTGACCTGGCCTATTATTCTATTCTGCATGAGGCTCCTTCCACAATATCATTTATCTCGGCCTTGAACCGGCGAAGACGCTCAGAGACAAGATTGTTGAAAGAAACCCGCTGGTCAACCGATGACACTATGACGCCTCTCTCCACAAGATCCCTGCAGCCCAGGCTTGCCTTGAACTTGCGGCCCGTCTTGCGGAGAGCCTGCTCGCAGCACCTGTCCAGCAGCGCCTGGTCGACCGGGTCGCCTTCGCCGCAGCTTACGACAACCTCGTTCAGCCCCAGTCCGACTATCCCTTCGACTATCCACTTCTCAAGAAGCATGCTGTAATCAGACCTCGCTGGCAGATTGCGCAGATCCTTTTCAACACGAGACATGACCTCCGCATATATGGCGCCATGCTGCTTGAGCGCCAGGCGTCTCCGGCATGCCTTGAGCTGAGAATCATACCGCCCCTGAATAAGCCGGAGATGTGAATCATGGCTTGCCTTCTCCCGCTCCAGAGCCGACTTTATCCTCTGCTGATTATCAGCCTCTATGGATGCAACGCTCTCGCGGGCCTTCTCAAGGTTCGCTGCTGCTTCCTTCCTGGCTGCATCCAGAATCCCCTCAAACAATCCGCCATCACTATCAGTCGTCATAGCGAAACCCCTATAGCTTCGTTAACCATGGCCTTCAAATCCTTCTTGTATCTCCCTTCCCTCGGGGAAGGAATCTCCACGATCAGCGGGAAGGCCTCGGAAAACAAGTATCTGTCAACCGTATCGCGAATCATGTCCGACACAGCCTCGGTGATGATTATTATCCCGTATTTGGAATCGCCGATGATGCCCGAGAATGCATCAGCAGCCTCGCGGGCGCTGGAGACAATGGCGCCATCCACACCCACCAACGAGAATCCAAGAACAGTATCTTCATCCCCTATAACAAAATATTTCAACTCAAATCTTACCCAAAATCATCAGCGCCGTGATGAACCCGAACACGACAAGACCCTCGGCAAGAGCTATGAAGATAAGAGCCTGGGAGCCGACCTCCGGTCTTGCTGAGAGGGCGCCCATGGCGGCGGTGCCCACATGGCTTATGGCGAAGCCGGCGGAAATCGCCCCTACGGCGAATGCGAATGCCGCGCTGATGCAGACCCATGTCATCTTGGCATCGCTGACCTCGCTCCCATCAGCCGCTGCGGCGAACAAAGGCTGGCCGAATAACAGGGAGCATAATAGGAGAACGCCCGCAAGCACCCAGAACGACCTTGCGACTTTCCTTCTGAAAATATTGATAGTCATATCTATTTACCCTCCTAGGATGGCTATTTTGTTTCTTCTATATTAACAGGCTTATAGGCAACCCCCTTGCCTGTGAAGAACTTGGTGAAAAACTCGTAATAATTAAGCCTGAGCGCCTGTATGCCTGCGCTCAACCCCTCTATCGCGATGACCAGCGCATTGCCCAAGGCGATTATAATGAAATAAAACACAGGATTGGAAGTCATGCCCGCCATGGCCTGAAACGCCGCCATGAGACTGACATGCGCTATCCCAAGCCCGGCGACACGCATGAAGGACAAGGTGTTGGAAAGATAGCCGGAGAACACCTCAAGCAGGTTCACAATCCAGTCCATTATATCAAGCTTGAACGGCGCATGCTCCACAAGAGTCTCCATGGGGCCGCGCAGGAGCATGAGAACGGCGGGAACCAGCAGGGCGACAATGAAAAACGAGCCGGGCGGGAAGCTCTTGTAGCCGGAGCCGACGAAATAAGAAGCGCCCCAGAAGCCTATGATGTACATCCATCCGCCCAGCAGTCCGTATTTGTCCATCACCAGCGTCACCCATTGCTTTTTTCTGACAAGATTGATCCAGTTAAGCGCAAGACCGGTCACTATCACGATGAAACCGAACTTTATGGTTATCCCCAGTATATCGTATATATCGTTTATTATTCCGTTTCCGCCCTCTCCTTCCACGACATGGTGGTAGTTGAACCAAAGCGGAGGGAGCCAGCTGAAACCGAAATAGGAGCCGAACAACGCTCCGAACGCCATTGAGGAGATTCCCAGGAAAACAAGCAGATGACAGAGGTTGCTGGTTATAAGCCTCTCTTTCTTAAGCGGGTTTCTCTTGTATGCCCACGACCCAAGCAAGCCGATGAGAAGAAGCACAAGCCCCTGCCCGACATCGGCGAACATAAGGCCGAACATGCACATGAAGGCTGCCGTAGTGAAGAAGACAGGATTCACCGTCCCGTATTCGGGCGTGCTGTAATTGCTCACAATGCGGCTGAACGGAGCAAGAGCCTTGGGGGAATCCATCTCAACAGGCACCGGAACTCCCTTCACATCAGCAGCGGCAGTCCACTCCACGATGCATTGCCCGTTTGAAACGGCCCGTATGGCAGCCTCGATGGATTTTGCCTGATCCGCCGGAACCCAGCCGCTGAATATTGCGGTGTTCTTCGTGTTGTGGAAGAAATCCTTTATCCGGGCGCACAGCTTCATTACATTAAGCTGCATGTATATTCCATCCAGCTCATCCTTGTGCGCCATGAGCAGCCTGCCGGCCTTCGCCTTGAACTTCTCCACCTCGGCTCCAAGCGATTCGGTTCGCCTTGCTATCAGGATGGGGGCGGCGGCTCTAGCCTGCCTCTGCACTGCAACGTCATCGCTTTCAATCCAGCCCAGCTTATCCATCATCGGATTTATCCTGCCCGAATCGCGCTTAAAGGCGACAGCCACGCTCATTCCATCAAACCCGGCTGCAGGCGCACCATCCAGCGGGAAGATCCCTATGACGGCATCGTTGAACTTGCCCTCCGGGTTTTCAACCTTTCGGGAGAACCGCCCTGCCCTTATATCAACGTATCCTGTCTTCCCTGACTTCAAGTAACCGTCCAGCTCCTCGAAGCTCCGGAACCTTGCATTCGCCGTCTTCTGAACCTGCTTGGCCTCCATGAACTCGCCGCTGATGCTGGCAATGCGGCCGGCCGCTTGGTCAACGCTGAATCCTTCGCTGCTCCTTATGTCCTGCCCGTGCATCCTGGGCAGCGTCATCGCTCCCTGGGCATAGATTCCCTGCAGCTGACTTATCAAGTCCTCAACCTTGCCACCAGCCTTGCCCCCGGCCTTGCGCTGAACAGCATCGCCATGGGAAGCCGGCTCAAACACGGAAGGCTTTCCGTCATAGCCGCCCTCCATATTGAAATCATCGAGATTCCTCACATCTATGAAGTCCATGACCCCTGCCCGGAGCAGGCTTTCCGACACCTTGTCGCTGTCAGCCTTAAGCACAACCGCCGTCATCAGCTTCATCGGCTTTGTAAAGAAATTCACCCTAAGACCTCCATTATCCTCTGCTCAGGCCACCGGTAATATTTGCCATGAAGAATGATCCTGATGCTGTCATCATAACGATCGTATTGGAAGAAGCACGCCATTATCAGACCGAAGTTGAAAGGATCCCCTCCCTGCATTATGTCCCTGTATCTGCGGCTCCTCTCCTCGTAAAGAAGCTTCTCCAGCCCAAAAGAACGTGAAAGCAACTCCGTCTTTGTCTCCGAAGCAAATATTGCAGCAAGACCGAACTGAGGATACTTTGCAATAAGATAAGACTTCAACTCTCCGATCGGATCAACGCTGGAAAAACATGACGCCAACGCCTTGTCGCTGTACAGCCCGCCGCCCGGCAGAAGAAGGCCCCGCAGACGACCGGCAGGAACAGAATAGTAAAACCCGTACCTTATCAGGATAAGCATGTTCTTAAGCTCCAGATCTTCATGAATCACTGCGGAGGCAACTTTCCTGTCATGCCTTCCCAGCCTGCCCGCCGCCCCGAGAAACGATTTGTAATACCAGAAGTCCAGGGCCATCTCAAAGTACACAAGCCCATCCCGGACTATATCATCCCCGCTGAATGAAGCGGCCACAGCACCGTAGGCCGTGGGTTCCAGAGATTTGACGATTTCATCCCAGCTCTGGGAGTTTATGACCGAATCCCATTGTATGTCACTGGCTATCTTGCTTCTTAGTATGTAATTAAGCCTATATCCGGATCTGCCGCCCAGCACATGGGAATCGTACCATATGCGTATTATGCTTTTAAGATTGTCAAGCTCAATCTTGATGAGAAAGAAACCGGCGGCGGCAGCGCTCTTGCCATCAAGCGATGCGCAGACCTCCCGGCGAATCGCGATTTGATCCTCCAGCAACGCCTTCTCCATCATCTGCAGATCTCCTGTCTTGCGATAAATCTCCGTGAGCGGGGCGTACTCTGTCCCATCAAGCGCCTCAAGCGCCTGAATGAAGCTGCCGGCTCTCATCAGCTTTCCTATTATGTCGCTGTCCCTGAGATTCGCAAGAAGAGCGCGGAGCCTTGCGTTGAGAAATCCATACCTGGCGATACCGCTTTTCATTCCATCACCGAATTGGCCACATAATCGACAACCCTGGCGGCGATTCTACCGATTGAATCGGAATCAACACCGGACCGGATGTCCTGCGCCTCAAGCGCCTTAAGCCTTCCCTCAAGCTCGTTCTGAAGCTTTTCCGCCTCTTTCTGATAGGCTTCTCTGACCCTGCCGACAGCGGCCGCGAACTCCGCATCGGCCTTCCGGCGGGCATCTGATACCATCTGCTCTGACTGTATATAGGAATTCTCAACAATCCGTGAGGCCTGCCTCTCGGTCTCAAGTATCTTGCTGATCACTTGATTCTGCATGAAACGCTCCCGCATCTCCCCTATTAAGGGGCGATGTTATCCTGTTTCATATATTGTACATCATTATCCGGAATTGTTAAACCATCCTGCCCATCGAAAGCCTGAAAAGCGTCCTCGGAGAAAGCTTCTTCATCAGTCCAATGAAAATCATCGAAGCCGGCGGAATCGGACGAGAATATGAAATCCCAGAAGTCAGCCTCCGTCATCCTTGAGCTTTCATTCAGCATTATCGACCTTGCGTAAATGTCAGAAGCCTTGTCCACATAATCGGCGCTTTCATCGCCTAGGCGGAAATCGTCAAGAAGTATCACCTGGGATTCCCTGTCGAGCGACGGCACTTCAAAGAACAGACCATACCAGACCTTCTCCCCTGTTCTTTCTGAATCCGCCTCAAGGTCAATGCAATACAGCCCCGGCGTCAGGTTGCTCTGGATGAACCTGCCGTTGTCATCGGTGAACAGATAATCCTGCGTCTGCTCAAGCAAGAAAGCCGTCACCCCGTTCTCCACCGATTCAGTCACCTGATATATAGGAGACGAGAACTGGACGAACGGACTTCCATCCTCGTGCATGAGAACAGCGGATACCGTCACGGTGGGCGTTATGGATATCCTCTTGACATAACCCTGCCTTGGCCGAGGCGTCATGCCCACCAGGAACATCCCCGAGTTGCCGAACATCGAGCTGTCGCTTCCATATATGGCGATTCCGTTGCGCTGGTAAAGCGTCAATCCCGAATACAGTATGTTGCCGAACACCTTCGGATATTCGGTGGATGATGATGCAGTGGCCTTGCCGACTGAAATGGAAGAATCCTTCATACCCCCTTCCGGATGAATCAGAAGATAGCTGCCCGAAACGCTTCTCGCCATTCCGAACTGGCCATCGGCGAACACGAGCGCCGTGCTAAGCGAAAGCGATGTTCTGAACGAACGGTATTTGTTCGTGAACTGCTGCCTTGCAGAAGCCCCGAACAGGTTGCCGTAATATGAATACCCCAGAGACAGCGTATGGTCAGCCAGGTCGGCGAAGTCCAGCCCAGACATATTGAGCTGAACATTAGAGCGCTTGGAGCCAAACGGCTTCCAGCTCAGGCCGGCATCCATTGTGCCGAGATCCGACTTGGCGCTCATGGTGGCATCTGGCCCCAGGGACATCGACAACCCGACAGAAATCTTGAACGGGATATCGTATGACATCATGCTGCTTGACGAGCTGATTCCAGCGGAAAGCGAAAGCCCCTGCCGGAAGGATGCGCTCAGGGAAACGGCGGCGGTCCATGTAAGCTGCTCTCTCTTGAAATCATAGACAGCCGAAGCCGAAATCCCCGTTCTGACAGCCTTGAAGCCGAAGCTGTATCCCGTGTTCAGCGTCAATTTAGAGCTTGCGGATTCATAGTTCATGCTCAGGCTGAGCGGAGCAAGCGCCTCTGAATTGAACTTGTTGGAAAGAGACAGGCTGTAGGAGAAATCATCATCCCAGCCGAAAGCCCCTCCAACAGGAATCCTGGCGAACTGCACCTGCCCTCCGAACGTCAATGTGCCGTACCAGAATGCCCTTATCGCGCTGAGCGAATCATGGAATCGCAGATAATATGAGCCGTCAGCCTCCCGCATTCCTGAAAGCGCCGCCAGATTATGAACCGTGAGGACATGGCTCAGACCGACCGAAGCCTGCCAAGCCGTGGAGAAATCAGAGAACTTGGCCACATATCTATCGCCGTTCAGATCAATATAGTGATAGCCGGGCAAAGTCCCGTCATCTGCAACGCTGGGGAAACTGTAGCTGAACTTCCACAGATACTCTCCCTTGGCCATCAAAGAAGAATCGTAGCTCATGTCAAAATACAGAATCGTTATCTCCGGGCTGGGATCATCTCTGTCCATGCTAACCCCGTCAGGAACCTGCCATATCTCAACACGATTGGCCCCCTGTACAAAGGCAAAATCCCTCAGCTTGTACTTTCCCACCTTCATGCGGCGATGGAACACCTCGGCTCCGTTCATATATACATAAACAGTGCAGTCCTTTTCCAGAACAATGTCCTGCTCATAGCGGTTGCCCGATCTGGAGCCTGTGCCGTAGGAGTAGTTCTTCTCCAGCGACAAGCCGAACGGATTGCCCTCAACAAGCGCCGAATAAACCGGAACCGCCCCTATGGAAAGCCGTATATCCTTATCAATGAAGTCAAAGTACGACAGGAACCTGCCGACATATATCCCCGAATTGCCAGCTGAAATCGAAAAATCGGTGGCCAGGTCGCAGAAAGAGAGCATGTTGTAGGCCGATGCCTGGAACATCCTGGACATGGCGCTGCCATCAACCGCCGAATATCCCATGTTCATGTAAAACGAAAGATTGGATGCCCAGCTGAACGAAGCAGGCTCCATCTCCTCCGCTCCGGTTATGTTGAGGCTCTTTCTGGAAACCAGAAGCCCGCCGGATGAAACCGAAACGTTTTGCTCCGGAAGCTGAGCCGCATTGAATGTCAGATAAAGCGCAAAGAGATTCGGGTCAAAGACGAACCCGACCCCATGCGATTCAATCTGATCCGAACCAATGTACTCCTCATCGCCTGAAAAGAACTCCTTGTAGAAGCCCGATTCCAGAATCGGCATCAGAAGAGAAGAAAGCTCTGCACGGCTCACATACGGCCGATTGTCTCTCATGTCAACTTCGACAGAGCCATAATACTCATCATTCACATAAAGATATGGATTCTGAAGCCCATCCTCATAGACCATGTCGCTTCCGCTTGTGAAGAAGTCTGCGAAGAAATCGTCATCCATCGCAACCCCGCTCCAAGCGGCCGCAGGCTCTTCCAGAAAGGCTTCAAGCACAGTCGGAGCAACAGGCACCCTGACGCTTGTCACCTCAAGCCCCGTTATGTCATCAATCTCCCCAAGCTCCTTCTCCGGCAGCGCCTCGGGCTCCACCGGCTCCTCGACTTCGACAATCTCCGGCTCTGCCGGGGCTGCCAGCTCCGTCAGAGATGCAGGCAGGCTCTCCGCCGCCTCCACGAGCTCATCAGTCTGCACGGCCTCGGAAACCTGCGAGGCCCAGCCCCCCCCATCATCACCATCGCCCGGCGCTTCCGCGGCGACAGCCGCTCCGTCCTGCTCCGCCGCCGAGTGGAACTCCGATGAAGCCTGCGGCCAAGCCAAGCCCGAAGCCCGCATCCTAGGCCACAGAAGCAGAACAACCCCCGTGACGATTGTCAGGGAAATGAAAGTATAGAGGAAAGCAAGAAACCTTTTTCTCCTTCGCTGCCTGTGATCCATAACCCACCCATAAGCGCAAAAGAGCCGATAACCCCACCATCGACCCTATTGAAATCATTTATTTGCTGTAAGCGATAGTCGCTTGATACTTGCCGGCAAGATCTTCGGAGAAGACCAGCCCGTCAGGCCAAGGAATCGTCTTGGTGAGCTTCTTTCTAGCCAGCACGTTTATACCATCCACCCCTTGCAGAGCATCAGAGCCGGATATGATCACCCTGTTGCCATGAGGATCCATGACCGTAAGCTCAGCGCCTATAAGAATCTGGTGGACATTTCCCGAATTTATTATGGAGAGCCGCATCTTTCTGGTTCCATCCCCGTCAATCACGGGCGTCACATTGGCGACATCAAGCCTTTGAACCGTCTTGGATGGAGATACATAAAGACTGGTTGTGTAGATATACAGGAAATTGAACATGCTGGTGTTGGCCGCCTGCCTTCCCTGAGAATACGGAACCTGCTCTGCCTTAAGCCGGAAGGAAAGCTCGCTTGTCACGGTGGCCGGCCCTCTGTACTGGACACGGACTATCTGCGTTCCATGCGCCCTGACGACCGTCTTGCTTGGGCTGATAGAGAAATAGCGGGAGGCATCGGAATTTATCTCCTCGCCCGTATCCGATTGATCCCTGACAAGAGCGGAAATCACAATGGCGATATCCTCATCCGAATCATTGACAATCGTGTAGCTTTTGGTGCTGTCCGCTCCTGTCGGCGAAAAAGTCTGCTCCAAGGGCGAGAACTGGAAAGCATAAGCGCTTCCCACAGCCAGAATAACCAGCAAGACAAATGTAAAAACCTTCTTTCCCATAAAACTCAAGTCGTCCTTCCCATCCACAAGCAAAGATATGCACTGATTATATTCCGCCACTAGAATATCGTAATTCCCATTGATTTGCAAGCAAATGCATCTGTTTTTTGGCTCTTCACGGATTTCTGCGGGGTGCTTTCCCCCATCCTTTATCTAGGCGAATCAAGACAGGATTGCGCTTGTGATTGAATGCAGCGATTCCCGACCCCTC
>JBQNBA010000066.1:0-10099 GCA_052170175.1 Sphaerochaetaceae bacterium | reverse complement strand
TAATCTCTGCGCTTCATCAAGATACACATGATGCGTCTTTATATCCTTGCCGCATAGGACAAGAAACCGCATGCACATGGGAGCGCCGGAGTCAATCCTTGCCTCCTGAACACAGAAAAAGGGAACAGAGCAGGCGAGGCCTGCCTCCCTCAGACATGAAGCGGGATTCTTCCGCGTTATATCATCAGTCAGAGAAATCGTCAGGCTTATAATATCTTCTTCGCTGATGCCGTTCTGCTCAAGCACAGCTTTGTACAGAGCCACAGCCTTTGCCTCTATCTCCGATTCCGTATTGGCATCCAGAAAAACAGCGCCTCTTATTCCGACCACTGCCAGCCCCCTATAATCCTATGACGATGCCGCGTTTGACCGCATGCTCAATCAACTCGGACAGAAAGCTTATGCAAAACGTCAAGGCAAACAATGCAAGCGCTTGAAAAACGGCCTTTCCGGGAAACCTGCGGTCTGCGAACCACAGAAGCAGGCTTGTCGCCATGATGGCAATGTTGAGGATTGCATTGAACCAAGACAGAACCATGAACGTCATCACAAGCACCGTTTGGAAGCCGGAGACAAGCTCATGATACGAGGAGAACAGCAAAAATGCAAAGGAAGCGGCAAACAGAAGAAATGAGTATATGGATAAGCTCCTCATAAACTCCACAGCACGCCTTGTCTTCAACATGAGTTGATTTTACCAGAAACACTTTGCGTGGACAAGATTCAAGATAAAATCCGCTTTTGCAGATAAAATGCAAAGAAAATCAAAAAAAACGGAATTCACTTGCGTATAGAGTAGAATCGCTTTAGAATATTACCATATCCAGAAATATACGAGGTTTTTATGTCAAATATGAAAACGGATATCAGAGCAAGACTCCGGAACGTAGGAGTGGAGCTTCCGGCAATCCTTCTGCCAAAGCAGGGGACGAATCTTGAGAAATGGGCAGTTGTGGCCTGCGACCAGTACACCTCGGAGCGGTCTTACTGGGAAGAAGTGAAGCAATTTGTGAAAGGCGCTCCTTCGACCCTGAATCTCATCTTCCCCGAATGCTATCTTGAAGATTCGGACTCCGATGACCGGATTGAATCCATCAATGAAACCATGCAGGATTATATTGACCGAGGTCTGTTCGTAGAACACAAGGACTCGTTCTTCCTCGTAAAGAGGGAATGCAATGGCAAGAATCCGCGCTGGGGTCTTGTGGCAGCGCTGGATCTGGAGCGTTACAGCTGGGAAAAAGGCTCAAGAAGCCTTATCAGAGCGACAGAGGGAACGATAATGAGCCGCATTCCCCCGCGGAAGAAAATCAGGAAGGACGCTCCGCTTGAGCTTCCCCATATACTCGTTCTGATAAACGATTCCAAAAGGCAGATAATCGAGGCGCTTGCCGGCAGGACTGACGAGCTTGAGATGGCTTACGACACGCCGCTGATGGAGAATGGCGGGCACATAAAAGCATGGGTTGTCAATCGCAGCGAGGACATTGAACTTGCATGCAAAGGCTTTGAGGCGCTTTACGACAGCCTTGACCCGGATAACCGGCTGCTTTTCGCCATGGGAGACGGCAACCACAGCTTCGCCACAGCCAAGAGCTGCTGGGAAGACATAAAGCAGACCCTCAGCCCGGAGGAACGTGAAAATCATCCGGCGAGATTCTGTCTGGTGGAGATTGAGAATATCTTTGACGACGGGCTTGAGTTCGAGCCCATCCATCGTGTTCTTTTCAGTTCAACTCCAAGCGATGTCATAAGATATCTGTCCAGGCACTGCAAATCCTACACCATTGAGAAGGCAAAGGATGCAGATGAGCTAGTCAGGCTTATCAACTCGGGAACCCGTCAGAGACTGGGGCTTTGCGACGAGAACGAGTTCCTGTCAATAGAGATTGAGAGCCCCCGTTCCAACATAGCGGCGGGAACGATGCAATACGTCATAGACGACATGGTTCAGGACGGGAAAAAGGTTGATTACATCCATGGAATAGATGTCACCGAGAGAATCGGCAGGCAGAAGGGCAATGTGGGCGTCTTCCTGCCGGAGGTTTCGAAGGAAACGTTCTTTGAGACCATAATAAAGGATGGGGCATTGCCCCGCAAGACATTCTCAATGGGCGAAGCTCAGGAGAAGCGTTTCTACATGGAAGCCCGGAAGATAAGGAGATAAGAAGACAAGATAGGATAGGAAAGAGAGCCACCTGTCCGATTCGAACGGACGACCCCGAGATTACAAATCACGTGCTCTGGCCAGCTGAGCTAAGGTGGCATGCGTTGTTATTTTTACCTTTTTTCATGGTGGTTGTCAACATTCTTTAAGATATTTCATTTAAATGCTTTTTGAACCAAAACAATTGACAATAATAACAAAATAGTCTATCAATATCATTGTCTTGGAGAGGTTCCCGAGTGGTCAAAGGGGGCAGACTGTAAATCTGTTAGCTAAGCTTTCGAAGGTCCGAATCCTTCTCTCTCCATAAAAGGCCTTCATTGCGAAGGCCTTTTTCACTGGGGGCTGCCTCGCAAAAGAAGCATGCAAAAGAAGCGGAGCTTTTGTGGACAAATCTCGTTTAGTTCTGTATATTTGATAAAGTGGCCAAATTTTCAGAAAGCGTTATCAATCAAATCAAAGCAAGAACTACAATTACTGATGTTGTATCCAGTTATGTCACGCTTTCGCGCAAAGGCGACAGGCTTTGGGGGCTCTGCCCGTTCCACAATGAGAAAACGCCGTCTTTCTCTGTCGTAGAGGACAAGGGGTTCTACAAATGCTTTGGCTGTGGGAAAGGCGGGTCAATGTTTGACTTTGTGATGGAGATTGAGCACGTATCCTTCCCGGAGGCGGTCGAGCTGCTGGCCAAGAAAACCGGGGTTCAGCTTAAGGAGGAGACTGACGCCGAGAAGAAACGGCGCTCATTCGAAGAAACTCTCCTGAATCTCTACGAAAAGCTTTCAAGCGCATTCCACTACATCCTTTTGAATGCCCCCGAGGCCAGCAAGGCCAGAGAATACCTTGAAAAGCGCCGGATAACAAAGGAATCACAGGAAAGGTTTCTGCTTGGATATGCCCCGGCGGATACTGATTGGCTATATGGATTTCTCATAAAGAACCACTATTCACCGGAGTTTCTGGCAAGAAGCGGGTTGTTTTCAGCACGGAACGGGAAATGGCCGCTCTTTGCCGACCGTATAATGTTTCCGATAAGGACGTGGCAGGGAAATTGCGTTGCTTTCGGCGGAAGAGATCTTTCCGGCACCAGCCGGGCAAAGTACATAAACACACCCGAAACGGAGCTTTATTCCAAGAAGAACCTGCTCTTTGGCCTGTACGAAGGGCTTGCCGCAATAAAAAACCGGAAAAGCGTCATAATATGCGAAGGCAACTTCGATGTGATATCCATGCAGCAGAGCGGAATGGAGAACACAGTGGCGCCGCTTGGCACAGCCTTCACTCCGGAGCAGGCGAAGCTGCTGAGAAGATACTGCGAGAAAGCGACTCTTCTCTTTGATTCCGATGCCGCCGGCCAGAATGCCGTCTATAAAGGCATAATCCGCTGTCAGGAGTTCGGGCTTGAATCTTCGGTGATCAATCTCGGCTCAGACAAGGATCCATCCGAAGCGCTGGAGAAAGAAGGGCCGGAGGCACTGGCAGAATCCTGCGCAAATCTTTCAAATGGCTTTGATTATCTTGTACATTTAGCCTTAAAACGCTATGATGTACGTCAGCCTAAAGCGAAGTTTTTGGTTTTCAAGGAGGTTAGACCGTTTTTAGAAGCAACCGCATCCGAGATAGAGCGTCAAGGCTACATTAAAAAGCTTGCCGACATACTCAATGTTTCGGAGCAGCGGATTCTTGAAGATTATCAATCAGGCGGGGATATCCGGCGGGAAAAGACTGCGGAAATAGAGGCGACGAACACAAAGGCCTCCGATATAAAGATGGATTCCGACATGTATCTGATGCTCCTGCTTGCAAACAATCGCGGACTGTTTGAAAAATTCAAGAGTTCTTTCAAGATTGGATTGATTCGCAATGATGATGCGATGAGCGTCTATGCGGCGCTTGAAGATGCACAGCGGCTTGGCTACAAGACAGATGAAGTGATGCTGCAGCTTATAGGAAGCGACTCCTTGAGAGAAGTGGTGCGGGAATCATTCTCTTCGGATATGTACAAGGACAAGGATGCCGATAAGCACATCGCTGAATCAATAAAGCTCGCTCAGATAAGGGATCTTGAAGAAAAGCGCGCAAGCGTGCTTGGTGTTTTGAAGATCAATTCGCAGACAAACGGCTCTGAGAGCGATCTTGAGCTTCTCTCGCAGATTCAGGATCTGGACAGAAGGATTCAAGAGCTCAAGACATCGATTGCCTGCAACGAGGATGTTTGATGGAAAATAAAGCATATCAGGAAAAACTGAAGTTCATCATAACCGAGATAAATGACTCCACCCCCATGACAGTGTCGGAGTTTCATGAGCTTCTGCTTGACAAGAAAATCGACCTTGAGTCCGACCAGGAGATGATTGAGCAGGAGCTGCTCAAGAGGCAGATGCTTCTGGGCGATGAGGATATAATCGAGGAAGATGAGCCTGATCCGGAGGAACTCGCCCAGGAGGAGGATGACATGCCCCCTGAAGAGCTCGACGAAGACGAGGAGGATGATATCCTTGATTCAGTTCCTGATGATGAAATCGACTTTGAGGATGTCGACATCTCGGATGATCTCTCCGAGGAAGAGTCCGATGATGAGGCCGATTCAGAGGCAGATCGCTCTGATTCTGAGGACAAGGATGACGACGAGGAGGAAGATGACTCGGAGTTTGATGACAAGGAAGATTTCAGAGCCACCGGTTTCTTCTCTGACATAGATGATGACGGACATGCCAGCATAAACATCCCGGCTGAGATAGAGGAAGAATCGGATCATCACGCCAGCCATGCCACAATCCTCGGCACAGATAAAAACGACAATTCATCCGACGATCCCATACGTCTGTATCTCCGCGAGATAGGGAAGGAGAACCTTCTTTCCGCAGAGCAGGAAGTCGAGCTTTCCATGCAGATGGAGAACGGTTCTCAGATAATAAAGGATGTTATCAGAAAGTCCGGGATCATGATCAAATGCTTCGATGACATTCTGAAAAAGCTGAGCGAAAAGCACGAAGAGTCGGATGATTATGCATCTTCCAAAGACCTCAAGGAAGTCATCACAGAGCAGAAGCGGTTCATGCAGCATTACAAGGAGCCTTTGAAAGACATCCAGTCAAGCCTCAAGAACTACATCGCCATGAAGCAGCAGATAATAGCCACAGGAGATGATGTGTTCTCCAGCGATGCGCTTCAGAAAAGAAGGGCGACTCTTCTCAAGAAAATCTGTCAGATAGAGCTGCAGCCGGAAGAAATAGGGACAGTCACAAACCTTTTTCTCGATGCTGAAATGGATATAAACAGGCTGAAATCGGAGAAAGCGCAGCTTGAGTCGATTCTGGGCGTATCCACGGACAAGGAAGTGCGCAAGCTCTCGAGGGATCTGGTGACATCCGGCAAGAAAGAGCAGGTGGAGCAGGCTATCGGGCTCAGCTCCGAAGCCATAAAGGACAATATTTCAAAATACCAGAACAACGTCAGGGAGCTGCGGAAGATTGAGATGGACTTTGAGGATTGCTGTGATGATATCCTCAAGCAGTCCATGGAGATAAAGAACGGACGCATGATGCTCAAGAGTGCTAAGGACCGCCTCATCCAGGCCAATCTCCGCCTTGTGGTGTCAATTGCCAAGAAATACACAAACCGCGGACTGCACTTCTTTGATCTCATCCAGGAAGGGAACATCGGTCTGATAAAGGCGGTTGAGAAATTCGAATACCGCAAGGGGTATAAGTTCTCCACCTATGCCACATGGTGGATAAGACAGGCCATAACGAGAAGCATCAGCGATCAGGCCCGGACAATCCGTGTTCCTGTTCACATGATTGAGCAGATAAACAAGGTTGTAAGGGAAAGCAGGATGCTTATGCAGACGCTTGGGCGCGAGCCCACTGACGATGAGATAGCGGAGAAGCTGGGATGGTCCGAGGCGAAAGTCAAGACGGTCAAGAATGTCGCCAGAGAGCCGATAAGCCTTGAGACCCCTGTCGGCGAGGAAGAGGATTCGCTTCTTGCCGATTTCATAGAGGACAAGGATGCGGAGAATCCTGCCCAGAGGACTGCCTACAACCTGCTCCAGGAGCAGCTTAAGGAAGTGCTTGACACACTGCCCAAGCGTGAGCAGGAGGTTCTTAAGATGCGGTTCGGCCTTGAAGACGGATATTCGCTCACCCTTGAGGAAGTCGGCCTTTACTTCGAAGTGACGAGGGAACGCATAAGGCAGATAGAGGCCAAGGCCCTTAGAAGGCTGCGGCACCCCAAGAGAAGCAAAATAGTAAAAGATTATCTTTAATTGATTTGGAGATTGTATGAAAGATGCATTTGTGAAATTGCAGAAATTGCAAGGCGTTATTGCCAAGAAGTACGAAATCGAGGATAAGATCAAGGATGTCCCAAAGGATCTGGAAGTAAAGAAAAGCCTGCTTGAGAAAACAAACAAGAGCTATCTGGATCTCCGCAACAGGGAGATTCAGCTTAAAGAACAGCTCGATGAGCTCAAGCGGAGCAAGATTGAAGCGGAGCATCACAGGGAAGAGCTTGAGAAATCGGTTGAAAGCATTGTCCTGTCCCGTGAATATGAGACAATCTCCAAGGACATAGAGAATGCGAAGAACGAGGAGCAACGGACACGCAACGCCTTGATTGACCGGCAGAAGCGCTACGAAGACCTGCAGCAGCGGATATCCATTCAGGAGGAGATTCAGAAGAATCAGTCGGATGAGGTGGCCGAAGAAACGGTGAAGAAGGATGAAATCATCTCAGGCCTGCAGAAAGAGCTGGATGACGTCAACGCCCAGATAAACGAGCTGTCGAAAGGGATTCCGGAGTCTCTCATCTTCAAGTTCAGCCGAATCATACGCAATAAGGACAATATCGGCATCGTGCCGGTTCACGGCACAGTGTGCGAAGGCTGTCATATGAAGCTGCCCATGCAGTTCGTGAACGAGGTTCGCGCCGAAGATGACATACGGTTCTGCCCGTATTGCAGCCGTGTCCTTTTCTATGAAGAGGTCGAGGGCGCTTCGGAAGCGGACTTCGCACTCGAGCAGGAGAATGAAGATGAAGGGCAGGGCGAAGGCAATCTCTCTGATTTTGTCTCCGATGATGAATTCTCCGACTTCTAAATATTTGATATTATAATAATTGAGGTTTGCCAGGTAATCGCTGGTGCGCCGGGCTGCCGGATGACATCAGAGGAAAGTCCGAGCTCCACAGGACAGAGTGCCGGGTAACGCCCGGGAGCCGTAAGGCTACAGACAGTGCAACAGAAAGCATACCGCCCCCGCAAGGAGGCAAGGGTGAAAAGGCGAGGCAAGAGCTCACCGGCAGGCTGGTAACAGGCTGCGCATTGAAAACCTCACTCGGAGCAAGATCGCAAAGCAGGTTGGTGGTCCGCCTTATCCCTGCGGGTAGATCGCTTGAGCCCTGCGGAGACGCAGGGCCTAGATAGATGATTACCTAAACAGAACTCGGCTTATGGCAGACCTCTTTTTTATTTTGCTATGAACGCAGCTATGAACGCTGATGCGCTTGATGATGGGGATGGGGACAATAATTGCGAAATCCGGAACCAATTGACCTGAATCTGCTCAAAAAGTCCCTGCTTGGGGTCGAGAATCCTGCAAGATACGCAGGATCCGAATACCATTTCAACCGAAAGCGACCCGCAGACGGCGATATAGGCGTATGCATGTGCTTCGGCGACTTATATGAGATAGGCATGGCCAACAATGCCGTCAAGATAATATTTGACATCCTGAATTCAATGGATGGGGTATTCTGCGACAGAGGATTCAGCGTGGCTCCTGACTTCGAGGAAGTGCTGCGTGACAAAGGAATTCCGCTTTTCAGCATAGCGGAGAACATCCCGCTCAAGCATTTCGATTTAATAGGCATATCGGTTGGCAGCGAACTCGGGGCAACGAACATCCTGCAGATAATCGACCTCTCGCATATTGCGATTGACAAGTCACAGCGCACCGGCGATGACCCGATAATCATAGCAGGCGGGCCTGCCGCCACCAATCCGCATCCTTTTGCACTGTTCTTTGACTTCGTATACATAGGCGAGGCGGAGAATGGATTTGACAAGATAATAGAGATTCTCAAGCGCTGCGCAGACCGCGGGGAGCGAATCGAACAGTTGAAGAAGCTTCCGTTTCTCTGGTACTCCGGGCGGGAATCCAAAGCGATAAGGGCGATTGACCTGCATTTCGCCGATGATGACAGATGTTTCAATCACTTTGTTGTTCCTTCTTTCCAGGTCTCCCAGGACAACGGATATGTGGAAATCATGCGCGGCTGTCCAAATGGCTGCCGGTTCTGCCACGCCGGGCAGTACTACAAGCCCTATCGCCAGCGTTCCCTCAGCACCGTCCATGACCTTGTAAAGCAGGAGGTCAAGGATTTCGGGTACCGTGAGATAACTCTGGCTTCGCTCAGCTCCGGGGACTATCCCGACCTTGACGTGCTCATAGCGCTTCTTAACAATGAATTCGCCCCTGACAAGGTTTCATTCTCGCTTCCATCGCTCAAGGTCAACACATTCGCATTGGATATACTGCAGCAGATATCGGAGGTTCGCAAAAGCGGGCTCACATTCGCCATAGAGACGCCTCTTGTGAAATGGCAGCATGCAATGAACAAGGAAGTCCCGGTGGAGCAGGTGATAAGCATAATCCAAGAGGCGAAGCAACGTGGGTGGAGGCTGGCCAAGTTCTATTTCATGGTGGGGCTTCCATTCATAAATCCTTCCGAGGAAGAAGCAGCCATAGTGGATTATCTTTCCAAGATTCATCAGGCCACTCGTATAAACATGAGCATAAACATCGGCACATTCATACCTAAGGCGCACACTCCGTTCCAATGGGTTGCCCAGATGTCGATGGAAGACTCGCAGACCCATCTGAAATCAATAAAGAACCATCTCAAAGAAGCGATAAAAGGCATAAAGGTGTCATACCATGAACCATTTGTTTCCTTTCTGGAAGGGGTGATAAGCAGGGGAGATGAAGATACGGCGCTGCTTATAAGGCGAGCCTATGAGAAAGGAGCAAGACTTGACGCATGGGATGAATATCTGCGTCCGGAGATATGGAATGAGGCAATGGATGAACTATCCGGCCAGGGCTATGATTTCACAGAATTCGTCTTCTCCGAGCATAGTACGGATGAACGCTTGCCATGGGATGATGTTTCAATGGGCGTTTCCAAAAGCTTTCTGGCTAAAGAGCACGATAACGCCGGAAAAGCCATTCTGACGGCGCGCTGTCTTCCGAAATGCAGCCACAAGTGCGGCGTCTGCTCTTCAAAATGCGTCGTGCGGGAACCTGCCCCCATAACAGATGAATTACGCAACTCCATTCTAAGCAAGAAAATAAATGAACAAAACAGAGAATCTGACGTAAGACAGGTCATACTCGTTTATTCAAAATCGGGCAAGGCGGCATATCTATCACACATAAACGTCATGCGTGCCTTTGAACAGACGTTTCAGCGGGCGGCGCTGCCGATTTGCTTCACCCAAGGGTTCAATCCCAAGCCCAGAACTGAATTTCTCAATCCTCTGACACTTGGGATGAAGGGAGACAATGAGCTGGCAATGGTTGAAATGGATGTGTCCGGCCTTTCTTCCGCCAAGACTCCTGCCGGAATTCCTGCCGAGATAATGAATAGATTCAACGCCAAGGCCTGCGAGGGAATAAAGGTGCATGAATGCGTCATGTCCTCTCCAATAGGCATCAATGATAAGAAGCTTTCGCTTGCGTCACGGATGGAAGGCTCTGTGTACCTTATTTCATGCATACAGGACGAAAGCATACGAAAGGCGCTTGAGGAGTTTCCCAAAGATGATTCTCAGATTGCCATAAGAAAAGTCGGTTGCTCAGACTTCGCAATCCGGGTCGCCGGAGAGAAGAACATCATGAAGGCGGTTTTTCCCGCCATGAACAAATT
>JBQNBA010000065.1:0-10191 GCA_052170175.1 Sphaerochaetaceae bacterium | reverse complement strand
CTCACTGATCTGCGCGATGACGTGAACCGTCCGCTGATAGAGGGCGGGCCTTTCTACAAGATGGATTGCCGTGACGGCCAGGGGCTTGATGCTTTGGTCAAAAAGCACCGGATTGACACCATTTACCATCTTGCCGCCATCCTCAGCGCCACTGCAGAGAAGAATCCGCAGAGAGCCTGGGACATAAACATGGGCGGTCTCATGACGACTCTTGAGGTTGCCAGAGAGAACCGCTGCGCCGTTTTCACCCCTTCGTCCATCGGGGCTTTCGGGCCTTCCACCCCCAAGGTGTATACGCCTCAGGATACAATCCAGCGCCCGACATCCATATATGGAGTGTCCAAGGTGGCCGGAGAGCTTCTCTGTGATTATTATTATCACAAATACGACCTAGACACGCGCGGCGTGCGCTTCCCAGGCGTCATCTCCAGCATGACCCCTCCGGGAGGAGGCACGACCGATTATGCGGTTGACATATACTACAGCGCCCTTGAGCGCCGTCACTACGACTGCTTCCTCTCAGGTGACACTTATCTTGACATGATATACATGCCGGATGCGGTGAGGGCGGCCATAGAGGTAATGGAGGCCGATCCGGAAAAGCTGCGGCATCGCAACGCCTTCAACATCGCCTCAATGAGCTTCTGCCCCGAGGAGCAGGCGGCTTACATCAGGAACTACATCCCCGACTTCACAATCAACTACAAGATAGACCCGGTGAAGCAGGCTATAGCGGATTCATGGCCGGATTGCCTTGAGGATTATGCGGCCCGTGTGGAATGGGGCTGGAAGCCGGAGTACGGATTGGATGAAATGACGCGCGATATGCTGGTCACAATCAGCAAGCGCAGGGGAATTCCCTTTGAAATCAAAACAGGAGGCCTATATGTTTGATTCCAAGCTGAAAGAGGAACTGACATCATTCACGGAGAACCTTAAAGCCGAGGGCTTGTTCAAGCGGGAGAGGGTCATAACTTCTCCGCAATCAGCGCTGATATCAATCGACAACCCCGATACCGGGGAAAAGCAGGAGGTTCTGAATTTCTGTGCAAACAACTACCTTGGGCTGTCGGATAACCCAAGGGTCATAGCCGCCGCCAAGAGGGCGATGGATGAATACGGCTATGGCTTGAGCTCTGTCCGATTCATATGCGGGACGCAGAAGCTCCACAAAGAGCTTGAGAAGGCTGTTTCGCATTTTCTGGGAACCGAGGACACAATCTTGTTCTCGTCGTGCTTCGACGCAAACGGGGCGGTCTTTGAACCGCTTCTGAATGATCAGGATGCGATAATTAGCGATGCGCTGAACCACGCCTCCATAATAGACGGCGTGCGGCTCTGCAAGGCCAAAAGGTTTGTCTATGCGCATGCTGATATGGCAGACCTTGAGAGGTGTCTTAAGGAAGCCGCCTCATGCCGCCGGGTGATGATAGCAACCGACGGCGTGTTCTCGATGGACGGCGATGTGTGCCGGCTTGATGAGATAACCGCCCTTGCCGAACGATATCACGCCTTGGTGATGGTGGATGAATCCCATTCGACCGGTTATATAGGAGCCACAGGGCGCGGAAGCATGGAATACCATCATGTTGAAGGCAAGGTCGATTTGATAACCACCACCTTCGGCAAGGCTCTTGGCGGCGCCAGCGGCGGATGCATAAGCGGACGCAAGGAGCTGATAGAGCTTTATCGTCAGCGTTCCAGGCCTTATCTGTTCTCCAACACTGTGGCTCCCGCCATATGCGGCGCCACCATTGAGGTGTTGAAGATGCTGGAGGACGGAAACCCGTTCCGGGACAGGATAATGGCCAATGCGGCGTTGTTCCGCGCTTCGATGGAGCAGGCGGGCTTTGACTTGGTGGCTGGTGACACCGCCATAGTCCCGGTGATGCTTTACGATGAGGTGAAAGCGGTGCGGATGGCGGAAGCGCTTCTGGCTGAGGGCGTATATGTCATAGGCTTCTGCTATCCGGTGGTTCCCAAGGGGAAGGCCAGAATCAGGGTTCAGCTTTCCGCCGCGCACAGCGAAGCCGATGTCATGAAGGCCGTCGAAGCCTTCTCAAAGGTCGGCAAGAGACTAGGTGTGATTGAATAGCAGAACCAAGCCCTGCTGGCAGTCTCAAGTTCTGGTGGCGGGTATCAAGCTTTGGAGCGGCATCAAGCCTTGGTGGCTCGCATCAAGTTCCGTTGGCAGTCTCAAGCTCGGCTGGCAGACCTTCTTTTGAAGCGGAGATTAGAAACCAAGCTCCGGCTGCGATTGAGCACTGAATATCTGCGATTTCAGGCTATCCCCGTATTCCTTGAGACGCTGCATGACAACCTTGCCTTCCGGCGGGATTTCATCGCTGGACAGCTTCTCCTTAACCTTGCGCTCAAAGAACTGCAGATTGTTCTGAATGTTCCCAGGGGGGCACAGAAGGCGGGCAGAGCAGAATGATTTCCATCTTCGCATATTGTCCGGATCCAGAGCCTCCGGGTAGTTGCGGCATACGTAACGCCATACCAACTGCGAGCAGCGCTTGTCGGAGAAGCGGAGATTCAGCCCAAGCTTCTGCGCCGGCGGTGCCTTGCGTATCAATTCAAACCCTGCGATGTCTGAATCGGGGAAGAATCCCGAGTACAGCTGGAAGTCGGAATCATCGACTTCTTCGAATTTGATGGCCTCATCTGCCTTTCTGATTTTTATTATAAGCTCTGCATGCTGCTTTAGCATATCGTATCGGGACAGGCAGGCGCTTCTGTTGATGTTGAGCCTGGCTTCCAGCTCAGGCGACAGCACCGAAAGCGGGGACAAGGCAGGGCATTTGTTCAATGCAACCCGGATTATCCCCGGCGTTTGCAGGATGCTGTCCTCTGGAGCAGTCAGCAGCCCGGTCATATCCTGTCTGAGATCGAAGCATATCATCGTGTTGGGGGAGCTTATCGAGGGAGTGATGGGAACAATCATGCTGGTGCATCCGCTTGGAGATGTGAAGGAGACGGATGTGAGAAGGCAGGGCACGGCGAATGGGGTTCCTATCATATTCTTCACTTCTGTCTTGGAACGGATGCGGAAGAGGTAGGAGAACAATCGCGGCTCCCGCTCCTTTATGAGCCTGGCGATCGCCACCGTAGCCAGCACATCCACCATTGCATCATGGGCTCCCGTCTGGTCTATGCCGTTTGCCTTCGTCAGTTCAGTCAGCTTGAATACAGGGTTTCCCGTGGCGGGATTCTTGGGCGGCCACTTGAGCTTTTCGGGCCGGAGGTCATGGGCGGCCCGCACGAGATCCAGAATATCCCATCTGCTGTTCATGTTCTTCCATTCTCGCTCATATGGGTCAAGCAGATTCCGGTAAAGCGCATTGCGTATGAACTCGTCATCGAAACGCAGCGAGTTGAATCCGCAGACGCAGGTGCCGGGCTGGCTGAATTCGTTGTTTATTCTCTCTATGAACTCGCATTCGGGAAGGCCTTTCTCAATTGTTTCCTGAGGCGTGATTGAAGTGACCAGGCAGGCAAGAGGGTCGGGCAGGTAGTCCATGGGAGGCTTGCAGTAAAGGACAACCGGAGAGCCGATTGGATTCAAGTCCATATCGGTTCGCTGACCGGCAAACTGAGCTATCTTATCGTAAGATGCATCAAGGCCGAAGGTTTCCAAGTCATACCAGAATAAGGTCGGTTTGATTTTATTCATGGTTCCAATTTAACAGATATATGGTTTATAATAAAGCCGATTCATCGCCAGCAGAGAAAAGAATGGGCGAAAGGCATCGATGCCGTTGCTATTGGAATCAGGAGTGATATGAAGAGGAAGGCAGTCGTTCTTATTATTATCGTCATGCTCACGGTCTCCAGCCTGCTGTCCGCCGTATCCGGCGGTTCCGCGGAAAGCGCATCGGAGGATTTTACAGACTACGTATGGGCTGTTTCAGATTCCATCATGGCGGTGATATCCCGCATCATATCAAATCTGAGCCCGGATTTCGAAGGAATCAATGTCCATGGCAGGCAAGCAATGCTGCCTGACAGAATCCAATACGACAAGGCCGATATGCAAGGCGTTGTCCTGGCTCTCAAGCCCCAGTCCAAAGGAATCGCCGGGTATCTTTCCCGCTTGGCATCAAAGCCCAAGTCGGTGAGCGGAGAGACTCCGTATACGATTGCCTGCTATCAGGCGCTTGCCGTCAGGGGATACGGCAAAGGACGTTATGTGCTGTCCGGTGAGATTGACTTTTCTGATGCGGACCGTGCATATACGGTGTCTGAAATATGGACTGCTCTTATGGCCGGTGCGGCTATCGGGGATTTAGGAACAGCAAAAGCGGATATCATGATAGATGGCAGCCGATTCGGAAGGCCTCTGAGGCTGGAGGGCACGTTCCATATTGGGCTTTCAGAAAAGCGGGAGATTGCGATTTCCTATGAAAAAGGCTTAAAGTTTGATGGAAAGGAGTTGGAAGGAGGATGCGTCAGATTCAGATTTGATGCATCGGCTTCAGGCGTTTTATGAAGGCTGATGAGTTTTTAAAGAAATGGGAAATCACTCCCGATGCATTTGATGCCGACGATATCTGCCGCGGCTTCATTTCAGAGATGGAAAGGGGTCTGGCATCTTCGTCCGGCAGCTCGCTTTCGATGATTCCCACTTATTGCTCCGACAGCGCCCGGGTGGTTCCCGGGCAGAGCGTGATAGTTCTTGATGCCGGCGGAACGAACTTGAGAACCTGCCTTGTCACGTTCGACGACAGTTTTCGTCCTGTGATAAGCGATTTCAACAAGACAAGGATGCCGGGGTTTGACAGGGAGGTGACTGCCAGCCAGTTCTTCCAGGCCTTGGCGGATGAGACCCAGAGGCTTATGGGGAAAAGCTCCCGCATAGGGTTCTGCTTTTCCTATGCCGCCAGCATAACGGAGGAGCTTGACGGCATCCCCATAGTGTTCTCCAAGGAGATAAAGGCAAAAGATGTTGTAGGCAAGCCTATAGGAAAGGGACTGCTGGATGAGTTCCGCAGCAGGGGCTTGGATGTCTCCGGATACAAGGTCGGCGTTGTCAATGACACGGTGGCGACTTTGCTTGCCGGCAAGGCCGTTTCGAACGGAATGCAGTATTCGGGCTACATAGGGTATATACTTGGAACCGGAACGAATACCGCCTATGTCGAGCAGGTCGGCAATATAGGCAAGCTTGGCAGTTCCGCCTACGCAACCTACGCTGACAGCCGTATGATAATAAACATGGAGAGCGGTGGCTTCAAGGCTGATCTGGGGCCGCTTGACGCTCAGTTCCGCGCTTCCACGAAGAATCCCGGCATACATTGGTTTGAGAAGATGATAAGCGGTGCATATCTTGGCCCGCTTGCCCGCATGGTCATAGGCAAGGCTGTTGATGAGGGTGTCCTGTCGTCCGGGTTCGGCGATAGGTTCTTCAAGCTTGACGGGCTGGACACGATTCAGATGAGCAACTATCTTGAGATGCCGCAGAATCGCAGCCATGCTCTGGCCGGCTGCGTTGATGGCAACAGCGAGGATGAAACGCAGCTTTACCTGATTCTGGACAGCTTCATAGCCAGAGCGGCGAAGCTGACCGCCTGCAATCTTGCATCTGTGGCGCTTAAATCAGGAGCAGGCAGGAATCCTTCCAGACCGATATGCATAAATGCCGATGGAACCACATTCTACAAGACAAAGAACCTAAGGCGTTATACGGATTTCTATCTGTACGATTATCTTACCGCACGCAACGGCTGCCACTACGATTTAGTCAATATAAATGATTCTCCAATCATAGGCTCGGCAATCGCTGCTCTGACTCGCTGACAAAGCGGAGCAGCTGACAGAGCGGGCGGTTGACAGGGCAGAGCAAAACAGCTGGCAGCGGAGCAGCCGGCAAAGCGGAGCCGCTGCTTCAAATATTCAAAGGCCGGCGTCAGTCTTCTGTATCAAATCCCGCATATGGAACAGGAGCCTGTCATGAAGTTCCGGACAATCGCCCTTTAGGTCGACAAGGAGCCTGAGCAGAGGCTCGGTTCCGCTTGGTCTCATCCATGTGAAGCCTATGAGACAGTCGTTCTTGTCATAAAGAAGATATTTCAGTCCGCCGCGGCAGCTTCCGCTTCTTCCTGCCTTTCCGCGGGCCTGGACGCATTCTGTTCCTTCAAGCTGGAACTCAACGCATCTGACGATGCCCAGTTCGGCGAGGGCGGGGAAGGTCGCGTCCCAGAGGTCTTCAAAACGGTTCTTAAAGGCTGCGAAATCATTTGTTCCGACTTTCATTCCCGCCAATGGCGAGAAAGCATCTGTGGTTGTATAGACAGGAAGCGATGCGACAAGCTCCGCCACTGTGCATCGGGGCTTGCCAAGCCAGCTGGAGAGCGCCTTGTGGGAGGAGAGGAGCTTGAGCAGGCTGAGCACGCTGTTCAGAGGGTCACGCACCTTGGACGGATGGATTATGCATCCGCCGTTGGAGCCTTCTCCGCATAGGGGGACATTGAAGCCTCTGGCACGGAGCTTTTCCGCAAGGCTCACCGCATTGGCTTCTCCGACTTCGCTTCTGAAGCACTTTGCTCCGAAATGCGAGCAGATTTCATCTATGCGCATTGAAGTGGGCCCGTTGGCAGCGACTGCAAGGTTGTCCTTTGATGAGGCGGCAAGCTCTGCAAGCGTGATAAGCGCAAACACCGTTTGAGCCGCCATTATGCGGGCCTGGCCGTCATCGTCAATGTAGACAAAGTTGCCTCGGTCTCCATCGTTGTCCGGCATATAGCCCAGCATGAAGCGGCTGTCTTTCTTATGCTGCTCTTCCAGCAGCCTCCGGCAGAAATCCAGGTTCTCCGCCTCGGGAACGATGGCGTGGGCTATGTCTCCAGGGCGGGGGTTTATCTCGACATGGGCTATGCCAAGCTCGTCCATCAGCGGCAAATCGGCTGAGAGGCATCTGGCGCTGCCGTTGAAATCTATGGCTATGCCGATATCAAGCTTGGATTTCATCTGGTTCTTGAAACCATCAACGGCTGCTTCTGAGCCCGCGGCGGTCAAAAGAACGAAGTCCTTGTAGCCTGAGACCGCCTGTGCCTTCTTGCTGACTGCAGGCTCTGATCCGGTGAGGTTTTCCAGCACCCAGGCGAGGTCTTTATCGGATGAGCATATCCGCCTGAACTCATCAGCTATCGGCTGCTCCACGGATTTGTCAAAGACTCCTCCGCCCGCTCCGAATTTGAAGCCGTTGTGACCTATTGGGTTGTGGCTCGCGGAGATGTAGAAGAAATAAGCGAATTGCTCCCGGCGGGATTCGGCCATAGCCTCAGGTGCGGCGCTTATTCCAAGATATGTGAAGCGTATTCCAAGCGCAGTGAACACTGAGGCGGCACAGGCGGCAAGCTGTTTCCCCGTAGGGCGCGAATCGGTGGCCAGGAGGATTTGCCTTGAAGGCTTGAGAATGCGGGCGGTGGCAAGGGCGGCGCAGCCTGCCAGCGCCTTGTCCGCCAGAGAAACCTCCGGGCTGGAGGATTCGGCTCCGCCTGAGGCGAACACTTTGCGCCATCCGCTTGTCGATATTATCATGTTTTCAAGGGCGTTCCTGACTTGTGACGCAAGTTTTTCTGTTAGTTGCATTCCGGCCTCCGATTGTTGTAATTATCCTCTAATTAAACTAAAATATCCACCATGGAAAGCGATTATTCCGCAACCAATGGGCATAAACCCCCGATTTGCCTTGCTGTGCATGATATCTGCACCTATGCCAAGAGCTCTCTGACCGTTGTGATTCCTGTGATGGAAGCGCTTGGGGTGGAGGTCGCTCCGCTTCCCACGGCAGTGCTTTCCTCTCAGATAGACGGATTCTCCGGTTATTATCATCGTGACCTCGCCTTGAGCGCAGATAAGATAGCGGCATGCCTTGTTGGAGAGGGGGTTAAGTTCGACTGTCTGTATTCCGGTTTCCTCTCGGTTCCCAAGATGGCGGGATTTGTCCGAAGTCTTGGCTCGCTGCTGAAAGTGGACGGGCTGAGGGCCGTTGATCCGGTGCTTGGGGATTATGGAAAGCTGTACAGCAGCTTCAAGCCTGCCATGGTGGAGGCTATGAGAGGATTGCTTGGCGATGCCGATGTCATCAATCCTAACTGGACAGAAGGCTGCCTTCTTGCCGGCGCAGAGTTCGTTGAAGAGCCGTCGCTGGCGGAGGTGGAGCGATTGATTGGGCGGCTTAGGAAGCTTTCTCCAAAGGCGGATATAGCTATCACAGATGTGAAGGTAAAAGGAATGGACAGGAATATGTGCCATATTGCCTGTCTTTCAAAGTCCGGGGCGTTCTGGATGAATTCGCATATCCGCGAATCTTCAAGCCTGCCGGGAAGCGGTGACTTCTTCTGCTCGGTGATGGTCTCTTGTCTGCTCAAGGGACGGGGGTTCCGGGAAGCGGTCCGTATAGCCGGTGAAGAGACGAGGCAATGCATAAGAATGACGCTGGAATCCGGATTTGAGCATCGCCATGGGGTCTGCACCGCTTTATGGACGAATTCAAGGCTTTGATTATTAAAGACGTTGGATGTTCAAGGCGTTGGACGATTCAAGACGTTGGATGAATGCAAGGGTCATGTTTGACCAAGCGAGAAATCGCCTATAAGCTTCCAGATATTCTTATCTCTCACTATTGAAAGCTTCCTATCCGGGAAGTATTGGCTGAGTCTGCTTTGCAGGAAGCTGATGCCATCCTGCTCGATTTCCATCCGTTTCTCCGATGGGATTCTCTGCAACGTCCTGATTTCTATGTCGATTATGTAGCCCCGCCCGTACTGTGACCCGTAGCCCAGGGTGAACATTGTTCCGGTTGAGAACAGCCCGTCGAAATTCGGGTTGGCCGCCCTTCCTCGCAGCGGACGGTTTGGATGAATCTGGTAGAGTTCTCCGTATCTGTCTTCAAGATATCCGTCCAGCTCTATGCACATCTGAGACATTGCCTGTTCCAATTCAGCTTGCTTCGGGTGCGTCACTATCTTTTCACCCATTTCCTTATGCGCTGCAGGAATGAAGGCTTCTTCTTGGGTATTTCCGGTTGCGGCGGCTGCACAGCGCTGGAAGGATTCTTTATGGCGAGGAGCCTATCGGCGAAAGCTTCCAGCTCGGGCTTGAACTGTTTGAAAAGCCTGTTCCCGAAGTCCTCCATGTGAACAAGCGCTTCTTCGCTTGCATCGTCCATTTCGATTTTTCGTTCAAGTTCTTGGTATATTCTCAGATAATCGACGTCCGGAAGGCATTCCATCATCTCGTCTGTTGTCTGCATCTGAGCGTTTGCGTAGACTTTATACACCCCGGCCCAGCTGGAAACGCCGTAAGTCGACTGCGAGGTGTACTTGTAGATGTTGCTGCAGGTGCTTATGGAGAGTATGTGCAGCTTCTTGCATTGCGGCCAGAGGTTCCTGGCGTATCGGTACGCATAAAGGCTTGGGTTGTTCGCAATCACGCCGCCATCTATTATAAGGTGCCGACCAAGCTGCAGGGGAGGAAAGTAAGTCGGAGCCGCCGATGTGCCCCTGTCCACCTCCCAGGTGTAAAGGGATTTGACTTCGGTGCTGGCCATGGGGAAGGGCAGGCCTGCTGTGGCGTTGTAGCCCATCACCAGGGTCGGGATGACGCAGGACGAGAAAAGGGCATCGCCGTACCAGAGCTTCAGAAGCCTTTCGATGGCCTTGGGGGAGTATTTGTCCAGAACTGTATTGAGGATGGAGGGGACAGGCTCCGAGAATATGTCCTTGCCGTAGTTCATGTATATTCTGCCAAGTGTCTGCGGGTCAGGCAGGCCGTATCCTTCCTCAAGCGAACGTCCTATCAGGGAAGGGCAGGTGATGGCTGTGGCTATGAGGCCGCCGGTGGATGTTCCGGCCACCATGTCGAACATTTCGTGCAGCGGCTTGAAATAAGACTTGTCCTTCATTATCTGGCAGAATCCGCTCAGAACGGTTGTGGATATGATTCCCCGCATTCCGCCGCCGTCAAGCGACAGGATGAAGCATTCGTCTTTTGCCTTGCTTTCGGCGGCCTCTCTTGCAGCTTGGCTCTTCGTTGATTCTTTGAGCTGTATTTCCCCTATCGATGGGGTCTTTGGATTTCTCATATTGTCGAATTATGGTATATTGGCCTTCAAAGGTCAATAAAACCTACAAAGGTCAAAAATGGGTGCGAGGCGAGATGCAGGGGAATGGATGAGGCTTTATG
>JBQNBA010000064.1:0-10192 GCA_052170175.1 Sphaerochaetaceae bacterium | reverse complement strand
CAAACATGAATCCGTCTCCATCGGGGAGCATGACATCCTGTATGAGAATGTCAGGCGCCTTGAGCGATATCTCCCTTTCTGCCGATTTCAGGTCGCTCAGCCCTTTGACTTCATATCCGGCCAGTTCAAGGTACTGCGTTATGCCATAAAGGATGGCTGCATGGTCTTCCACTACATATATAGTCTCGCTTTTCATTTCGGACATAGTCATCTCCTTGGAGAAGCATTTTCCATGTCTGAATTTCACATTAACAGAAAACAAAAATCAATGATTGGCTGTCGCCGGCACAAGGAAAACACAAACCTCACGCAATCTTCATGCAGCAGGGAGCTGCGCCTCATTTGAGTTCGCCGGTGAATCTGTAGCCGTATCCGCGCACTGTTTCTATCCATACGGGGCCGGTGGCGCCTATCTTGCCGCGCAGGTTCTTTATATGGGAATCCACTATGCGGTCATAGCATTCAAGTCCGTAATCGAAGCAATGCTCAAGTATCTGGGCCCGTGACACAACCACGCCGTTGTTTTCAATCAAGTATGACAGAACGCGCCACTCGGCGGCGGTCAGCTGGATTGCCATGCCGTCCACGGTGAGGACATGAGCAACCGAATCGAATTTCAGGATGTTGTTTGAGCTCACGTAGACCGAGCCTCTGGAGCGCTTGGCGGTTTTAAGCTCTATCCGCCGGAAGAGCGCCTTTATCCGCAGCACAAGCTCCTTGGGGCTGAAAGGCTTGACTATGTAATCATCTGCTCCCAGTTCAAAGCCGATTATCCTGTCGCTCTCGCTCGCCCGGGCGGTGAGGAACACTATCGGGAATGAGTAGCTTGCCTTTAGCTTCTTGACGAATGAGAACCCGTTGCCGTCTGGAAGCGTGACTTCCTGTATCAGGAGGTCGGGCTCGCAGGTGGATATGGCATGCTGGGTTTCGGACAGGGTCTCGAAGCCCCTTGCTTCATATCCTTCCAGCTTAAGATACTGGCATACCCCATCCCGTACAGAGGCCTCGTCATCGCAAAGGTAAATCGTCTTCATAGCTTCCTTATACAAGCGTCCAAGCCATACAGCAAGCGGAAAAAACGTCTTTACACAAAAAAACAGCTATCCTGCAATAAATCGTCAATAAACGCACAAATTCTTTTCAAACAAGGAGTTGTTGTCTACATAATTGATTCAGGTTTCTACATTCAGAATGCATCCTCGCTTCATAGTGGCTTCATCGGGCATGGTTAATGTTGATTCATGGAAAACGAAGAGAGGATGGCGGCGATGCCATCCGAAAGGAGAGGAAAATGAACAAGAGAATCGTTGTGGTTCTGATTTCAGCGGCTTTGACGGGGGCCATGATGTTCGCATCGGGCGCATCGGAGGAGGATTTGGTTTTCAATGCGGCCAACAGGCAGGCGGACGCCGCCAGCACGTATGTTGCCGGCACCCATCAGCTGGAGCTGCAGGCGCCGGACGCCGGAGGGGGCATGGTCACCCAGGCCTCTCAGAAGATTGAAGTGTCCAAGTCGACATCAAATGGATGGTACTTTGACCTGAACAGCCAGGGCTCTGATGTCATCTCGCTTGTGTCAGAGGTATATGACGGGTTCACCTTCACCCCGTTTGATGACGGCGTGAACAAGCTGGACTACAAGGCGGCGGGGCAGGAGACTGTGGACGGCAAGCTGTGCAATGTGATTGAAATCGAGTACTCGCTTGATAAGGCGCTGCTTTCCTACAAGGCTCATTACAGCGAATCGGGCGAAATCATCGGATATGATTCTGACGATGACGATTTTGACGGAACCGTCACCGCTGCAGCTTATGTCGATGCCCAGACTTCACAGCTTGCAAGGCTGGTTCTGCGCTGGGAGCTTGGCGGCAAATCGATTGTCCAGACGAATTCATATGTGACGTTCGACGGGGTGTCCGTGGCTTCTGAGATAACATTTGATGTGACTGTCAGGGAAGCCAAGGGGGGGCGTGACATGCTTCTCGGGATTCAGAATCATCGACAGGCTTTCTGATTATCAGAAGGTCAGCCAGTTCACCAGAACAAGAAGCTAGGGCGCTGACCGGATATATCCTTTGAGTTGCAGAAGCGTTTGCGGAGCCGGTTTCTTTAGATTCCGGCTCCGCATCTTTAATATAACACTCAAGCGTCAAAAAAGTTTCATATTTTCTATATAAAAGTTTTATTATTCTTTTATCAAACACATTGTTGCTTAAAGCACTCCGAAAAATGTGCAAAAACAGCCGAAAATGCCTGTATATGAAGATAAAATGGTGGTTGTGTGGTGATTTTTCTTGACACCAATATGCGTCTTTGCTAGAATTCCCTCTGTAGAACAAAAAGGGACAAAGCTGGTCTTTGTGCCAGTCCCGAAATTATTGGAGGAATTTAATGAAGAAAATTCTTACAGTGCTTTTGATAGCGGTACTGGCCGCTGGCATGGTTTTTGCCGCAAAGCTTGAGGGCAACGCTACCCTTGACTTCGGCTACAACCTGGATAACACCGACTGGGGATTCGCGAATGGGACAAGCCTTAAGGCTAAGCTCTCGTTTAACATTGGAAAAGAAGCTCCCGGCTCAAAGGGCGAGGGTGACATATGGGCAGAGATTATAGGTGACTTCACAGTTGATGTAAAAATCGATAAGAAGGGGTCGTCTGAGTTGGCTCTGTATCCAACTCTTGAGGGAAAGTTTAAAATCAAAGAAGCGAACATTCATGTCGGTGAGGATCTGGTGTTCGGAATCCTGAACGCTGGCGGCGGATACGACTATGCCAAGTCCTATTTTGATGATAATGATGATGGCAAGCCGGATGTCTCCGCTGTGAAGCTGGGAGAGAAGCTGGCTCCTGGATTCAACGTGACCTACAAGGGCTTCAAGGGCGGATTCGGCGTCAATGGCAATGCTGATGCCAAGACTTACAAGCTCTTCGGACATGTTGCGACTCCTGATTTCGAAGTCGCTGAGGGCGTGAAGGTCAAGGCTGCCGGCTATGGCTATCTTGCAGATAACGACAAGGCCGCCGGTGCTGCTGCCAAGGCTTCCTACGAGGCTGACGAGCTCAAGGCTTCTCTTGGTGTTGACTTTGTTGCCGAAGCAAAGAACGACCTCAGGGTTGAGACTGCTCTTAATGTTGCCTATGCTCCTTTCACATTGGATGTCTTCTACAACAACTATGGCTCTCCGAAGTCTGACCTGAATGCCAAGCTTGCCTTTGAGCAGGACGACTACAAGGCTTGGGTTGACGGAAGATTCATTCTTCAGGACACGAGAACCCTTGAGGTTGGCGGTTCTGCGAAATTCGATGCCATCAAGGCAGAGCTCAAGGCAATGTATGCTTTTGCCACCAAGGTGCTTGAAGTGACCCCGAAGGTGACCTACACGGCTGATATGTTCGAGGTTTACGGAAAGGTCACTCTCGGCCTCGATCTGGATGCTTCTAAGAAGCTGACCGCTCTCAAGCCGGAGCTTGGCGTTTCTTCCAAGGCTCTTATCGACAATGCGACAGTGTCCCTCAAGTGGACTGGTTCGAACTTTGTCAAGAACGCCGCTGGAGACCTGACCGCTCTTGGAAAGGTCACCGCTCAGGTCAAGATTGCTTTCTAACAGAAGCTTTTCTTAAATGTGCAATAACAGGGTCGTCTGCAAAACGGCCCTGTTTTTTTGTCCTTTGCATGCTGCGGTGAGCATGATTTCATCTCCTTGCTGCCTTTCCTTGGCGTTTTTTGGGGAGAGAAAGAATAATATTGTTGTTTCAACAACATACTATGCCGAGAAAAACGGTACAATGAGAACTGATATTAAACCAAGGATGTGCGTCATGTTAAAGAAAATGGATTTAATCACGATAGAGCAGCTGAAAGCGTATCTCCGAAGGCTTGGAGAAGGAGAGAATCTGGAGAGCGTTCGGAAGGATTTTGCAAAGCAGTTCAGCGAAGTGGACGCTTCGGAGATAATGAAGGCGGAGCAAGAGCTGATAAAGGAAGGAACCCCTCTGGCGGAGGTTCAGAGACTTTGCGATGTGCATTCAGCGCTGTTCCACGGAACGACTAAGGAAGAGAGGATAGCCAATGCCGAAAAGGCAGTGGCGGAATCATTAAGACTGCAGACGGAAATGCCCAAAGCTGACTATACGGACAAGAATGAGAAGGCAAGGGTGCTGGAAGCCACTACAGGTCATCCACTGCAGACGCTCACGCTCGAAAACAATGCGCTGACGGATTTGCTTGGCAATGCCGAAGAGGTTATGAAGAAGCCCGATGGGATTTCAGAATTGCTTGATAGGATTCTTGAGATATCCGTTCATTATGCCAAGAAAGGCGACCTCATTTATCCGCATCTTAAAGTCAGATATGGGATTTCCGGTCCATCGGATGTGATGTGGACCGTGGACGATGAAATACGGGACGAGCTGTCGGCGATAAGCAAGGAAGCCAATCGGGGTGAAGAATGGAAAGCGCGTCTTGCGCAAACGCTCAAGCGCGCTGAGGAGATGGTGTATAAGGAGCAGAATATCCTGTTCCCAATCTGCGCTGTGAACTTCACAGAAGCGGAATGGTTTGGGATATATCATGATTCTAAAGATTATGGGAATTGCCTTGGGGTTCAAGGCGCGATATGGGAAAAGGCCGAGAACGCAGATTCTGCTCATCATGAGAAGCAGGTTCCGATGGACGGCGAGATTTCAATGCCAGGCGGACACCTGACAGTGGAGCAGATCACGGCTCTTCTGAACACGATTCCGCTTGAAATCAGCTTTGTGGATAAAGATAACATCAATCGTTTCTTCAACGAAGGGCCGAAGGTGTTCAAGCGCCCAGGCATGGCAATAGACCGTGAGGTGTTCTCTTGCCATCCGCCCAAGATTGAGTCCATGGTGCGGGCCATCATTGATGATTTCCGCAATGGCAGACGGGATTGCATGCCCATCTGGATGGAAAAGGGTGGAAGATCCATGCTGGTGACTTATATGGCCGTCCGAGATAAAGGCGGACAATATCTTGGGACGGTGGAATTGGTTCAGGATATGGAGTTTGCAAAAGAGCATTTCCATGCTTAGCCAAGATTCCAGTCTTCGTTCAAAGTGAATTCGTTTTTCTTGAACGATATCAATCCGTCTCTCTGGATTTTGCTTAATTCGTTGGACATGGCGCTTCGATCCACGCCTAAATAGTCGGCCAGTTGCTGCCGGTCAAACGGAATCTGAAAGCGAACGTTGCCGTTTATCATGGCTTGCTCTGAAAGATAAGAAAGCAAACGTCCCCTCAAGGACTTCGGTGCGATATGCATCATTCTGCTGGAGAGGTTCAGGCTTTTCTGGGCGGATATCCGGAGCAGATTGTAGATGAGCCGTTGATGAAAGCCGCATGCGTGCTCACAGGTCGCCATCAACTTGCTCAGGTCAAGAAACAGAACCTCCGTCTCTTCCGCGGCAACGACATCGCAAAGCAGCTCCTTGCCCGGAATCGCCGCATAGTTCTCTGCAAAGATGGCCCCTTTGCCAATATGCCCGAAAATATGACTGTTGCCCCAATAGAAATTCACAACAATATTGACGCTTCCTGATTCCACCAGCCCGATTTCATGGACAGTGCTTCCAGAACGGAATATGACCTCGCCTTTTTCAAAGGCTTCTTCACGGGGGTTGAGACAAGGCAGCATCCTTTCTATTTCATTATATTGGATTCCATGAAAAAGGGGTGTGTTTGAGAGCGAAAAAGGATTCAAAAAGATTCTCCTTTTGTTGTTATAACAACATAAATGTTGGAATAATTATAGTAAAGTCCAATTGTAAAGTCAATAAACAGGAGGCGTTAGCTATGAAAGACGCATTTGTAAATGAAAAGACACTTATCGGAGAGATTGTCAGCCAGCATCCTGAAACAGTGGATATTCTGCTGGAAATTGGAATGCATTGTCTTGGGTGTCCTGCATCTCAGGCAGAATCGCTCGAAGATGCTTGTGCTGTTCATGGGCTCGAGGCAAAACCGGTGCTCGATGCGCTGAATGCACGAATCAGCGAAAGCAGGAGGATTTCATGAATGAAGCCGTAAAAGCAGGCGAGGTTTTCAGGCTTGAAGAGCTTGTGTCTTATCAGGAAGGCAAGGACAATCCAATCAAGGCCGGAGAGAATTTTCACTTTGCCAAGGGCGGATTGCACGCCATAAAAGCAGTTAAAAGATTCAAGATGGGTTTGCTTTTGACACTTGAGTGATGGAGGATGAAGATATGAAGTATTCAGTTAATGAAGCATGCATAGGATGCGGACTTTGCAACGGAACCTGTCCCGATGTGTTCTTGATGACAGACGAGGGCGTTGCTAAAGCAATAGAAGAAGATGTTCCTGAAAGCGTCTTGGCAGCTGCCGAAGAAGCAAAGGCCGGCTGCCCTGTCGGAGCCATCACAGAGGCATGAGGAGGAGAAGCGAAATGGAAAACAAAATGTTTTGCTATCAATGTCAGGAAACGGCGCGCGGTACAGGCTGCACAATGGCGGGAGTCTGTGGAAAGACAGCGGAAGTCGCCGCCATGCAGGATTTTCTTGTTTTTGCAACAAAAGGCCTGTCTTGTGTGACAACAAGGCTCCGCAATGAAGGAAAGCGGGTAAGGGAATCTGTCAATCATCTGGTGACGGTGAATCTTTTCACTACAATCACAAACGCTAATTTTGATAAAGATGCAATTGTTGCGAAGATAAAAGAGACGCTTGCGGTTAAAAATGAGCTGCTGGGTCAGCTGGCTGATAAGAGCGGTCTTCCGGACGCTGCGCTTTGGGATGGGACTGAAAGCGAATTCGCGGTCAAGGCATCATCCGGCAAGGTCGGTGTGCTTTCAACTGCGAATGAGGATATCCGCAGTCTGAGAGAGCTTGTCACTTACGGGCTCAAGGGGCTTGCTGCTTATTCAAAGCATGCGAACGCATTGCTCAAGGACGACGAAGAGGTCGATGCGTTTATCCAAGAAGCACTGACCAAGACCCTTGACGACAGCCTTGCCGTTGAGAATCTAGTCGCCTTGGTTCTGGAAACGGGCAAGCATGGTGTGGATGGCATGGCGCTTCTCGATGCGGCTAATACCGGCGCATACGGCAATCCTGAGATCACTGCCGTTTCTATCGGTGTCAGGGATAATCCCGGAATCCTTGTTTCAGGTCACGATTTGAAAGACCTTGAACAGCTGCTTGAGCAGACAGCGGGAACGGGAATCGATGTCTATACACACTCTGAAATGCTCCCTGCGCATTATTATCCTGCATTCAAGAAGTATTCCAATTTTGCAGGAAACTACGGCAATGCGTGGTGGAAACAGAAAGAAGAATTCGCAGCTTTCAACGGTTCGATTCTTATGACGACCAACTGCATAGTTCCACCTGCTGACAGCTATAAGGACAGGCTCTGGACGACTGGGGCAGCAGGTTATCCCGGCTGCCGCCATATCGATGGCGAATACGGTCAGACAAAAGACTTCTCTGGCTTAATCGAACAGGCGAAGACCTGCAAGGCGCCTCTGGAAATCGAGACCGGCAGCATCATAGGCGGCTTTGCCCACGAACAGGTGTTTGCTCTTGCGGACAAGATAGTCAGTGCGGTGAAATCCGGCGCAATCAGAAAATTTGTCGTCATGGCTGGCTGTGATGGCAGGATGAAGTCCAGAGACTACTATGCGGAGTTTGCCCGGAAACTTCCCCATGATGTGGTCATTCTTACCGCAGGCTGCGCAAAATATCGGTACAACAAGTTGAATCTTGGAGACATCGGGGGGATTCCCCGCATACTGGATGCAGGGCAGTGCAATGACTCGTATTCTTTGGCATTGATTGCCTTGAAGCTCAAAGAGATATTTGGCCTTGATGACATAAATGACCTGCCAATTGCCTTCAATATCGCATGGTATGAACAGAAGGCGGTCATCGTTCTTCTTGCGCTCTTGTATCTGGGCGTACGGAATATCCATCTAGGCCCAACTCTTCCTGCCTTTCTGTCTCCCAATGTCGCAAAGGTGCTTGTCGATGATTTCGGCATTGCGGGAATCGGAACAGTGGATGACGATATCAAGCTGTTCTTCGGCGCAGATGCGCAGACGGATTAAAGCTGCAATCTATGCTGCTGACACGCTTGAATCCGAAGTTCGACCCCGAAGCTCGACTCCGAAACTCGACCCCGAAGCCAAAACAGGCTTGACAGAATTAGATAGGTATGGTACTGCTTATAGCGTACAGCGCATTTGATTGACGCTATATGTTGTGTAAGCACAGGTACTGTTGGACAGTTCAAAAGGGAAGCGAGGTAATCATTCCTCCACGGTCCCGCCGCTGTGAATGCTTGGAAAGCCTTATGTCACTGGAAGATATTCTGGGAAGACGGTTTTCTTGAACGCATGAGTCAGAAGACCTGCCTGTGCTGGCACGCCGCCACGGAGCATGGCACAGGCGTGACAGGGGCTGCATTTGCAGTCTCGCCTCCCGTGCATCTATGGTCAGGAGGTTATGATGATTACATATGTGATCAAGAGGGACGGCAAGCGCGTCTTCTGCGATGGACAGAAGATCGCCGATGCAATCTCCAAGGCCGCCAGCGCCGCAGGAGAGATTGGAGTCGATTCCGCCAGCCTGGCGGAAGAGGTGCTTTTGAAGGTTTCGGCAAACGGAGCCGAGGTCTGCGACGTTGAGACTATCCAGGATTCAGTTGAGCAGGCGCTTGTCGCCCATAACTGCACCGCCACGGCAAAGGCCTACATCCTATACCGCGAGCAGAGACGGCGCATACGCGAGGGGAAGGTCGTGGTGGATGCCACGGTCGATCTTTTCAACAACTACATAGATGACAAGGATTGGAAGATTCAGGAGAACGCCAATACCCGCAAGTCGATAAACGGGATGAACAACTACGTCCGCGAGGCCTTCACCAAGCAGTACTGGCTCTACAACGTCTATGACGAGAGAATAAGAAACGCCCATATCAACGGGGACATGCATCTCCATGATTTAGGGTTCTTCGGGCCGTATTGCTGCGGATGGGATTTGTCGCTCCTGCTTGCCCAAGGCTTTGGCGGGGTGCCGGGGAAGGTCGCCTCCAGGCCCGCCAAGCATCTCCGCTCCTTTCTGGGGCAGATAGTGAACGCCACATTCTCCACGCAGGGGGAGAGCGCCGGCGCTCAGGCGTGGTCGTCAATAGACACATACTGCGCTCCGTTCATCAGATATGACAAGCTTGACTTCAAGCAGGTGAAGCAGGCGATACAGGAGTTCATATTCAACCTTAATGTTCCCACAAGGGTGGGATTCCAGTGCCCGTTCTCGAACCTCACCTTTGACATAAAGGTTCCCCGGACGCTGAAAGACAAGAGCGTGATGGTGGGCGGCGAGTACAGGGACGAGGTCTACGGCGATTTTCAGAAGGAGATGGATTTGTTCAACGAAGCCTTCTGCGCTGTGATGGACGAGGGGGATGCCAGCGGCAGGGTGTTCACGTTCCCGATTCCCACCATCAATGTGACGAAGGATTTCGATTGGGACAGCCCGGTGGTCAACGCTTTCATGAAGATAACCTGCAAGTACGGCATCCCGTATTTCAGCAACTACATAAGCAGCGACCTCTCTCCGGAGGATGCTCTGTCCATGTGCTGCCGGCTCCGGCTCGATACCACAGAGCTTAGAAAACGGGGAGGCGGATTGTTTGGCTCCAACCCCCTCACAGGCTCGGTGGGGGTGGTGACGCTTAACCTCCCGCGGCTTGGGTACGAGGCGAAGGACGAGGTGCAGTTCATGCAGAAGCTTGAGGAGCTTGCCCTGATTGCGAAGGAAAGCCTTGAGATAAAGCGCAAGACTGTTGAGCGTATGACAGATGCGGGGATGTATCCGTTCTCAGCCAGATGGCTTGAGGGGGTGCACCAGCGCGAGGGTGCGTGGTGGGCGAACCATTTCAGCACAATCGGCATTGTCGGCATGAACGAATGCTGCCTCAACCTGCTGGGGCCCGACAAGAATCTGATGACAGAAGAGGGGCAGGCGTTTGCAAACCGTGTGCTTGACCGGCTGCGGGAGCTGATAGCCGGCTTCCAGGAGGAAACGGGTCACTACTACAATCTGGAGGCGACTCCGGCGGAGGGCACCAGCTATCGTCTGGCCAAGCTTGACAAAGAGAAGCATCCGGGCATCGTGACGGCGGGGGAGCAGACTTCCTATTACACAAACT
>JBQNBA010000063.1:0-10570 GCA_052170175.1 Sphaerochaetaceae bacterium | reverse complement strand
CTTAAGAAGAAGATAATCGCCGAGGCCGCCATTCAGATGGGGGAGGTTGCTGAGAATCTTCATCTTGAGCATCCCGGGCTGGTTGTTTCAAAGGATGGGAAAAAGCTTTCGTTCTATGAGCTCATCCATACCGCCACAAGCGGCACCGGAAGAGGACAGCTTATGGCAGAGGGGTCTTTTGCCACTGACAAGAACGCCATCCCATACGGAGCGCATTTCGCCCAGGTGGCGGTCAATGTGCGGACCGGGGAGGTGAAGCTGGAGAAGTTCTATGCCTTGCAGGATGCCGGGACTCCGATAAATCCGGAGCTTGCGCTTTGCCAGATGTACGGAGCTGCCTTGAAATCCATAGGTCATTCTCTCTACGAGACGATGATCTTTGACAAGGATGGCGTGTGCCAGAATGCGAATCTGACCGATTACCATGTGCCGATGATATATGAGCAGCCGGATGATTTCAGGGCGGTTCTCATTGACGTGGATGACTACTATGGCCCATTCGGAGCCAAGAGCATAAGCGAAATCGCCACGAATGGCGCGGCTCCTGCGATAGGGAACGCAATCGCCGATGCCTGCGGTGTCTGGATTCGTGACTGGCCGTTCACTTCGGAGAAGATTCTCAAGGGGCTTGGCAGGTTCTAGGGCTGCGGGGCCCCAAGGTTTCAGGGCTCCCGAGCACCAGGGCTCCTTGGCTTTAGGGTTCCAGAGCACCAGAGCTCCCTCCAGGCAAGAGCTCCGGACCGGGTTGATTTCAGCGGGATATTTGTTCGGTGATTTTTCAGAGATTTTCTCATTCCAATCAATCCTCCCGCCGTGTTGGTCAGCAAATCGGTTATATCGGACACCCCTATGCGAAGAATGTATTGCAGGATTTCAAACGACAGCGATACGGCGATTATGATGCCGGCTTTCGTCATGAGCTTCATGTTTCTCCAAAGCATTGACAAGTAGATGCCCAAGGGGATGAAGATAAGCACGTTGTCCATGACTTCCTTGAAGTGGAATCCTGGATTATCGCTGTCCTCGTAGTGAAACGGCACCAGATTCAACGCTCTGGCTCTATCTATCGCCATCAGTGAGAATTGCAGCTTGAACAGGATGACCCATATCAAGAAGAGCATATAGCAGACAAGGTCAGCGATGTTGCAGCCGTATCGCTTCGGTCTCCGCTTCCGCTATCTTCTCCAATCGTTTGAAGGCATAACTGAAGAACAGCTCATATGAGCTGCAATAGTGATTGCACAGAATTCCATGCTGCATCATGAAGTCACGCCTGCAGCCGCCTCTGCATATGCGGAGCCACTGGCAGTCTGCGCATCTGGCTGGCCTTACCATGCCTTCCTGCATGAATCTCTTGGCATTCTCGCTCTCCAGAGCATCGGCGATGCTGCATTCGCCTATGTTTCCGATTCTCCACTCATCCAGCACGTAGAAATCGCATGGATACAGTGACCCATCGGCCTCGACCGCAAGATAGCCTCCGCAGCGGCCTGCTGCGGCGCAGGAGCTGGGAGGTCGCCCAAGCATCAGATGAATGTAATCATCGAACTGACGGACACTTGTATAGGTTCCACGTTCCCAATCTGCATGCCAGTCGTCAAATACGGCGCACAGAAAGGTTCCGTAATCTTCCGGGGTCAAGGAGTAGCTGCGGGCTCCGCGCTTCTCGCCCAGCGGGTCAAGGCATGGGATGAATTGCAGGTAGGAGAAGCCCATGTCCTTCAAAGCCCTATACACGCGGTGCGGGTGGGCTGCGCACTGCTTTGTCACGGCACATAGAGCATTGACATCTGCTTTATGACGGGCAAGGCATTCAACAGCCTCAACGACCCGGTGATACGTTCCATTGCCGGCAGCGTCTGTTCTGTTGGCATCGTGGATTCCCTGGGTTCCGTCAATGGAAACGCCCACTAGGAAGCGGTTCTCCTTAAGGAAGCTTGCCCAGGAGTCATCTATCAGATACCCGTTTGTCTGGATGGAATGCGTGAACTTCACATTGGGGAAATTGTTTTCGTATTCAATGAAGCTCCTGTAGAACTCCAAGCCTGACAGCGTAGGCTCGCCGCCTTGGAAGCAGAACGTCGCTGTTCCTCCATGTCCTGCGAAATCGGCGGCGGAGCTTATGAGCCTGCGGGCAGTGCCGGTTTCCATCTGCCCATGGTTTCTCTGGATTCGCCTGGATGATTCATCTTCATAGAAGCAATACCGGCATCTCATGTTGCACATGGAAGAGGATGGCTTCACGAGAAGATCAAGAAACATTGGAATCCGTGACATGCATTCATGTGGCATGCGTTTCTGTGGCATGCTTTGATTATATTCTGCGATTGAGTTTTCATGCAAGCCGGCAAGAGTCCGCCGCAGCATGCCGGTCTGTGCTGCAGCGTGCCGGTCTATGTTGTATGATGCTGACTTGTGCCACAGCATGCCGGTCTGTGCATGTGTATCATGCTGGCTTGTGCCGCAGCATGCCGGTCTATGGTGTATCTTGCCGGTCTGCCGGGAGGCTCATTCGCCGGCGCTGTCGGATTCGTCCTCTCCCAGAAGCACAAGGCTGGCCTTTTTCAGGCACAATCCGCGCTGGGCGAGCGTTCTGGCCAGTGCTTCCGTCTCTTCTGCCGTTCTGGTTTTTATGTAAAGTTCCAGCATGGTCTCTGCCACAGCTTCGCAATAGGGGTCTGCTTCCAGTATCTGGGCGCAGACTTCAATCGCCTCCTGCGTCTTTTCCTGAATCAGGAAGAACTCCAGCCGGGCCTTGGCGAATTCAAGCGTTTGGGGATGGAGATTCTGGGCTTGCAGCCCCGCTTCATCCGCTTGTTCCCATTGCCCGAGATAGGCCAGGCACAGCATCCGGTTATATAGGAGCTTCTTGCTGTCAATCTGTTCAAGGGCGCGCTCATAAGCCGAAATCGCCTCTTGGTATTCCTGATTCGCAATGTGCTTCTGTCCAAGCATCAGGGCGGCTTCCTCAATTTCGGAGGCGCGCATCGTCGCTGTCATGCACGATGTGAGGCAGACAAGCATCAGGGCGGCTATCATCAGGGTGGCTGTCATCAGGGCGGTTGGCGCAAGGGGTGATGCAGCGGTTTTCAAACGCATGGGGGTCACCTGCATGGGATTCGGGGCTACGGTCTGGCTCCCAGGACGATTTCTTCTATTTTCTTGACCTGAGAGCGGTATAGGTTGTTTATATTGGTGCCGTAGTCTGCAATAAGCTGAATCATGTTCCTGGGGTTGTCAGGCAAATCCATCCCATTCAGTCTGTCGCCGGCATCTCCAAGTCCTGGAAGGATATAGGCGGCTTCATTGAGTATCGGGTCCATCCAGAGGGTATAGACTTCGCAGTTGGGTATGGCGCGGATTATCCTGAGCGAGCCTTTCAGGGCGCTTATGACATTGATGAATTTCACTGATTTGGAATGGATGCCCACGCTCTCAAGATGCTTTACTATCGTGACGAGGGAGCCGCCTGTGGCGTTCATGGGGTCGGCGAAAATCCAATGCTTGTTCTGAAGATCCTCTTCTCGGAAGAACGATCTGTCCAGATCCAGAACATAGTCCATGTTCTTCTCTTTCTTTGATTCATCCCGCTTTATCTTGAAAAGCGCAAATGGCGGAACCTCATTTGAAGAGCTGTACTCCTGAATCTCCTTGCTTATTATCATGGATGGCAGCAACGCCCCGCGCAGCATTACGCACAGCACGCTGTCCTTTATCAGCGCATCGACATCCGGTATTCTATGGACGGCATAGTTCAGGCAGGGATTTGTCACCGGGGTGGGGGTGATTATGCTTCTCTTGTTAGGCAGGGCCGCATCAGAGAAGGCATGGGAGAAAAGAAGCTCGTATGCCCTCTGGATGTAATAGAGGAATTCCTCGTGGCTTGTTTCCGGGTTCCGGAGCTTGGCGATGAGACGCGATGCCTGTCCATGCTGTTCCTGCGGTGTCTCGAATGAATAAACGTGAATCGCTTTCTCTGCCTTAGTGACTGTCTCCATGTAATCGCCTATGTCAGCGGCGCTCTTCACCAAATCGCTCTCTGCTTTTTCCATCTGGGCGGCGTTCTGCGCTTCGGCTATGCGCTTGCAGGCATCCAGGGAGACTTCGTAAAGCTTGTCCGCTTTTTCTATGGCTGCCTTGTCCTGCGGCTTCAGGAAACCGTCCAGGTCCTGCGCATGAAGTATTATCCTGTTCATAGAAACATTCATGAGAAATATCCTCCAGATGGTGTTGTGCTGGGCCTATGATAATCCATCACTTGCATTTTTACAATCGTCTGGGGTATTCTGATGGAAACTTCGCAAACCACAAGAGGCGACTTATGAAATTGGTGTTTTTAGGTCCTCCGGGAGCAGGAAAGGGAACCATCGCTGCTATTGCCAGCCAGAGGTTCGGCATAGTCCATATCTCCACCGGGGATTTGTTCCGCGAGGCCATAAGAAATGAGACTGCGCTCGGGCTTAAGGTCAAGGCGATTCTGGCGGCCGGCGACCTTGTCCCCGACAGCGTGACGATTGATATGGTCAGGGAGAGGATTTCAAGGGAAGACTGCAAGAGGGGCTTCATTCTGGATGGCTTCCCCCGCACTGTTGTGCAGGCTGACGCTCTTGCCGAAATGACGGGGCTTGATGCGGTTGTCAACTTCCAGCTTCCTGAGGATGTCGTGGTGCAGCGGCTGTCCGGACGCAGGATGTGCAAGTCCACAGGAAGGATATATCATGTTGTATTCAATCCGCCCAAGGTGGAGGGGAAGGACGATGATACGGGCGAGGATTTAATGCAGAGGCCCGATGATATGCCGGATGCAATCCGCAACCGGCTTGCGGTGTATGAGAAGTCCACGGCTCCGCTGGTTTCTTATTATCGCGGCAAGAAGCTGATTGTCGACATCGATGCGTCGCCCGCCCCCGAGGAAGTGTTCGCCGGCATGGATGCGGCGCTCCGAGGGCTTTGACGGCGATTCGGGCAATTGGGTTGCATGTTCGCTTTTGAGATTCCACAATCCGTATTCTATATGGTATAATGCAATATCAGACATCTGGAAGTTTCAGGGAGGCGTGGCATGAGGAAAGGCGGTTCTGTTGTGGCTCTTATAGGTGGGATTATGGCTATGCTGGCTTCGATTGTGGTGATTGCATTGTCACAGCTTGCTATTTCCTTTGACGGCGTTGGGTCTTCGGATGATCTCAACATGGCGGTGGCAGGTCTGATGTTTTCATTTGTCCTTATCGTGACAGGGGCGCTCGGGCTTTATGTGAGAAATCCGATTGCAGGGTATTTCTGTTTTTTCCTTGGAGCCTTCGGCGCGCTGATAGCCCCATTTGTGTGCATGCCGTTCCTATGGCTTGGCGTTGCAGGCGCGGTGTTCATGATAATCGGCGGTCATGTTGATCATCATGCCGACCGCATTGCCGGCAATGATGTGCCTGCCGGATTCAGACGGTGATGTTTGACCTGCTTTGAAAAGACCCTTTTCGGTTTTCCATGGAGACCGGGGCGGTGCGGAGAGGCTTTGCGCATAGGCATGTGCTGATTTGCGTATTGATTGGTCTGTATCGATGATTGATGTGGATTGATTGGTATTGACGGCGAACGGATTTGAACCATTGACCAATAGTGTGTAAGACTATCGCTCTCCCACTGAGCTACGCCGCCTTCATGCGTATGCAAAATAGCATTTATAGTGTATAATTGTCAACCGCAGCTGACCATGCGTGAGGAATGCGCTGCGAGGAGGAATCATGATCGGCAACGTTATCGAGCGGCTTATGAGGCAGCTTGGAGGCGTTAAGCTCATGGCTGTAAGCAAGACCCGTACCCTTGACGAGATAAAGGAGGCGTATGCCTGCGGTCAGACTTTGTTCGGCGAGAATCATGTGCAGGAGATGGAGGCGAAGTTCGACCCGCAGAAGGACAGCTTCGCCTCGCTGGTTCAATGCGAGATGATAGGGCATCTGCAGTCGAACAAGGTGAAGCGTGCCGTCGCTCTTGCTTCCAGGATTGATTCGGTGGATTCTCTGGAGCTTGCACGCAAGATAGACGGAGAGGCGCAGAGGCAGGGGAAGGTGATGCGGATTCTGCTGGAGCTGAACTGCTCCGGGGAGGTTTCCAAGACAGGCTTCGCTTCGGAGGAAGAGGCGGAGAGGGCTATTGCCGAGATTGTCCGCATGCCGGGTCTTAAGCTTGAAGGCTTCATGACAATGGGGCCTGTGCTGTGCACCATAGGCACCCCGGAATGGACGGCGATGACGCATCAGGCTTTCTCCAGGCTGAGGGCTTTCAGGAACGATATGCAGGCCCGCTATCCGCACATGGAGCTTTATGAGCTGTCGATGGGGATGACTGATGACTGGAAGATCGCCGTGGCGGAGGGTTCCACGATGGTTCGCATAGGAACGATGATTTTCGGTGAAAGGGACAACGGCAATTGAATAGGGCTATCACTGTTCTGTTTCTGGCTTTCGCTGCGGTTGGGGCGCTGTTTGCCCAGAGCGATGGGGCGGATGCTTCTAGCTTTGCTTCTACTGCTTCTCCGGCGGATGCTTCCGGATTCGCTTCTGCTGTTTCTTCGGAGGATGCTTCCGGATTCGCTTCTGCTGTTTCTTCGGAGGATTTGCCTTTGAATCCCCCGCCATACGAGGTAAGGATCGATGTTGAAGTGCGCATGGGCAAGACGCCGTCGGGGTTTGATTATGCTTTGTATTCCGATGATGAATTTGCGCCTTGGCAGAAGAAGCTGAGAAGGGCTGAGATAATTTTCTTCGGAGGGATTCCGCTTGCTTTCCTTGCGGTGGGTCTTGTCAATTCGCTGACAGGGAGCACGCTGGGTTTCTGGCCTGTCCTCGGAATAAGCGCATCGGTGGCCGTTTCAATCAGCCTTGTCGATTTCATTATCGGTGAAATCGATAAAGCGCGATGAGACCTGTCCGGGTGTGGGAGAATGATGTGGGAGAATGAGGTGGGTGAATGAGGATTGAGCGAACCCTTGAGCTGGAGCCTGCGGTCGTTGATTCAAAGATTGGTTCAAAGGTTGATTCAAAGGTCGATTCAAAGGTGCGGGTGGATGCCTATATAGCCGCAGCCAGCGGGCTTTCCAGAAGCTTGGTGGACGGCGATGGCGTTGAGATCCTGATAGACGGCAAGCCTGTTAAGAAAAGCGCTCTGGTTCATGACGGAGATATCATAACTGTAAGCTATATAGAGGATTTGTTTGAGGATATAGTTCCGCAGGACATCCCGCTTGATGTCATTTACGAGGACAAGAACATGCTTGTCATAGACAAGCCGCAGGGCATGGTTGTGCATCCGGCGGCGGGCAACCATGACGGGACGCTCGTGAATGCTCTTGCCTACAGATACGGCAAGGGGTTTGTTGACAGCATGGCTGACGGCGATGATTTCACGCGTCCGGGGATTGTCCATCGGCTGGACAAGGACACCAGCGGAATCATGGTTGTTGCGCTCAATCCGCAGAGCCACAGCGCCTTGGCGCGCCAGTTCGCAAGCCGCACTGTGTCCAAGACGTACAGCGCGATATGCAAGGGGCGGTTCGTCCGCAGAGCCGAGACGATTGAAAGCTGCATAGGCCGTGATCCGAGGGACAGGAAGAGATTCGCAGTTGTCGCTTCGGGCGGCAGATATGCCTGCACAAAGTATCAGGTTGTTCGGCAATATGATGGATATGCGCTGTGCAGCATCAGCATACTCACGGGCAGGACGCATCAGATAAGGGTGCATATGAGCCATATCGGTCATGGCGTGCTGGGAGATCCGATATATGGCAGGCCTGACAGGCGTTTCCCCGAAGCCGCATTGATGCTCCATGCCAGGAGGCTGGAGCTTGACAATCCTTCCACGGGGGAGAGGATGAAGTTCGAAAGCCGGGAGCCTAGCCGATTTGAGAGCGTATTGAATGCTCTTGCCGCAGCGCTCTGAGCCTCCGGGCATTGCCCACTGTGTCAATCGGGCCTATGCTGGGCAGAATCATCAAGGCCGGGTCAAGCCTGTCCGTCATCTCGCTTATGTCCGCATTTCCTGTGAACAGGTATCCATTGATTCGGAAGATGGGTGAGCTGCGCCCGGGGATGTCGATTTTCTCAATGTCCACATCGCAGGCGCGGAATATGCTCTGCCCGTGGAAATCATAGAAGGAAAATGGGAATATCCTGCTGAGCATCTTGATGTTGCTTATCACTGAGGGTCTGGTGTCCGAAATCAGGATTGTGTACAGCGGAATCGCCTTGAGTCTCTGCACCATGTGCATTGTCACTGCGCTCAGGTTGATGAATATCGCTTTGCGCGAATAGTCGTCTGTGATGAGATAGCTTGTCATGAGCTCTCTGGGTGAGAAAAAAGGCTCAATCTTCATATTGCGCCTCCTGAAAGTCCGCCTGGCGGGTGTTGGAGAAGCGGAAGCTTGCACCGGACAGGCGGGAGTATGAGAAGTCGCTGCGGGTTATGTTGCAATCGTCGAATTTCGTCTGTCTGATTCTGGCCCACTGGAAGGAGTTTGAGAAAAGGTCGCTTTCGGAGAAGTCCGAGCCTGATATATCGCAGAGCGAGAAGTTCGAGCACAAGGCGCTTGAGCCTCGGAAGGAGCAGTCGACAAATCTGCATGAGCAGAAGCTGCAGTATCTGATGGAGGAGCGGCTGAAATCGCATTCGGTGAAGGTGCAGTCCTCGTACACGTCAAGCAGCATTGTTTTGCCAGAAAAGTCCTCGTTCTGGAAATTCAGGTTCTTGAGATTTTTCATATATTCAAGAATAATGTAAAGCCGGAGGTTGTCAAGCAGGGGTTGCGGGCTATGGAAGGCACGGTGATAAGGGGCATAAACAATATTTACACTGTACGCAGCGGGGGGGCAAGCTATCTGTGCCGCATAAAAGGCAAGGTTCTGGAGACCCAGGAGCCCGATTACAATCCTCTTGCAGTCGGCGACGTTGTGAGATTCGTTCCGCTCGCCGGTCAGGACGGGCTTATAACGGAAAGGCTTCCCAGACGCAACTGCTTTCAGCGTTGGAACCCCAAAGGCATGGCGAATCAGACAATCGTCGCCAATGTTGACTTGGTGCTGTGCGTATGCTCTGTGGGCAGCCCGCCGTTCCGCCCAAGGTTCGTTGACCGCATCATAGTTTGCAGCCGCAATGTCGATGTGCTTGTTGTGGTCAACAAATGCGATTTGGCTTTGGAAGAAGGGGCCTTGAGGCGCATTGAGCTTTACAGGCAGCTTGGATATGAGGTCATGATGGTCTCCGCCAAGACGCATGAGGGCGTTGATGCGCTCCAAAGGCGCATAAAGGGTCTGATGGTGGCGCTTGTGGGGCAAAGCGGAGTGGGCAAGTCAGCCCTTGTCAATGCCCTTGTCCCATCGCAGAGCCAGCGCATCGGCGAGATTTCCGCAAAATACAACAGGGGACGTCACACCACCACTTCTTCCACTATGGTGGGGGGGGATGATTTCACTCTGATAGACACGCCCGGGGTCAGGGAATTCGCAATCTGGCACGATGATCCGCATAAGATAGCCCAAGCCTTCCCTGAGTTCATGAAAGCGGCTGATAAGTGCGATTACATAGGGTGCCTTCATGACATGGAGTCCGGCTGCGAGGTGGTGCGGCTGGTTGAAGCCGGTGAGATAGACCCCGACAGGTACGAAAGCTACATAAGAATGCTTCACAGCCTTGATGACAAGACGCCTTTCTGGCAGAGGCGCGGCGAGAAGGACAAGGAAGATGTTAAGAAGGACTATTAAGGACCTTGAATTCACCGAGGCTCTGAAGCATATCAAGGCATTCTGCCTGAGTGCGGAGGGGCGCTCTCAGATAGACGATGATCCTTTGATTTCCGAATCCGAGGCATATCTTGCCAAGCAGGGCAAGGTTGAGGCCATAGGGGTGCTTCTCTCCGAGAACATCGACACCGGGCTTCAGGGCTTTCCGGACATAGGAGCTTCGCTTTCGCTGCTCCAGGACAGACCCTACGAGAGTCTTGATGCGGTGAGTCTTTATGACCTTGGGGTTTATCTCGGCAGCGCTCTTTCTCTCCAGCGCTTTCTGACCTTGCCGTCACAAGATGGGAGAGTGGCTGGCGCCGGTCTCGGCGGCCTTGTGGGGGAGATTGACGAGAATCTAAAGGATTTGAAGGATTCGATATTCAAAGTGCTTGAGGAGCCGGGGCAGGTCAAGAAGACTCACCCCGCCATAGCGAAGGCTCTCGCCGAGATTGATAGACGCCGTTCGGAGCGGTCGGGCTACAGCGCTGCGCTGGTCAATGACAACAGGGATATAATGCAGTCTGACAAGCCGTCATACAAGGATTCCAGGGTTGTGATTCCGCTCAAGGCTGATCAGAAATCGCGGATGCCAGGACTTGTTCATAGCCTGAGCGCTTCGAACCAGACGCTTTATGTGGAGCCGTACAGGCTTGTGGAGCTTAACAACGGCGTTGTGATGGCGGAGCAGAATCTCCAGCTTGAGATTGCGAGGCTGATAAGGGAGCTGAGCGACAAGGCTGCCCGTTTCGAGATGGAGCTGAGGACGCTGTCCCGCAGGGTGGGCATCGCAGACAGCC
>JBQNBA010000062.1:0-10706 GCA_052170175.1 Sphaerochaetaceae bacterium | reverse complement strand
CAGGATATCCGAGTTCTACGAGAGGGCCGGCATGACGGAGAATCTCAACGGAACGACTGGAAGCGTTTCAGTCATAGGTGCGGTCAGCCCTCCGGGCGGAGACTTCTCCGAGCCTGTGACCCAGCATACCAAGCGTTTCGTGCGCTGCTTCTGGGGGCTGGACAAAGCCCTTGCAAGCGCAAGGCACTACCCGGCCATAAGCTGGCTGGACTCGTACAGCGAATATGTCCAGGATGTGCAGGAGTGGTGGGACAAGGCCAGCGGCGGTCAGTGGAGCCACGACAGGCAGGAGATAATGGAGCTGCTTCAGAAGGAGGTGAAGCTCCAGCAGGTTGTAAAGCTGGTCGGCGCCGATGCGCTTCCGGACAGCCAGAACTTCATCCTGGAGGTCTGCAAGATGTTCAAGGTGGCCTTCTTGCAGCAGAATGCCTTCGATGATATGGACAAATACTGCGAGGTGAAGCGTCAGGTCAAGATGCTCAGAATGATAATCCGGTATTATGAGCTTGGCTCCGAGGCTATAAAAGGCAATGTCACATTGGTCAAGATAAGACGGATAAAGGCTGTTCAGGATCTCGCCCGGATGAGGAACGTCGAGGATCTGGACTCGCTGCAGGCGCGCCTTGAGCATTCCATCAAGCAGCTGGGAGAGTTGTATGAATGAATTTGATAGGAAAATGCTGTCGGCAAGGGAGTACAGGGGGCTTTCCCGGATAGACGGCTCGCTTGTCTTCATGAAGAACACTCATCCGGTCGGATACGGCGAGCTGGTGGAGCTTGCCGGCCCGGATGGGAGCCGCCGTGCAGGGCAGGTTCTGGACACCTCTGACGAGGTGGTCTGCGTTCAGGTGTTCCAAGGTACATCGGGGCTGGATCTGCCGGGCACCAGTCTTCATTTCATGGGCGAGCCCATAACGCTTGGCGTGACCGAGAGGATGCTCGGCCGGGTCATGGACGGGCTTGGGAACATGAGGGATGGAATCGCGCCGCCCAAAGCGGACAAGTTCTGTGACATAAACGGCTCCCCGATAAACCCGACATCCCGCGAGTATCCGCGGGACTTCATCCAGACCGGAATATCGGTGATAGACGGCCTTACAACACTGATTCAGGGGCAGAAGCTGCCCATCTTCTCGGGCAACGGCCTGCCGCATAATGCGCTTGCAGCCCAGATTGCCAGACAGGCAAAGGTGCGCGGCGGGAAGAGCGATTTCTGCATAGTGTTCGTCGCCATGGGGGTGAAATACGATACGGCGCGGTATTTTATAAGCGGCTTCGAGGATTCCGGAGTCCTGGACAACGTGGCTCTGTTCCTTTCGCTTGCCGATGACCCTTCCATAGAGCGGCTCATAACACCCAAGAGCGGGCTGACGCTGGCCGAGCATCTGGCGTTTGATCTGGACAAGCAGGTGCTTGTGATAATGACTGACATGACGAATTACTGCGAGGCGCTTCGGGAGATATCCACGCTGCGCGGCGAGATTCCCTCCAGAAAGGGCTACCCGGGCTACCTGTATTCCAATCTTGCCGAGCTTTACGAGAGGTCAGGCAAGATACAGGGCAAGGCAGGCTCCATAACGCAGCTGCCCATCCTCACCATGCCGAACGATGACATAACCCATCCGATCGCCGACCTCACGGGGTATATAACCGAAGGGCAGATAGTGTTTGACCGCGAGCTTCACTCACGAGGCGTCTATCCGCCGATAAGCTCTCTCCCTTCGCTTTCCAGGCTTATGAAGGACGGAATAGGAAAGGACATGACGCGCGATGATCATCCGCATTGGGCGAACCAGCTTTTCGCCTCCTACAGCCATGTGAAGGATGTCAGGAACCTGGCTTCGGTGATAGGAGAGGAAGAGCTGACAGAGCTGGATCACAAATACCTGGAGTTCGGGGATTTCTTTGAGAAGAGATTCATAAACCAGGGCGCTTTTGAGGAAAGAAGCATCGAGGAGACGCTTGAGCTTGGGTGGCAGGCGCTTTCGATTCTTCCGCCGGAGGAGCTGCAGAGGCTAACCGATGACGAGATAGACGACCATTACAAGGGGGAGAATTAGATTTGGCAAGCAATCTTCCCGCAACCAAGAGCAACCTCATGAAGCTGAAGGACGAGCTTGCATTCGCTTCTCAGGGGCATGACCTGCTGGATCAGAAGCGAAGCATCCTGGTCGTGGAGCTGCTTACATTGGTGGACCAGGCGGTTGATTACCAATCCAGGGTGGAGAAGGCGCTTGTCTCGGCGAGCCTGTCGCTTCAGAACACCATAATGCACGAAGGCAGGCTCAAGACAGGCAACCTTGCGGCGGCGATAAACATAACAAGCGACTATCATCTGACGGAGAGGAAGGTCATGGGGGTTCATCTTCCGCATGTCGAAACGGACTTCAAGGAGCATGGGCCTTATTTCTCCCCCGAGGGAACGACCGTGCTGGTGGAGGATACAATCGCCTGTTATCGCGAGGCGCTGAAGCTGATGGGCCGTCTGGCGGAGCTCAAGGTTTCCATAATGAGGCTGGCAAGAGAGGTCAAGAAGACAATCCGCAAGGTGAATTCTCTTGAGAAGATAGTGATGCCCGCCGCCATGACGCAGCTTAAGGATATGGCGGAAAGGCTTGAGGAGGCGGACCGCGAGAACCATATCCTTCTGAAAACAGTGAAAGACAGGCTTGATGCCTCGCGCAAAGGGAATTAGACTACAAGGGAGGCGGAAGTTGCTTTTCGAAAACATTCTTGTTTACATTGACAGTTCTGAATCCGCGCTCGCTGCGGCGATGCACGCTGTCATGCTTGCGAAGGAGCTGGGGTCAAGGCTTACGGCTCTCTACGTTGTGGACACCAAGAGCGTCAGCGATTTGGTCAAGGCGCGCATATTCGTCGATGTCGAGAAGGAGCTTTATGAGGCTGATTTGAAAGGAGATGCCGCAAGGTACCTTAATCATGTCAGGAAGCTGGCATCAAAGAAAGGCGTTGATGTTGAAACGGCCACCTTGGAGGGGTCGATTTCTCAGGAGGTCAGATCCTACATAAAGGGCAACGGCATCGATCTTCTCGTCATGGGAGGCATTTCAGAGATACGTTCCAGACGTGATGAGATGCTCAACGAGGCGGACAGGCTTCTTAGAACCGCCCCATGCCCGGTGCTGCTTGTCAGGGATGACAGCGGCATATGGGAGAGCTTTGAGGAGGATTGAACATGACGCTTTACGAAGCAGTTGATAAGGATTTGATAATCGTGCCCATGCAAGCATCGACAAAAGACGAGGCTCTGCATGAGCTTGTCGGCGCCTTGTGCCGCAAGAAGAACATGCCAGGCACTGAACTGCTGCAGGCTCTGCAGGAAAGGGAGAAGCTTGGCTCTACGGCGATCGGCAATGCCGTTGCAATACCACACTGCCGGGCGGGCTTCATAGAAGGGACATCAGTGGTCATAGGGATATCGAGACGGATGATTCCGTATGACGATCATGAGGTCCGCATATTCTTTCTGGTAGTTGCGAATGACAGGATGGCATCCTCCCATGTGCAGCTGCTCAGTTCCATAGCCCGGTTCTGCTCGTCATCCGTCAATAGGAATCTCATCTCCTCGGCAAAGGATCCTGAGGCTGTTTACCAGACCATAGAGAATTGACGGAGGCCTGATGAACCTCCGGACGCTTAACAGGAAGCTTGAATCTATCTGCCCCGGCGCCAGAGCCAGCCTTGAGGATGGCGCTGTCGTTCTGACCGGCCATGCGCCAAGCTACGATGCGCTTTTAAGCTGCGGCTTCGCTGCGGCCAAGGTTCGCAGCCGGGGGGTTGTGAATGACATGACCTGCCCGTTGCATGATGAACCCATGCGGTTGCCGGAAATCTCTGATGACAGCCTGGAGGGGCAGCGGTTCGATGTCGTGATAATAGGCGCAGGGGTCATCGGCTGCGCGATAGCCATGGAGCTGAGCCATCGGAATCTCAGCGTGGCTGTTCTGGAAAAGGAATACGATGCGGCGGTCCGCACATCGGGCAGGAATGACGGGATGATTCATCCGGGGATAGACCTGCACCGAAATCAGAAAAAGACTCTCTACAACTGCCGAGGCAACAGGATGTACGACAGGCTCTCCTCGCAGCTTGGGTTTGATTTCATACGCAACGGGTCATACATAATATTTGACAAATCCATATATCTCCTGACTATACCTCTGTTTTTCCTTCGTGCCCGCCTGAATGGCGTGGATGGCATCAGGTATGTTTCCCGGCGGAGGCTTGCCAAGCTGCAGCCGTCTGTGGCCGCCTGGCAGAAAGGCGCTGTCTTCCTTCCTTCCAGCGGAATCGTGCGCCCTTATGAAGTGACTGTCGCATTTGCCGAGAATGCCGCAGAAAACGGAGCAAGGTTCTGCTTTGAGACGGCTGTGACGGATATGCACAGAAAGGATGGCAGAATAAATGATATTGTGACCAACAGGGGCACTGTTCATGCCAAGGTTGTGATAAATGCCGCCGGGGTGCATTCAGACAGGATCGCAGCGATGGCGGGAGACAGATTCTTCTCCATACATCCGCGGAAGGGAACTGAGTTCATAATGGACGAGCAGTCCGGCTCCCTGACCGAAAGCGTTCTGGCCCGTGTTCCTTTCTCTGATGTCAAGCAGCACACCAAGGGCGGCGGGGTTGTGAGGACTGTGGATGGGAACATTCTGGTGGGGCCGGATGCCCATGAGACAATTCTGCGAGAGGATGACAGCACAAGCGCTCAGAACATAGACGATATTTATCAGAAGCACAGGTTCACTGTCCCCGGACTGGACAAGAGGCAGATAATAACGTATTTCTCAGGCACCAGAGCCTGCACCTACGAGGAGGATTTCATAGTTCAGGCGAGCGACAGGGTGGCCAACCTTGTGCATGCCGCGGGGATTCAGAGCCCCGGTCTCACAGCCGCTCCGGCGATTGCCCAGAGCATCGCAAAGGATGTTGACAGGCTTTTCCTGGAGCTTTACGGTTTTTCTGTTTCCGTTCGGACTGATGCTGTGTTCGAGAGGAAGAAACCGGTGCGAATGAACCGGCTCAGCCCGGAGGAACGGGATGCGCTTATAAAGGAAAACCCCGATTACGGTCAGATTGTCTGTCGCTGCGAGCAGATTTCAAAGGGGGAGATTCTGGATGTCCTGCGTTCGAGCCTTCCTGTTTACAACATGGATGCGATAAAGCGGCGCTGTCGCTGCGGCATGGGCAGATGCCAGGGCGGATTCTGTTCTCCGCAGGTGGCCCTTATCATAGCCGAGGAATCAGGAAATAGCCTTGCTGATGTGCAAAAAGGCTTTGGATTGTTCCTCAAAGGCGCTGTGAAGGACTCAGGCGGCGCCGCAAGAAGCGTCAAAGGCGGCGCACAAAGCGCCGAAGCCGCTGAAAAGGGGGCGATTTGATGGATGCAATGCGCTTTGATGTTGCAGTCATAGGCGGAGGGCCTGCGGGGCTTGCCGCCGCCATAAGCGCGAGAAGCGGCGGGGCATCCGTTGTCATAATCGACCGGGAAAGAGCGTTGGGCGGAATCCTCAAGCAGTGCATACATGACGGGTTCGGGCTGCATAGGTTCAACAAGCAGCTGACCGGGCCGGCCTACGCCCAGCGCTTCATCGATGAGATTGAAGGCAGCGGCATCGAGGTGATGCTCCAGGCATTCGTGCTTGAGCTTCATGCAGATTGCCATGATTTCGCCGATGCAGATTGTAACGGAGATTCAGGCGGGCTTTTCACTGCCATGGTCAGCACAAGAGGGGGCATGGTTGAGATTGCATCCCGCGCCGTCATTGTCGCGACCGGCTGCAGGGAGAGAACCGGCCGTCAGGTGAGCATACATGGCGACCGGGTCAGCGGCGTGTTCAATGCCGGCTGCATCCAGAATCTAGTGAATCTTTATGGACAGCTTCCGGGGCGGCGGTGCGCCGTGCTGGGGAGCGGCGACATCGGTCTGATAATGGCAAGGCGGCTTACGCTGGAAGGGGCGGAGGTGATAGGGGTCTTTGAGGCAAAGAGCACTCCAAGCGGGCTCCAGCGCAACATACGGCAGTGCCTTGATGACTTCGGGATACCGCTTCATCTGGGCTGCACCGTCACTCGAACGATTGGCAAAAGGCGTCTGGAAGCCATCGAGGTCGCCGACACAGACTCCGCGATGAGGCCTGTCATGGAGACGGCGAGGATAATAGAGTGCGACAGCCTGATTGTAAGCGTTGGGCTGATTCCTGAGATTGAGCTGCTTCGCGGTCTTCCTGTCCGTATTGACGAAAGAACCCACGGCCCGCGGATTGATCAGGAAGGCATGGCCTCAATTCCCGGATTGTTCTGCTGCGGAAATGCAAGCCTTGTCTACGATCTGGTGGACTATGTGAGCTTGTCAAGCGAGATTGCAGGAAAGGCCGCCGCCCGCATGGCCCTTTCCCGCGCTGCGCCTTCCCACGGAGCCCTTTCCCCTGCTGCCCTTTCCCGCGCTGCGCCTTCCCCTGCGCAAGCGAACGCAGGGTGCCTTGAATCTTCACTGATTCAGTCAAGCCGGCAGTTCCGGTCAGACCGGCAGGGGGAAGAATCCCGACCGCCGGCGGGCACGGTGATTGAAATAGAGACAGAAGGCCGCTTGCTGTTCGTCTCTCCGTCTTTCATCAGAAGAAGCGATTCGGATATCAGGTTCTATTTCCGCTCAGCTTGTAAGCTTGAATCTCAGATGATCGAGGTGCGTCAAGGGGACAGAAAACTGGAATGCCGGATTTATGAGAGGCTGCGTCCGCCGCAGATGGAGACGTTCACCCTTTCTGCAAGCGGCATTGACTGGACTGTGCCGTTGACAATCATCCTCAGGGAGGCAACGGATGAAGATTGAAATCACATGCGTTAATTGCCCAAGAGGCTGCGAGCTGTGTGTGGAGCACACAGGCGGAACCGATATAACGGTGACAGGAAATCGATGCGCCAGAGGCAGAGAATTCGGGATAAGCGAGGTTTTGATGCCGATGCGGTTCCTTACAACCACAGTGGCGTTGTCAGACGATATGGCGAAGGTCTTCGGTGCTTTCCGTCTGCCTGTGATAAGCACGGCGAAGATTCCGAGGGAGAGGTTGGTGGAGGTCAGCATGGCTCTTTCCCGGGCTGTCGTTGACCATGAGGCGGAGCAAGGCGAGGTGGTGGCTGATGCCATGGGATTCGATTTCGCCGCCAGCTGCCGTTTAGGAAAAGGCAAAGGGCAAGGTAAAGGACATGGAAGCAAAACCGCTTGTGCTGAGCATTGACTGCGGCACCCAGAGCATGAGAGCCATCATATTTGACAAGCAAGGCGAGGCTGTGGCCGGAAAGGCGGTTAAATATGACGAGCCTTATTTCAGCCTCCAGAAAGGCTGGGCGGAGCAGTGGCCTGATTACTGGTGGAAAGCTCTGTGCGAATGTCTCGGGCGGCTTGCAGATGAGGCCGGACCGTCTGTGATGAAGCGATTGATTGCCTTGAGCATATCTTGCATGAGAGACACTTATGTCTGCCTGGACAAGGACATGCAGGTTATAAGATCTTCTATCTTATGGCTGGATCAGCGGATAGCCCGTGACGATGTTCCTATTCCTCCTGTGCATTCCATGCTTTTCATGCTTGCTGGAATGAAAGAGGTGGTCAGGCAGCAAAGACGTGTCACCAGGACTGTCTGGATGCAGGAGAATCAGGAGAACACCTACGATCGCATGGCATTCTACGCCTCATTGGAGTGCTGGCTGAACTACAAGCTCAGCGGCAGGCTGGTGGATTCATCGGCCAATGAATGCGGTCATATTCCTTATGACTACAAGAACGGTGTTTTCCGCAGGAAGGGCAGCCTTATGTGGCAGGCCACGCCGGTTGACCCCGCCCTGCTGCCGCCCTTCGTAAAAGCAGGGACTGAAATCGGGAAGGTGACCCGGAAGGCGGCGCTTGAAACTGGATTGCCGGAGGGGCTTGTCCTGATAGCCGGTGCAACTGACAAAGGCTGCGAGACGCTGGGCTGCGGAGTTGTCGACACCGATATCGCCGCCATATCGTTTGGCACAACCGCCACTGTCCAGCTTTCGATGGACCGATACATGGAGCCCCAGCGGTTCTTGCCCGCTTATCCTGCGGCAATGCCCGGATACTGGAATCCTGAGATTCAGATTTACAGGGGGTACTGGATGGTGAAGTGGTTCTCCCAGAACTTCGGCATGGCAGAGCAGATGGAGAGCGAACGGACCGGGGAGCGTCTGGAAACGCTTCTTGACAAGCTTCTTTCCCAGACCCCTCCTGGGTGCGATGGGCTTGTGCTCCAGCCTTACTGGTTCCCCGGCCTTAAGATGCTTGAATCAAAAGGGTCGATAATAGGCTTCTCTGATTATCATACCAGAGCGCATCTTTACCGGGCTATACTGGAGGGAATCAACTACGGCCTGATGGACGGCCTTCGGACTCTCCAGAAGAGAAGCCGCACGACAGCCAAGGCGCTTTGCATAAGCGGCGGCGGCTCAAGGAGCGATTACATCTGCCAGATGACCAGCGACATGTTCGGACTTCCGGCTTATCGCTGTCACACAAACGAAACAAGCGCCCTCGGAGCGGCTATAATGAGCTTCGTTTCGCAGGGCGTGCATGGAAGCTGGCAGGAGGCTGTTGACGCCATGGTGCATTACAAGGACTGCTTCACGCCGGATGCAGGAAGGCACGGGCTTTACAGAAAGATATTTGAGAATGTATACAGGAAGCTTTATCCGCGAATAAAGCCCCTGTATTCGACCATGTTCAATATGTAGCAGAATATGCAGCAGAATATGCGCAGGAGGCAGACATGAGCAAGCCATACAAGGGCTTTGAACCTGATTGGTATCTGAAAGAGGCGCCGGCCAGATCATACCGCTCTATTTTCAAGTGGGGCGCAGCCGATGAATTCAAGGTTCCCAGAGAAAGCCTATATAAGATGATGAAATCATGCTTCAAGATGACTGATGAGGATTTCGCCAGCTATAGGGCGGGCATGGGATTGGAGCAGGTGCAGCTTCCTGAAAGCAGGAAATGCTCTCTCAGCCAAGAGCAGCTTGATTCGCTTCGGAATATTGTCGGCTCTGAAAACGTAAGCATAGATGATTATGACAGGCTCAGCGTCGCCTACGGCAAGACGATGTGGGATCTGATGCGTCTGCGTGAGAATATAATAGACGGGCTTCCCGATGCGGTGGTCTATCCTTCTGAAACATCACAGGTTCGCAGGATTGTTGATTTCTGCTATAAGGAGAACATCCCGCTTTATGTCTATGGCGGTGGAAGCTCTGTGACAAGAGGCGTTGAGCCGGTGCTGGGCGGAATCTCGCTTGACATGCGAAGGAACTTCAACAAGGTTCTGGATTTCAACGAGAAGAACCACACAATAACCGTCCAGGCGGGAATCTCGGGGCCTGATTTGGAGAATGCCCTTCGCGAAGCCCCCAAGCGCTTCGGGGCCGAGGCTTCATACACCTGCGGCCATTTTCCCCAGAGCTTCGAGCACTCAAGCGTGGGCGGCTGGGTCGTCACAAGGGGAGCGGGGCAGAACAGCACCTATTATGGCAAGATAGAGGATTTGGTTCTGGGGCAGAAATATGAAACCCCGATAGGGGAGTTCATCTCTGATTCCTATCCCAGAAAAGCCACAGGCCCTTCCATCGACCAGATATTCATGGGCAGCGAGGGGACGTTCGGCGTGCTGTGCGAAGTGACGCTGCGCTTCTTCTTCTATCGTCCTGAGAACCATCTGCGGTTCAGCTATATGTTCCCCTCATGGGAGGAGGCGATGGCCGCCGCCCGCGAGATAATGCAGGGCGAATTCGGATTCCCATCCGTATTCCGGCTGTCCGATGCCGAGGAGACAGATGTGATGATGAAGCTATACGGTATAGAGGACACCGTGCTGGACAGGCTTCTTTCGATTCGGGGGTTCAAGAGGATGAAACGCTGCCTGTTTCTGGGCTTCACCGATGGCGAGATTGATTTCTGCCGCAATGTCAGACGCAGGACCGGCAGGATCTGCCGCCGCCATGGGGCGATGAGCCTGACCTCGATACCTGTGAAAGCTTGGGAAAAGGGGCGCTTCTCCGACCCTTATCTGCGGGACAGCATGGAGGATTTCGGCATTGTGACCGATACTCTGGAATGCACCGTCAGCTGGGATGACATGGAGGCAGTCCATCAGAGCGTGAGGGCGTACTGCAAGAGCCGTCCTGACACTATCTGCATGACGCATATGAGCCACGCCTATCCGCAGGGGGCTAACCTCTACTGGATATTCATAACAAGAAGCGACAGCTTTGAGGATTTCAAACAGTACCATCAGGGCATCCTGGACGCTATACAGGCATCTGGTGCCGCAATCAGCCACCATCATGGGATAGGGAAGCTATTTGCCCCATGGCTTGAGGGCTGCATAGGCACGAATCAGATGAACCTGATAAAGTCAATCAGGGACTATCTGGATCCAAAGCGTCTTATGAACCCAGGCGGAACCATCGGCTGCGATCTGGAGCCTTCTCAGAAACGCTTCATCCGCAAGCAGTGGTGAGCGGGCGGGCGTTCCGGCTCTTTCAGGGGTTGCCGGCGGGATGCCGGTTGCCGAGGGCAGTGCCGGCGGGGTGCCGTTGCCGGCGGGATGCCGGTTGCCGAGGGCAGTGCCGGCGGGGTGCCGTTTGTCCGGTCTGCCCGGCTCAGAGGTCTA
>JBQNBA010000061.1:0-10870 GCA_052170175.1 Sphaerochaetaceae bacterium | reverse complement strand
GGGGCTCACCGCATTCTGCCTGTCCGGAGCCTATGAATACCCCTCCCCCACAATGACAGGCTCCATCGGCGATGATATCATCTTCATCTCCGAAGTGCTGGGAGTGAAGCTCGCCATAAGCGACCACCGCTGCTCGCATCCATCGGTTCAGGAAATCTTCAAGCTGGCAAGCGAAGCGAGGCTCGCCGCTCTCATAGGCAAGAAACCCGGCGTTGTCCACTGCCACGTGGGAGCGGAGAAGCAGGGAATAGAGCCGCTGATTGAAATAGTTCAGACAACCTCATTGCCCATAACGCACCTGCGCCCCACCCACATGGCGGGTCACATTGCGCAGGGCATCAGGTTCATGAGGATGGGCGGCTATGTGGACGTGACCACATCCGGCAGGAATGCGGATGCGGCAGCCATGAAATACCTGGGGGAGAACCCCGCCCTGCTCACCCTCTCCAGCGACAGCAACGGAAGCATGCCCAAATGGGATGCCGGCGGCGCAGTGACGGGCATAACAAGGGGAAGGCTCACCGAGAACCTCCGTACAATCTCCACAATGCACAGCAAGGGCGTGCCGCTGTCACAGGCGCTGACCACAATGACCTCAAATGTTGCCAAAGCGCTGAATCTGCGCTCAAAGGGGAACCTTGCCGCCGGGATGGATGCCGACATGCTCGTGCTGGACGAGAACCTCGGCATCGACAGCATGATGGCGCGCGGCCAGTGGATGAGGCTGGAAGGCAAGAACCTCCGAAAAGGACTTTACGAGGATTGATTGCCCAGAGCTTGACCTTTTCTCAAAACAGAAGCAATCATAGCTGACAAACCACATATGCCAAGATTCAGCAACGCAAAGGAAAAATTCGACTACATGACCAAGACGCCGGTTCAGACACTGGTGCTCAAGCTGGCAGGCCCCACAATCCTCAGCATGCTGATATCATCGCTTTACAACATGGCGGACACGTTCTTCGTAGGTCAAATAGGAACAAGCGCAACCGCCGCAGTCGGGATTGTGTTCTCGCTCATGGCCATCATACAGGCGATAGGCTTCTTCTTCGGACACGGGTCGGGCAACTTCATATCGATGGCGATGGGAAGCCAGGATTCGCAGTCGGCAGAGAAGATGGCCGCCGTTGGCTTCTTCTCGTGCTTTGCATTCTCGGCCCTTCTGGGAGCGCTGGGGCTGCTGTTCATAGACCCTCTGGTATGGTTCCTTGGAGCGACTGAAACAATATTCCCCCATGCAAAATCCTATGCGGCCTTCATCTTGGTTGGAATGCCCTTCATGTCCTCCGCTCTGACCCTGAACAACCAGCTCCGATTCGAAGGCTCCGCTTTCTTCGCCATGGTCGGCATAGTCACCGGAGCGGTGCTTAACATCGCCCTTGACCCCCTGCTCATATTCACATTCGGCATGGGTGTCGGGGGAGCCGGGCTTGCCACCATAATCAGCCAGTTCGTCAGCTTCTGCCTGCTGTTCATCGGGTTGAGGAAAAACGCCAACATCCCAATACGGCTGCGGAACTTCAAGCCAAGCGGCTTCCTGTACCGGAAGATTGTAAGCGGCGGTCTCCCCTCCATCGCGAGGCAGGGCTTGTCCAGCGTGGCTCAGATAATCCTCAACACCATCGCAGGCGGCTGGGGCGATGCCGCGATAGCAGGGCTTTCGGTGGTCAATCGAATCGCGATGTTCGCATCCTCTGCCATGATAGGCTTCGGGCAGGGGTTCCAGCCGGTATGCGGAGTCTCCTACGGAGCCAGAATGCACGGCAGGATAAAGGAGGCGTTCAGTTTCTGCGTCAGATTCTCCTTATTCGTTCTGCTGGCGATGTCTGTGGCGGGATTCATATTTGCCGGAGAACTGGTGGGGTTTTTCAGAAACGACCCGGATGTGATATCCATCGGCAGAGAGACGCTGCGGTTCCAATGCATCGCATTCCCGTTCACAGGATTCACAATGATGGTCAACATGATGCTCCAGACGGTCAACAAGACACGGCGCGCCACAATCCTGGCGATGTGCCGCCAAGGGGTCGTGTTCATCCCCGTCCTGCTGGCAATGAAAGCCATGCTGGGTCTGCGGGGCGTAGAGATGACCCAGATGATAACCGACTTCATAGGGCTGCTCATAGCCTATCCGTTCTGCCGAAGCTTCTTCAATGAAATCGGGGTCGGGCAGAAAAACGGTTCTCCACGTATCTCCGCCAAAGGAACCCGTGAAAAGCCCCGGAAAAACACCGTTTCCCGGAACTGAACAGCGGCGCTTTCAGGAATAATCCTGCGAAATGCAAAAGTTCAGGCAAGGCGCAGCCCCATAGGCTCCATCGCCCTATCAGCCCTATCGGCCTTATCAGACCCATAGGCTCCATCCGCCTTATCAGCCCTATCAGCCTTATCAGCCCCACAGGCTCCATCCGCCCTATCAGCCTTATCAGCCTTATCAGTCCTATCGGCCCCATCAGTGCCATCAACCTATAGGCCCTATCCTTTTATCGCTCCTTTGGTCATCCCCGAAATCAGATAATCCTCCCCCACGAGGAAGGCTATGATTGGAATCACAAGCGACAGCATGGCAACAGCCATCATCCTTCCATAAGTCGGAATCGCATCGCTTCCAATCATCTGCGCCATTCCGATCTGGATTGTGTACATCTGCGGTTTTCGAGAGACAAGCAAAGGCCACAGGTAAGCATTGAACACCCCAATGAAAAGCATGATGCTAACCGATGCAATCGAGGGCAGCGAAAGCGGAACGGCGAACTGCCACAGATACCGCATGTCGCCGCAGCCATCGATTATGGCGGCCTCTCTCATTTCCTTAGGGATGGAAAGATAACTCTGGCGGAACATGAAAAGCGAGCGCCCGCCGGCAAATGAGACTATCGTCAACCCAAGATAAGTGTTAAGCAGCCCGAGCTTCCTTATTGTAAGGAAGTTCGTTATCGTGACCACCTGACCGGGAATCATCATGGCTATGAGAACCAACGTGAACAGGAGGTTCTTGAATCTGAAATCAAAGAATGCAAAGGCATACGCCGACAGCGAGGACACGAAAAGCTGGGCTCCTATGACTATCAGGCACATAACCAATGAGGTCTTTATGTATGCCAGTATCGGCAATGTACGGAACACCTTTATGTAGTTGTCTATGGTGAAGGTGCTCTTGATGGTTTCAAGAGAAGGCAGCTTGTAAAGCTCTTCGTCGGGAACAAAGCTGAACACAAGCCCTATAAGAATAGGACTTATGAAAAGCACGCCGAGCAGTATCTTGACCGCAACCACAATCCGTTCCTGAGTTTTTCTGCTGAAATGCTTTTTTTTCATTGATAGAACACCGCCTTTTTCTCAAACAGGAATTGGATTCTGGAAACAAGGAATATCACAAGAGACAGAACCAGAGCATATACGCATCCGGTTTCGTATCGCTCACGTACAAACGCATACGAATAAAGCTTAAGAATCAGGACGGCGAGCTCCGAATCGTCCGTGCCCACAAGAATCTTTATCATTGCGAACGACTTGAACGCCGAAAGTATATTGAGGAATATCACAAAGAATACCTGCGGCGAGGCTATGGGAAGATAAATATGGAAGAACTTGGTGAACGGATTCGCTCCGTCAAGATCGGCGCATTCCAGAAGCTCGTCAGGCACGTTTCTGAAACCGACCAGAAGATATATGAAGCTTGAGCCGCTGTTCGCCCATATGACAATCATGACAACAACCGGAAACATCGTGCTGCCGGAAAGCCAGACAGTGTTTGACCCCACTATCCCGTTGAATATCCCATATTTGCTGAATATATAAGTGGCTATGGCGGCGATTGGAGCAGTTGCTAGCGCCATTGGCAGGGCGAACATTGTCTGGTAGACCTTCGAGCCTCTGACGCTCTTAGTACATAGGAAAGCCATGACCATAGCAAGGGAGAAAGTCCCGACCCCGATGCATCCGGCGTATCTCAACGTATTTGAAATTGAACGCTTGAACTCATCGGAAGCCAGCACCTTCTTCCATATCCTCAACCCGATGAAAGCGCCGGGTCTGCCTATTGAGTCTGTGGAATAGAAGGTAAGCCTTATGCAGTTTATGAACGGATAGAAAGTGAAGGCAACCAGAAAGAACATGGTCGGCACAAGAAGCAGGTACGGCAACGCATTGAATTTCCTGCGTTTCAGCAAAGCCGGCTCCGCAGTCGCTGTATTTGCAATTCTCATCTGCTGAATCCCCCCGAATGTATCATTGCATCACTCCGCACTGGCCTTATCGGCAAGTCTGTCATAGAAATCAAAGAATCCCGTCTCTCTTGTCCGACCGGCGGTGACATCGCAGTTGTACCCATCCGAGACAACCCGCACATAGCTGTCCAGATTATCGTTGAACACGCGGGCGCCCGCCTTGGAGTACCAGGCGTACACTGTCTCGTCTATGGGATTCCCGCTTGTCGCCACCACCACCCTGGGAGTCGTGGCAGCGACCCATTCCTTTGAGTTTGAAGTGGTTCTGCCATGATGGTTGGCCTTTATCAAATCAGAATCGAGCGCATCACCGGCATATTCTATAACCTTGTATTCGCCATCGCTGTACAGATCGCCGCAGAAAAGAGCTGAGAACTCATCGTAGGTCAGCTTCATGGCGATTGATGAATTGTTAAGCTGGGTCTCGCCGTAACGGCCGCCTATATCCTCCTTGGCCGGGTTGAATACATCAATGCGAACATCGCCGACATCAAAGCTGTCGCCCGCCGAAAGCAGGGCAAGATTCACATTGCGCTTCTTCATCTCCTCATCGAACCTCTCCTCCACGCTGCTCTTGTCGTTGTAAGCCCCGCTCCAATAGAACCTGCCCACCTCGAAGTTCGCCAAGATGCCGGAGGGGCCAAGCATAGCTCCGTAGTGATCGTCATGCATATGAGAAAGCACTATATAATCCAGCTTATTGACACCGAGCAGCCTCAGATTCTCCACCAGCGTGCCGGCATATCCGGGCATGCCGGCATCAATCAGCATGACCTCGCCGTTGGGAAAGGCAACCAGACAGGAATCGCCGAATTTTATTCCGGACTTCTCCGAGAATCTCTGCTTCTCGCCGGACATGAAATAAAATCTAAGCGTGCCGGTCCTGACAGCGGCTTCAACTGCATTCTCCTTCCAAGGAACCGTGCATACGCCTTTTGGATTCTGTTTCTTCGCATCCAGAACAGCAAAGGTGTAGACCGGATGTTCGCCGCGCACAGAAGCCTTTGCTGCTGCAGCGCAGGAAACAGCTGCAAGCAGAATCATAACGGCAACGGTCATCAGATGAACGAATCTCTTCATCTCAACTCCTCCTGTTTGTCTTTGCATCCATTTGAATCATTACGATTGATGATAACTTATAATCACGTTGTTTTCAATATTTTTTTATCTTTTTGCAATGATTATGACTTCATATTGATAATTTTGCTCGCCAAAACCATCACTTTTTGATTACTTTGACCAATAAATCTTGCAAAAAGTTGATATTTCTTGACAGGTGAATAAACTTGCCTTATGGTTTTCATGATGGCAGCCGGCCATATCAAAAGGCAAAATGAGAAACCCATGAAAAAACCTTCCCGCAGAAAGCGGGAAGGCGGGCTGCCCCAGCGGCATTCTTTAACAGAATTCCTTAACAACATCCAGATTCAGCAGATGGTGGGCACCGAAGCATAACCAAGTTTTGATTATAATGCCAACGTTTCAGAATATTGCCAATTATTGACCAACTTGTGTTGACTGCCCAGTGGGAAGAGGATACAATCAAGCATAATAAGATCTAATTCGATAAGGAAATCCCGTCATATGAAGATGAAAAGACTCCAGGAAATGAAAAAGCTGTTCATCAGCAAGAAGAGCGTGACGAACAAGGAACTATGCGACACCTTCGGGATTTCGATAGAAACAGTGCGCAGAGATCTCGGATACCTGGCATCAGAAGGCTTCATACGCAAGGTCTATGGAGGCGCCACGCTGGCCGAGTTCTCCCAGGCGGCAATAGCTGTTGACGAATGGGCGGTGCGGATGAACACAAACCAGGCCTTGAAGCAGAAGATGGCGGAGAAGACCGCCGAGCTGATTCCGGACGGCAAGACAATATACCTTGATTCCGGAACCTCCGTATACGAGGTTGCCAGCCTTCTATCCGCGAGAAGCAATATAACAATCCTTACAAATTCAATAAGGATAGCCGAAATACTTGGAATGAACCCTAAAATCCTCGTCTATTTTGTCGGAGGGGTCATCAAGACAGATGCCCTCGCCTCGACAGGGATATTCGCAACCGAGTTCCTGGCGAACTTCTACCACCTAGACTATGCGGTGATTTCCTGCGATGGGTTCATACCGGAGCTTGGGACAACCGAGCAGTCGCCCGAGCTGGCCATCTTGAAGAAGCAGATAATAGCCAAGACCAGCAACGTGATAGTCGTGGTGGATCATTCCAAGATAGGGGTTCCGGGAAGCTGCATGTGCTGTCCTCTTGACAAAATCGACACAGTAGTGACCGATGACGGCACAACGCCCGGGGCGATAGCAGCCATAAAGAAGAACAACATAAACGTCATAGTGGCGGGCAGTGCCAGCCATAGCAGCCAAGCATGACATTATAATAATGCTATCTGATTTTGACTATCTGTTGACCGTTTTAAGAAGTTCATGTTACTATATTCATGCAATATCAGGGACAAGATTGTGAACTCATATAAGCAGCAGAAAGTAAATCTTCATACCCACACGAATTTCTGCAATCATGCCAGCGGCAGGATAGCGGATTACATAAAAGCGGCGGAAGAGGAAGGCCTGGAGGCGCTGGGCTTCACCGAGCATGCCCCGATCCCCGGCAACCCCCTTTCTCCCAACATGATGATTGAGAATCTTCCCTCTTATGCCGCAGCTGTGAACGAAGCGAAGAAAACAGCTCCGATGAGGGTTTTCCTTGCGGCGGAATGCGACTTCGAGCCGATTCTGGAGAATTTTTACAAGGAAGAATTTCTCGGCCGCTTCGGATTTGACTATCTCATATGCTCCGTCCATATATACATGGACTGGGATTCCAGAAAAATCAGCTTCGTCTCTCAATCAAAGGATTTCACAAGGCATCTTGCCGATTATTCCAGCCGCTATTGCAGGGCGCTTGAATCCGGGCTGTTCCTTTTCGGCTGCCATCCGGATTTGTTCAGGGCGGCATACATGCCCTGGGATTCCAATGCCAAGGCAGTCAGCCTTGATATAATACAGTGCGCAAAGGCTCTCGGCATACCGCTGGAGATAAACGGCGCAGGGCTGAGAAAGCCCATGATAAGCACCCCCGATGGCCCGCGCCATCCATACAGCACCGATGAATTCTACATGATGGCCATGGAGCATGGCGCAAGGCTCTGCTGCAACAGCGACGCCCACGACCCCCATCTGGTCGATGGAAAGAAAAACTCAAGCGGAATCAACGAATGCTTTTCGATGGCTCAAAGGCTTGGAATAAAGTTTGTTGACTGGGCTGTTGATGACAACGGAAGAATAAGCAGCATCCCGCAACATCCGGCGTGAATCCCGGAAACCTTTCAAACTATTTTCTCATACCGCCATTATCCCGAATCCCGACCCCGGCCTGTGTTACGAGCCGTTTCCTCATGACAGCGAAGCCGTGAACCCAAGACGTTCAAGCTTCCACAGGCCATTCTCATAAGAGAACACCGATATCGAGCAGTTGACAATCCTCAGGCTTCTCAGAGCAATCCTTGCCCCAATAACATAATTCACCATCTGATGCACGGTTCCCTCATGGCCAAACACCGCCACATTCTCCACAGCTCCAAGCCCCTCTAGCTCACGCATGAACTTGAACACCCTGTCGCAAATCATATCGTCGTTCTCGCCGTTGAATGGGGTGTAATCATGATTTCCTGCGGCGTTTTTGTAAACATCGCCGTAAATCCTCTCGCAGTCTGTCCTGAGCATCCCTGCTATGTCGCCGACACATATCTCCCTTAAAAGCGGGCTTTGGACAGGCTGACAGCCGGGAATCGCATCGCAGGCGGTCTGCACCGCACGCAAAAGGTCGCTGCTGTATACAACATCGAAGCCAATCCCGCCCAGAACAGGAGCCAGGGCCGCAGCCTGCTGATGCCCAAGCTCCGAAAGCGGGGACTGCGACCACCCGCAAGCCCTCTTTTCCAGATTCCCCTGGCTCTGGCCATGTCTTATGAAATACACCTTCATGCAATAACTCCGCTCATTCCAATATCTCGGACAGCACCCTGCCCTCCGCCTGCGGCATCTCCTGCCCCAGAATCCGGGCGAATGTCGGAGCCTCATCGATTGTCAGGCAGAACGGAAGCTTCACATCTTTCCTGAAAGCCGGGCCAGTGGCGACGAACACCGGCTGAGGCCCCTTCTCCGGCTTATAACCATGGGTCGCCTTGCCCAGCCTGTAATCATTCAGGTCAATGGCGCTTATAAGCGGCTCGCTCCAGCTCTCGCTGAATGTCGTATATCCATCAGTCTCGATGACAAATGAGAAATCGCCCGACCAGCCATAGCTGTCCTCAACTTCCTTTCTGGTCAGAACCTCGCCGAATCCCCACACCTCATCATCCCTGAGCCTGCAAAGATACTCGTAGACATCCTTCTCCACGCTCTTGTCCTTAACAACCACAATCGCACTCATCCCGCCCGACTGAACATAGGCCTTCCAGCTTTCTATCGTGCCATCCGGCGCCACCGTTATCCAGCCCTTTCTGGCAAGCAGCACGTTGGGCTTCACCCTGCGGACAAAGTTCATCTGGCCATGGTCGGAGACAATGACGAAGTTCGTGTCCTCGAACACCCCCGCTTCCTTCATGGCATCGACAATCTCGCCGAGCCACATGTCAGTCATATCAAGCCCCTCTGTGACGAACTCGTTGAACACCCCGTTCTTATGGCGCAGGCTGTCCAGAAGGCAGTTGTGGACCACCAGCACATCAGGCTTATAACGGCGTATCAGACTGCATGCGCAGCCGTTTATGAAATTGTCAAAGGTCTGATTCAACGTCAGCTTGCCCGTCCTGCTGCGGTATTCCCCCGGGAACCTCCCCATGTTGTCCTTCACCGCAAGGAGAGTCGCTTCGTTCGCACCAAGCTTCCTGAAACCATTGAGAATGTCATCTTCCGTCTCGCTCTCCTTGGGGTCATAGAAGAAATACTCGTCAATCAGATAGTCGATATTGGGATTAAGACCCGTCACAGGCCAGTACACTGCGCCTGTGGTGCATCCTGCTCTCTTGGCCGCGGCAAACAAATCCTCAACCTTCACTTCGCTGCTGTACAGATGCCATGCGGGGTGACCGGTGGCTGTCCTGAAATGAGTGTTGTTGAAAATACCGTGCTTCCCAGCCCTGCACCCGGTAATCATGCTTACATGAGCCGGATATGTGATGCTCGGGTAAATAGTCCGGGCCTTCTCCACCTGGCAGCAATGCTTCATCAGCCTGGAGAAATTAGGCTTGGTCTTGAGATACTCAATATCCTCGCCCACCATCGCATCCATCGAAAGAACAAATAGCTTCTGCTTCATTTCGCATCCCCTTTATCGTAATTCATCAAACAATGCAGAATCTTCGGCGAATGCCCGCACAAACGGAGAATGCCCAGCCCCACGTCAGCGGAGTATATCCATCTCCCGCATCAGAGGCAGCATTCTTCCCGCATTCTTCTCGCGCGCCTTATTCAAGACCATGTTTCCAACGGCCACATCAGAGATAGCGATGCCATGAGATGATGCTATGACAAACTCCTCATCGCTGGCACGTCCGACAGCATCGCCGTTTATTATCTTGCCCAGAATCTGGTATTCCTCGGGCAAACCGTCGGTGTATTTCCCATCCTTAAGATAAGTCTGAACCAGATTCCAGTCATCGCACACAAACCTGTCGGCGAACTGCGTGTAGGTTCTGCCATCCCATGCCGTGCTCTCAAGCGGGATTCCAAGCATCCCCTTATGAAGCATCTCACAGTAGATTATAGGCTTGTCACTCCTCTGGGTTGCGGTGAGCAATATCTGGCTGTCATCAATCGCCGCCTGCCGCTCTGCGTTGTTCCTGATGGGGACGAACTCCATGTCGGGCATCAGCGGAACCATCTTCCTGAGGTAAGCCTCGATTGCCGAATCACAAATATCCCCTATATATATCCGCTTAAGCTCCGGAACAACCATCTTTATGAGCCTTGCATTCCACTTGCCCTGCTCTCCTGCGCCTATTATCGTCATGGAATCGGTGTCATGAACCTTGCAGTGCTTGACGGTGACGGCGGCAACCGCAGCGGTTCTGATAGCCGTTATCCACCTGGCATCCATGACAGCGGTGACGCCGCCAGTCTCTGCATCGTTCATCACCATCAGCCCCCATGTGACAGGAAGCCCCTTCGCCCTATTCTCCGGAAACCCGGCGACCCATTTCATTCCGGTAATATCCTGGCTGCCGCCGATATAAGCAGGCATGGCGTTTATATAAGTCTGCGGACGAGGATTCGTGTGAATCTTCACCGGAAGCTGGCAGTTCCCCTTTCCGAACTCAGACATGCCTTTCTCAACAGCCTCTATAACCTCTGAATACGAAATGTTCAGAGAAAGTATATCCTCCTGCGAAAGATATCTGAATTCATACTCGTTTCCCATACAATACATCTCCCAATGCAACCTATGCTTCGTTTTTGTTTGCAATATTGTCTACAATTTATCAAAACATGGTAAAAAAGTAAACAAATATTGAAAAAAGCTATATTAAAATATGCATTTCAGAAAGAAGCTGTCCAACCGTCCGCCAAGCCCAGCCTTCCTGTCCGATTTATCGCTGCCAATTCAGCGTGCGTTCCACCGAATCATC
>JBQNBA010000060.1:0-10948 GCA_052170175.1 Sphaerochaetaceae bacterium | reverse complement strand
CCTGGTGAGTCTTGTCAAGCATGAATGAGACCATATCGTCCTCAAGGTCAGGCTTGTTGTAAGGCGTGTCCACTTTGCCTACATAGTTCTCGTAGGCAAAGAAGAACAGCTTCTCGTCCATTTCTCTCATCTGGTTTCTGAATTCATCAATGGCGACGTAGTTCATCTTTCCTCTGTCTTATATGTATATCCTTGTTCTATCAGGAATTTCTGCCTGTTTGCAGCGAATTCCTCTTCTATTGTGAACTTTGTTATTATTGAATAGAAGCTGCTTGCCCGCTCCTTTGGGCGCAGGATTCGTCCGAGCCTTTGCGCCTCCTCCTGTCTGGAGCCGAATATTCCCGATACCTGTATCGCCACGGACGCATCGGGGAGATCGACTGCGAAGTTCGCTACACGGGAGACGATGAGCATATGCGTTCTGCCGCTTCTGAAATCGTCAAAATGCTTCTGCCGCTCTTTGTTTGGCATGACTCCGGTGATTATGGGGGCTTGCAGCTTTTTGCCTATCTCCCTGAGCTGGTCGAGATAGTGCCCTATTATGAGAATGAATTCTCCTTTATGCTCATCGGCGAGCTGCAGCACTATGTCAATCTTGCGCGGATTAGTGGCGGCTATGCGGTTTTTCTGAAAGCGGGTTCCCACTGCGTAAGCGATGATCGATTCCGGGGGAAGCGATACGCGTATCTCGGTGCAGGTGGCCTGGGCGATCCAGCCTTGATGTTCAAGCATGCTCCATGGCACATCGCATCTCTTGGGGCCTATCAAGCTGAATACATCCGCCTCCAAGCCGTCCTCGCGTATCAGGGTGGCGGTCATCCCCACCCTGTGGGCTGATTGCAGGCTGGCGGCGAATCGGAACATCGGGGCAGGGAGCAGGTGGACTTCATCGAATATGAGAAGCCCCCAATCATTATCTCCCAAGATGCCGAGGTTGTTCATCCGGGGAATCGCTTCATCGTCTGTCTGATGGGAATGTATGAGCACTTGATATGTGCAGACAGTGACGGGGCGGATATTCTTTTTCTCGCCGCTGTATTCTCCAATCTCAGAAGCGGGGACGTCCGTCTTGGCCAGAATCTCGGTCATCCATTGGCGCGCCGCTATTATATTGGGGCAGATTATCAGGGTGGGGGCGCTTATCGATGCCATTATGGCCAGTCCGACCACCGTCTTGCCGGCGCCGCAGGGGAGCACTATCGTCCCATAGCCGGAACCGGGCTCTCCGCTGCCCAGTATGGATGAGACGGCGCTTTTCTGGTAATCCCGCAGGTTCAGGCTGCGTTTCAAGGATATCGGGAAATGCTTGTTTATCCTGAATGGGATAAGATCTTCGACGGGATATCCGATTTTTATCAAATCAGCCTTTATTGTGCCGCGTTGCTTTTGCTCCAGGATGAATTGCATCTTGTCGTCATCGCAGGAAATGAAGCTGGAGAATATGCGCTTGCTGGCTTTTATCTCATGGTATATCATCGTGTCCTTTACAGTGAGGATGAGATTCCGGCCATCAGCCATCTGGGTAAGCACCAGCTTGCCGAACCGGCCTGCGATTGCCCGGATGTAATCCATGACGGTTCCGGGGATAGGGAATTTCGTCCATCTTTCCAGACGCTGGGCGATCTGCTCCACTGTCATTCCCGCTCCGATTGCATTCCACAGCGAGATGCTGCTGATCTGGTATGTATGCATATGCTCAGGCGACTTCATCAGCTCGGCAAATGGCGTTATGCTGTCTCTGCACGCCTCGAAGGCCGGCGAATACACCTCCAGAAGAAGGGTCTTGTCAGTCTGTATGATAAGAGGCCTATCTTCCATAACGCGCATACCAAAGGTCCAGAATCGAAACAGCAGTCATTGCCTCTACGACAGGACAGGCTCTGAAGCATATGCATGTATCATGCCTTTGAGATGATGTGAACTGAACTTTCATCATGTTGCGTGTATCAGTTCCTGTCTGAGGAACATCCACTGTGGGCACTGGCTTTATCGCAACGTTGAAGCTAAGCGGCTCTCCATCGCTCAAGCCACCCAGAACCCCGCCGCTGTTGCCTTTTAGATTGTTGGCGCTTCCGCTCTGAGTCTCGGAGTTGAAGCCCGAACCGAATTCTATGCCTTTGACGGCAGGGATGGACATGACGGCATGGGCTATCACCGCATCAAGCTTGTCAAACACCGGCTCGCCGATTCCTATGGGAAGCCCTGTCGCAATGCAGTTCAGCCGCCCTCCGAGGGTTTCTCCGCGTTTCCTGTGCATCGATGCCAGTTCTCTCCAGGCATTCATGTCGTCATCATTGTCCTGAGAGCCGCGGATGCCTCCTATTGAATTCACCTTGCAGGAGATGCTGACTCCCTTTGAGTTGAGAATCTGAATGGCTATTGCGCCGGATGCGACTATCGCTGCGGTCAGCCTGCCGCTTGAACGCCCTCCGCCCCGATGGTCCCGGTTTGCGTATCGGATCGAATAAGGGAGGTCGGCATGACCCGGACGGGCTATGAAACGCAGCTGTTCGTAGCTTGATGAATCGGAATCCGAGTTGCGGATGACAAGGCATATCGGCGCCCCGGTCGTCTTGCCCTCGAACACGCCGCTTTGGATTTCAAAGCTATCGCTCTCCCGTCTTGGCGTGCTGAAAACATCGTCCTGGGGTCTGCGTCTGTCAAGCATGACCTTGATTTGCTCCAGGTCAAGCTTGAAGCCGCTTTCAATGCCGTCTATGACCGCCCCGACTACGGCTCCATGGGATTCTCCGAATGTGGTCACGGCAAAGTCGCTGCCGAATGTGCTTTTGCTCAATGCATCCTCCAGAGCGAGGGAATCAGAACAGCCTTAATAGCCTTTCCACTGTTTCCTCTTCGCTTCCGTAATCCGGCAATTGTATCACAAAATCACAGAAATTTAAATATGCGTTTTTCCTTTTTTTAGCTATGGAAAGAAATTGCTCTTTTGAATCCGTTCCATGCAAGTATCCGGGGAGCCCAATGGATGATGCCCTTTGCCACAATGTTTGCTCATCCGGCGCAAGGCAGACCGCTGTTATTGCGAGACGCTTTGAGCTGCGCTTCCTGTTTATCAGGTTGAGGGCCGCCGCATTGTCGGCCAGCCCGCCCCCTGTGGCAATGCAGAAACGCTTGAAAGGGCTCTTGGCTATATCGGAGAATATGGATCGCAGGGCGGCGCATTCGAGCTGCCGGAACTTCTGCTCCCCCGATGCCAAGTAAAGCTCGCGGATTGAAGGAAAAGGAGATGATAGGAGAATAGCCCTGTCCGAATCAAAGCACTTTATTCCATGCGCTGCGAGACGTCCGGCGTAGAATGACTTTCCCGCCCCTTTCATTCCGCAGAGAATCAACGTTTTCTTTGGTTCTTCCACGGACTCAGAATTCATTCCGGCTTATGTCCTTTCTGTTCTTGGGCTTGAGATACTCGTATTCGTTGCGGTTTCTCCTGATTCGGCGCATGCCATCGGTCTTGTTTATGTAAATGATGAATGAGGCGATTTGCAAGAGCCAGAGGAAATCGAAGATGTAAAGAACCAAAGGATTCCCGGCGATTCCGAACCTGATTTCAACGGGCCGCGCGCTCACGGCGGGCAGGAATGTCAGGAAGGTGAAAACACCCAGTCCGATAGTCAGCAGAAGCGGCAATATCCAGAGATAGAATCTTTTTGTGAAAAGAGAACGCAGGCAAAGCCCCAGGGCGATGACTATGAAACAAAGGCTTATGAGGGGCAATGAATAATGTTGCATCAGCTCTCCACAGAATTATGTTTTGATGATAACATAACAGGGAGGAAAGGGAAAGAGAATGATAAAGGATCATATGGAGCAAAGCCTGCTGAAAAGCAGGGTCAGGAAGCGCGAAGAGGATATCAGGGGTGCTTACTTCCGAGATACCACTGCCATTCTCCACAGTTCGCCGTTTCGGAGACTGAAACACAAGACGCAGGTGTTCTTTGCGCCGAGCAACGACCACATCTGCACACGGATAGAGCATTCCCTGCATGTGGCGACAATCGCCTCCGCCATATGCCGCGGGCTTGGACTGGACAGCGAGCTGGCATGGGCCATCGGCCTGGGGCACGACCTGGGACATGCGCCATTTGGACATACGGGGGAGAAAATCATCAGCAAAATCACAGAAGCAAAGGGGCTTGGGGCCTTCCAGCATGAGATTTTCTCCTTGCGCATAGCGGACATGCTTGCCCATCTGAACCTCACTTATGCGGTGCGTGACGGAATCGTATGCCACTGCGGCGAGAAATTTGTGCAGAGCCTGAATCCGGAGGAGAAGGTAAAGAACCTTGAGTCAATCAAGACAATCGCCGGCCTGGTGCCTTCCACCTATGAAGGGTGCGTCATGAGATTCTCTGACCAGATTGCCTATCTGGGGCGTGATTTTGAAGATGCCTGCCGTCTGAATGTTGTGAATAAATCCGATTTGCCCCATGAGATATCAAGCGTCATAGGCAAGACGAATGGAGAGATAATAAACACGCTTGTGAACGATATAGTGGCTTCTTCCTCGGAGGATAGGGGGATTTCGTTCTCGGATGAAGTGTTCACGGCAGTGAAGCAGATGAAGTCGTTCAATTATGAGCGGATATACCGTTCCGACCTGATGAAGGGCTATGAAAGGTACTTCTCAAGACTGATAAATCTTGTTGTGGATTATCTTGACGATTTGTTTGAACAATATGGATTTGAGGAACGGCTGTACCGCGGGGAGAAGAATATGCTGGCTATGGGCTTCTGCCGCCACATAAACGAGGCCAGAGAGCTTTATCTCTCCCATGACGGAGGATTTGACAGAATGGTCATCGACTATGTCGCCGGGATGAGCGATAATTTCTGCCTTGACTGCGCCGCAGAGATTCTTACACCGGAGCATATCAACGAGTCGATAGAGCAGCTTGCAGCCGGAAAATGGTTCGATATCAAGCTGAATTGAAATCCGGGGGGAGGAATGGGAATACGCGAGCGGTTGTTTGAGTTGCAGGACAAGGACTATGCCGAGTTCTAGAGCAAGCTGATGCCTTCTGTCCAAAGGGCTTCCATCATAGGCGTCCGTGTGCCCGTGCTGCGCGGATTTGCCAAGCAATGCATTGCTTCGGGTGAAGATGCTGGTTTCTTGAAGGAACTTCCGCATGCTTATTATGACGAGAACATGCTTCATGGGCTGATTATTTCGGAAATCAAAGATTACAAGCTGTGCATAGATGCAATCGATGCTTTCCTGCCGTATGTTGATAACTGGGCGGTCTGTGACATCATGTCCCCCAAGGTGTTCAGGAAAAACAGGGCTGCTCTGGTCGCCGATGCTAGAAGATGGTCTGCTTCAAATCATGTCTATGCATGCCGCTTCGGTCTCGGGGTTTTGATGAACCATTTCCTTGAAGACTCTTTCCTGCCCGAATGCCTTGAGGTTCCGGCGGGCATCCGTTCAGATGAATACTATGTCAATATGATGATTGCATGGTTCTTCGCCACAGCTCTGGCAAAGCAGTGGGAGCAGGCAATCGTCTATCTCGAATCAGACAGGCTGGACGGCTGGGTGTATGACAAGACGATACAGAAAGCCTGCGAAAGCCGCCGGATATCAGATGAACAGAAGTCTTATCTGAGAAGCCTCAAGCGTGACAAGACCCGGGTTCGGCTGCAAGAAAGCAAAGCTTGACTTGCCCGGACTTGCCTCTGAACTACCCGGACTTTTGCCTGAACCACCTGAACTTGCCCGAATTGCCCGGACTTGCCTGAGCTTGCCAGTTTCAGTCCTTATCCGTTCCGGATTCAGTCATCTTGCATTCGGTTTTCGTGCATTCAGTCTTCTTGCATTCAGTTTTCTTGCTGTCCTCTATCAAGCCTGCGGTCACCCATTTTCTTGCGAGGTAGATGAAAGGCGTGTCGCAGATGGCCACGACCCATTTCAGCAAAAGCGTTGTTATGAATATCTGCCAAAGGATCGAGGCGCTGTAGATGCCGGCGAATGCACCGATGGTGAATATCAGTGAATCAACTGTCTGGCTGACTATTGTGGACAGGTTGTTGCGTATCCAGAGCGCCTTTGTCCGCTTTTTCCAGAATTCAAATGCGAATATGTCATGCAGGTTGCTTGCAAGATACGCAATCAGGCTTGCGCCGGCGATTCTGGGCATGAGACCGAATATCCCCGCAAGGCTCTGCTGAGCGATGTCGCTTTCCGAGGGGGAGAAGAGCAGGGCGATCTGCATCAGGACGGTCATTGAGATGAGAGAGAAGAAGCCGATTCCCACAGCTTTCCTTGCTTCGCCCGGACCGTAGAACTCGCTGAGTATGTCGGTGGCCAGAAAGCTTGTGGCGTAGACTATGTTTCCAAGGGTGGCTTCTATCCCAAGGAACAGAACGTTCTTCGTCACCTGTATGTTGGCGACTATCACTGATATGGCCATCCATACGAAAAGCCCCGCCTTGCCCCAGAGCCTGAAAGCGGTCATTATGAAGAAGAAATTCAGCATGAGCATCAGCAGCCATAATAATTCATTCATTGCCGTGCCTTGCCTTATGAGTGTTTGCATAATCGCATGAAATCATCATCAAATGCTCCTTTGCATTGTGTTTTCATAGTCTTGCAGCTTCGCAGGTGGTCTTGCAGGTAGGCTGGCAGATAGTCTTGCGCCTTGCCCCAAGCCCCTGGCGCTTCATTTGGACTGGAAGCTTTGAAGCACTTGATAGGCCTCGATTGAGTCGGCGTTCTTTATTACGAAGGTGAGCTCGTTCTTTGTGGATATCAGCTCCAGAAGGTTTATGTCCTTCCACGCCAGACGGCGGGTGGCCTCGTTTATTATCCCCGGCGTTTGCAGGAATGGCCCGGAGAATATCATCGTGAAAGCGACAAGCCCTGTTTCCTTATGCAGGACAGGCGTGTCTCCTATGGCCTGCTCGACCTGTGCGCGGTACTTCTCGCTGCCTATTATCCCTACCTCGTTTGTGCCCACGATGAAATTTATGAATTCCCTCTGCGTGCTGGGAAGCTCCCTGTAGAGCAGCGGTATCTTATGAAGCAGGCTGTCGGTCTTTTCCAGATTGTAGTCGAATATGTTCGTATGCAGGACTATCTGGTAATCGATTATGGGAGGCGTTCGCTGAGAGACATCGGGCTTGCTGAGCTCCTGGGCGTAGCGACGAAGCGCCATGACTATGGCGTTGCTTCCCGCCTGGCGCCCGCATGCTTTCTCAACCTGGGGCTTTATGGCGGCGGAATAAGATGAGCAGTTCAGGAAATCCTTTGAGAGCATTTCCTTTATGTACGGAGAGTTGTCTATTATACTCCTGACTGTTTCGCTGATTGAGCCCTTCATATGCGCCTCTTGTTTGCAGTGTTGTGTTATTATATTAACAAGAATGTCATGAATCAAGGCTTTAAAGACAGACGCATGGGAAGCGGTGATGTTTGACCCTAATTGGAAAATACAGGAAATTGTGTTGATTATGCGCAGATTGAGCTTGATTGACACCATATGTAGATTTTCTTCTGGCATGATGCTATAATGAATCTGCAAGGAGGATGGCAATGAAATGCCCTGAATGCGGGAGTCTTAACGACAAGGTCATAGAATCCAGACTCAGCGCTGATGGCTCATCCATACGCAGACGCCGTGAATGCGTTGATTGCGGCACGCGCTTCACCAGCTACGAGAAGGTGGAGGAGAAGACCCTCATGGTTCAGAAGCGGGACAAGAGCTATGAGCCGTTTGATATAAAGAAGCTTGAGCGGGGAATCAGAATCTGCACTGACAAGCGCAAGATTGACCCGGAGATAATCAATCGCCTTGTTCTGAGCATAGAGGAGGCGATTATAAAGAAGGCGGGATCCAAGCGCTTGATAACATCGGCGGCGATAGGCGAGGAGGCTCTTAAGGAGATTTACCGAATCGACAAGGTGGCTTATGTGCGATTCGCCTCTGTTTACAAATCCTTCTCGGATGTCAAGCAGTTTGTTCAGGAGATTGAGAAAATCGCTCAGGTCGTGGATGGCGATTATCCTGTCACCGAGCCGGACATCCCTGATTCCGTGAAATAATGGATTTTCTTTCTAAATACTTAAAATCAAGTGATTTATACCGTGCTTTCATTCGTTCGTGCGACTATCCTTTCAAGTGCTTCGGCATAGACGGGCTGCCGCTGCTTCGGCTGGCCGGCATGATGATGGAAAGCAACAGGGTGAAGGGCAATATCTTCATTGTCTGTCCTACAGAGGATGCCGCAAGGCAGCTGTTCAATGATTCCAAGGCGGCGCTTCCGTCAACTCCTGTTCTGGATTTTCCCTCAAATTCAAAGGTTTTCTACTCTGGCTTCGATGGAAGCGCCTCTGACATCGCCCGGCTTAATGCGCTCCGCACAATCGATGGAGCTCATGGGCTTCTTGTGATTGTATCGCTGCGTTCTTTTGTTTCGTTGCTGCCTTCCAGAGCCTTTCTGCAGGACAAGCAGCTGGTTCTTAAAAAGGGCGGGCGTTTCGAGCCGTCATCGCTGGCGGAGACATTGGCAGAGGCGGGGTACGTCAGGACTGCAAGCACATCTGTGCCCGGAGAATTCTCTCTGCGCGGCGAGGTGATGGATATATTCCCTAAAGGCGAGGAGCAGCCTTTCAGGGTGTTCTCTGAATGGGATGAGATTCAGCGCATTGCAAGCTATGATGCGCTTACGCAGCAGACCACTGCCGAGCTGGGAAGGATTTCGCTGTTTGCAGGCATCAAGCAGGACATTCAAGAGATGGCTGCCGTGACTCAGTATCTGAAGCGGGAGGATTACTTTGTTCTCTGGGGTGCGACAAGGCTGGAAAGCAGCTTCAAATCGTTGCAGAATGAGGCCAAGGGGCTTTATCGTTCCTCTTACATGACTGACAGGAACTGTCCTAAGCCAGACAGCGTTATTCTGGATTTTCCGCATTTCTGCCGTGGGCTAAGCCATAAGCTTACTGTGCTTGATATAGATGACAACACCCCGGAGGTCTATCGGTTCGCCATTGATGGGCCGCGTTCGTATTTCGGGAACTTCACCTTCCTGAAGGATGACCTTGAAGGTCTTTTCAAAGGCGGCTGGACTGTCCGGATATACGCCTCATCACAGATTCAGGTTTCACGTTTGAGCCAGATGCTTGTCATGTTCCCCCGGATATCCTATCAGGCCATCGCCATTTCCGGCGGATTCGGCATTCCGTCCATGAAGCACATCGCCATAAGCGATGGAGAGATATTTGGCCGGCGGAAGCAGGTGGTGAAGATGATTTCCAAGACCCAGACTTCCCCGCTTGACAGCTTCGTTGAGCTCAATGAAGGCGACTACGTGGTTCACGTGAACTATGGGATAGGGCAGTTTTTAAAGATAGACAGGGTGCGGGAACGTGATTACATAAAAATCCAATACTCGGGCAACGAGATTCTTTATGTCCCGATCGAACAGGCAAACCTCGTCCAACGGTATATAGGAAGCGCCGGCGCAGCGCCGCATGTGGACAAGCTTGGCGGAGCATCCTGGGAGAACAAGAAGGCCAAGGCGCGGGAGAACGCAGAGAAGCTTGCCAAGAGCCTTCTGGAGCTGTACGCCAAGCGCAAGCAAAGCACCGGCTTCCCGTTTGGAAAGGATACAGATTGGCAGCTGCAGTTCGAGGCGGCGTTTCCCTTTGATGAAACCGAAGATCAGCTTAGATGCGTCGATGAGATAAAATCCGATATGGAGAGCCCCATTGTCATGGATCGTCTTGTTTGCGGCGATGTGGGCTATGGAAAGACGGAGATTGCTTTCCGTGCTGCTTTCAAGGCGGTCATGTGCTCAAAGCAGGTTGCTTTCCTTGCGCCCACCACGATACTTGCGGAGCAGCATTTCAGCAATTTCCAGCAGAGATGCAGCGATTTCCCTGTCAAAGCGGCGCTTCTCACCAGGATGGTGAGCCCAAGAGACCAGAGGAAGGCGCTTGCTTCCCTTAAGCAGGGGCAGATCGATATATTGTTCGGAACCCACAGGCTTTTGCAGAAGGACGTGGTTTTTTCCGATCTTGGGCTTCTGGTTGTGGACGAGGAACAGCGTTTCGGTGTAAAGGACAAGGAGCGCATCAAGCAGCTCAAGAGCACCGTGGATTGCCTTAGCCTGAGCGCAACCCCCATTCCCAGAACGCTTTACATGTCGCTTCTCAAGATACGTGACATGTCGCTTCTGACAACGCCGCCGATAAGCCGCCGGCCTATACAGACACAGATAGGGCAGTACGATATCACAAGGGTGGTAAATGCAATAAGACAGGAGACCCAGCGGCAAGGGCAGGTCTTTTATCTGCACAACCGGATAGAGTCGCTTGATGAGGTGGTTCTCATGCTTAGGCGGCAGATGCCGGATCTCATCATCGAATCGATTCATGGCCAGATGGATGGGGCGCAGGTTGAGGACATCATGAGGCGCTTTGTCTACGAGGGCATACAGGTTCTTGTCTCAACGACCATCATAGAGAATGGCATCGATATCCCCAACGTCAACACCATCATCATAGACAGGGCAGATATGTATGGCGTGAGCCAGCTTTATCAACTCAGGGGCAGGGTGGGGCGCAGCGACCGTGAAGCATTCGCCTATCTGTTCTATCCCGGCGACCGCATAATAAGCGAGGATGCGATAAAACGGCTTAACGTCATCAGCCAGAACACGGAGCTTGGCTCGGGATTCAAAGTCGCCATGAAGGACATGGAGATACGGGGCGCCGGGAATATTCTGGGAAGGGAGCAGAGCGGCCAGATGTCAAGCGTGGGGCTTGACATGTATATGCGCCTTCTTGATGAAGCGATAGAAGCCCTGCAGAAGAGCGGGCAGGAGCCGGAGAGGGAGGTTTTCTTTGAATTGGATTATTCGGGATTCATCCCGGATTCCTATATAACAGCCCCTTCGCTCAAGTTTGAGATTTACAAGAAGATAGCTTCAA
>JBQNBA010000059.1:0-11384 GCA_052170175.1 Sphaerochaetaceae bacterium | reverse complement strand
GCGGCGCTTCGGAGTTCAGCCTGTACATCGTGCACACGAACGACGTGCACGGGAGGGTCTCCGAGGGGATGGACGGGAGCATGGGGTACGCCCGGCTTGCGACGCTGCTCAAGTGGGCGCGCTCGTACACGGATGACATCCTCCTTCTGGACGCGGGGGACGTGACGCACGGGACGAACTTCGCCAATCTCTTCGGCGGCCGGAGCGTGATGGCGCTTCTGGACATGCTGGGGTACGATGCGGTGACGCCGGGCAACCACGACTTCAACTACGGGTGGAAGACCCTTGCCGGGTATGCGCGGATGGCGGAGGAGCAGTCGGACACGAAGGTGCTGTGCGCGAACTGCCTGACCGACGACGGGTATCTTGTGTTCCAGCCCTACCAGATTTATGACTTCAACGGGTTCAGGGTCTGCGTGATAGGGGTGACCACGCCCGACACGAAGACGAAGTCGCATCCGAAGAACACGGAGGGGCTGAGCTTCATGAGCGACGTTGTGTTGGAGAACGCGCAGTACGCAGTGGATCTGGCGAATGAGCTTGCGGACTTCGTTGTGGTGCTTGGGCACATGGGGGAGGATGCTGACGGCTCCAGCGGCATCACGTCCGACTGGGTGTGCGAGAACATCGACGGGATAGACCTGTTCGTGGACGGGCACAGCCACACCGAGCAGCCGGGCAAGGTGGTCAACGGCGCGCTCATAGTGCAGGCGGGGCAGTATCTCAACAATGTGGGCATCGTGGAGCTGCATGTCAAGGACGGGAAAGTCGAAGGGATATATTCTCTCAATGTCACTGCAAAGGATGTTCTGGATCCTGCCAATTCTGAAATTGCAAAAGAGTTCGGGATAACGGAGGTTCCTGCGGATGCGGATGTTGCGGCCTACATCGAGTCGGTGAACGCCGAGATAGACAAGGTCTACAGCCGGGTTATAGCGACCGTGCCGATGAAGCTCGATGGGGAGAGGGCGAACGTCAGGACGAAGCAGACCAATCTGTCCAGGATGATCTGCCAGGCGATGACGGCGGAGACTGGCGCCGACTTCACGATAACCAACGGCGGCGGGATAAGGGCGTCGATAGCGAAGGGGAACGTGACGGTTGGCGACGTGAACACGGTGCTTCCGTTCACCAACACGACTGCGGTGGTGGAGCTGACCGGGGCGCAGGTGTACGAGGCTCTGGAGCATGGGTACGGCAAGTACCCGGAGCCGAACGGCGGGTTCAGCCAGACTGACCTGCAGGTTGTGTTCAACCCGAGGGGTGCTGCCGGGAGCAGGATAGTGAAGGTGTTCCTGAACGGGAAGGCCATAGAGAAGGACGGGACGGTTTACCGCTGCGCAACGAATGACTTCGTGGCTGCGGGCGGGGACGGGTACACGATGATGGGCAGGATTGTCCAGATGGGGAGGATGCTGAACGAGGTGTTCATCGACTACCTTAAGGCCAACTACCCGGTCAAGTGAGCCGAGCGCTGACGTCTTGATGGCTTTTAACGAGGGGCTGCGGCATCTGCTGCGGCCCTTTTCCTTTTAAGGCTGCTTTGGGGTTTTCAATGGTTATTCACGGATTTGCGTGGGATGCTTTCTCCAAATGCTTTATCTTGGCGCATCAAGACAGATTCCGCACCAATCTGACAGAACGTCATCAGAGCGCATCAGAGTGCATCAGAGTGCATCAGAGAACGCCATGGTTCCGAGAGTGTCAATCCTACAGAAATCCGTGAAGAGCTTCTTTTTAATATTGTGTTTTGCATGTGCATCAGTAAAACACTTGCTTAAAACTTCAAAGTCTGCTATATTCCATACCGTTGAATGGGTTTTCCCTTTCATTCCCCTGTAGCTCAGTCGGTAGAGCTGGTGGCTGTTAACCACCCTGTCGGCGGTCCGAGTCCGTCCGGGGGAGCTGTTATATTGGTGTTAATTCTTTATAATATAAGAATTAGCACCTTTATTTTTATTCCGCAACTGACCATTGCCGGAGGCTTTATGAAAGCGTTCAGCCTTCTTCTTTTGCGGCATGCTTTGCTATGATGCGCTTGAATTGCTTTTCATCAAGGAACTCAAAGAACAGCTTGCTGCCATCGCGCAGTTTCACTATCGAGACTGTCTGACGGAAAAACCTGTCGAAAGCAGATGCCGGTCTGAGAAGCCGGATCCTTTCCTGATTGTGAAGATAGGAAACGGCACGGGATTTGGAAAGCTTGTATACATCGACTACATCAGCGGCCATGAAAAAGCCTTCCAGCTTGATGTATTCAGGGGCGTTCTTGCGTTTGGGAAGCTCGAAGCCCAGGATAGACGGCTTGCGTTCAAAATCCTCATAGTATAGGATTCCATCGATTTCGTAGAGGAACACGCCGAATTCCCTTACATTGGTGCAATCGGAAAACCAAGTGCTGTAGGTCTTCCATTTAATCTTTCCGCCCCTGCGGGCTTCAAGTTCCCTGAGGAACTCAACGGCATCCTGATTCTTTCCCATAATCTTCTCCAAATGCTTTGCTTTGTGTATAATACCACAGAAATAACGGCATTAGAAGCAAAAGGATTGATGACGATGGAGTTTTTTGAGAAGGATTTCGGCAAGATTCTCAAGCACAACGCCTTGGAGCAGAGGCGGGCTTTCAACAAGACCGATTCGAACTGCGGGCGTGTCTACGACAGAAACCTTGTTCAGGTTCCAGTGACTGTCGATCTTTATGCAAATTATGCCCGGATAACTGATTATAGCGAAGATGAGCTGTCAGATGAGATGGCTGGCATGGTGAGCGACATATGCCGCCGCATGCTGTACATCGAAGGCGATAAGGTTATCTTGCAGCGCAGACCCAGGAGAGTCGGCAGGGAGCAGCACGAGAAGCAGGATTCCGAACCGCTTTATGTTGATGTCCGGGAGAACGGGATGACTTTCAAGGTTGACTTGAAATCGCATGTCGATACGGGGCTTTTTCTGGATCAGGCTAACAACCGTAAAATGATCATGGAGCAAAGCTTCGGACGTGATGTGCTGAATCTGTTCTCCTACACGGGCAGCTTCTCTGTCTATGCGGCAAAAGGCGGAGCCAAGTCTGTCACTTCCGTGGATATGTCAAATACATACACCGCATGGGCGGAGGATAATCTCAAGAGCAACGGCTTCGCCGGAGAGATGTACAGATGCGTATGTCAGGATGCCAGGGTGTTCGTTGCGGAGGCTATAAAGAAAAAAGACAAATATGATATAATAATATTTGACCCTCCCTGCTTCTCAAACAGCAGGAAGATGGACTATGATTTCGATGTGCAGCGGGATTACGTCAGATGGCTGACGGGGCTTTGCAGCATAATGAGAAAAGGCGGCTTCATTCTCTTCTCGACAAATCTTGCCACGTTTGGGTTTGACGGGAGTTTGAAGCGAAGGAACAAGGTGAAGGAGATTACTGCGCAGACAAAGGCGCAGGGGTTCACATGCCGAGTAGGCTCGGCTAGGAGTTGGATTTTGGAGAAAGATGACGAGAAGCTCGCACTGGATTGGGATGACAGCGCTGCTGAGAAGCCAGTGAAGAAGAGCACAAGGAAGAAGGCGCAGTCCAAGGTTGCTGCTGCCAAGGAGAAGAAAGAGCCGATAGAGGCGGATGCTGCAGAGAACAAGGAAGCAGAGAACAAGGAAGCAGAGAACAAGGAAACAGAGAAGATCATTCAGACGGAGCCCGTGGAGCACAAGGAATCTGATGTCGCTGAATCGGCGATTGCAGAGGTTTCAGAAGCTGCATATGAAGCGGCACCCCTAGGGAACGAGGCACCCCCAGAGGACAAAGCGGCGGTCTCCGAGGAAGATGCGGAAACCCCGGAGGATGAGGCGGAATTGACGGATGACAGTGAAGAGCTCCCGGAGGTGGAAGAGCCTGTGCTGGATGATTCTTATCTGACTGATGACGAAGGGATTGATGATGAGGTTTCAGATGAAAGCGTGGAAGAAGCTTCCGAAGATTCAGGGTTCGGCATGAATGAATGGAAGGAAGGCGATGAGGATTCAAAGCATTCGCATCGTGATTCCAGAGAGCGGAAGGATCGGCGGGATTCGTTCCGCGACCGCCCGGCTCGTCCGGCGCACCGCGATGGGGATGACAGGGACAGGGGTTTCGGACGCAGGGATTCGTTCCGCGACCGCTCTGGCCGTGCTTCATACCGTGACAGGGATGACAGGGACAGGGGCTTCGGACGGCAGGATTCGTTCCGTGACCGTTCTGGCCGTCCATCGTACCGTGACAGGGATGACAGGGATAGAAGCTTCGGACGGCGGGATTCGTTCCGCGACCGCTTTGAGCGTCCGTCATTCCGTGACAGGGATGACAGGGACAGGGGCTTCGGACGGGACGATTCGTTCCGCGACCGTGACAGACGTTCATCCCGCTTCGGTGATAGGGATGACAGCGACAGGAATCGTGACAGGGTATACGATAGGCGAGGCTCCTATGGGGATCGCTTTGATGAATCGCCTTTCGGAAGCCGCTTCTCCAGGTCATCATACCGATATAGGGACGATAGAGGCGGGTATGGAGCATGGCGTGATGATGAACGCAGGGATTCGTACCGCGATCGCTTTGATCGCCCGTCATTCCGTGACCGTTCTGACCGTCCATCGTACCGCAGCCGTGATGAAAGGCATGACCGTGACAGAGGCTCTTTCAGAAAGGATTCGAGGAAGCCATATGGATTTGATTCATTCAAGCCCGCGAGAGACAGGAACGATTCCAAGCAGTTCTTCTGGCTTGATGATGAGGACGACAAGAAAGACAAATAGGGATTTGCTTTGTTTTCACTTAAGCCCCTTTGGAAGGGCAAAGGAGAATGATGATGGAAGCTGGGAATAGGGTCACCGAAGCCGTTGAAGCAACGAATTTTCTGGAGAAAATAATCGAGGACGATCTTGCTGCAGGCAGGGTTCCTGACGGCGTGGTCGTCACGCGGTTTCCGCCGGAGCCGAATGGTTATCTTCATATCGGCCATATCAAGTCGATATGCATAAACTTCGGGCTGGCCCGGAAGTACGGAGGTCGATGCCATTTGAGGCTTGATGATACGAATCCCGCCAAGGAGGATGTGGAATATATAGACTCCATCAAGCGGGACATAAAGTGGCTGGGCTTCGATTGGGGCATCCACGAGTATTATGCTTCGGACTATTATGATCAGCTCTATGAAATCGCTGTGCGTCTGATAAAAGAGGGGAAGGCCTATGTTGATAGCCTTACTCCTGAACAGGTGAAGGAATACAGAGGGACGCTCACCCAGCCGGGCAAGAACAGCCCGGACAGGGAAAGACCCATTGAGGAAAATCTCAGGCTGTTTGAGGAGATGCGGCAAGGCAAGCATCCGGAGGGCAGATATCTGCTCCGTGCCAAGCTCGACATGGCCAGCCCGAACATAAACATGCGCGATCCGGCGCTTTATCGCATATAGTTCGAGTCTCACCCCCGGACGGGAAACAAGTGGTGCGTTTATCCGATGTACGACTTCACCCATCCTATAAGCGACGCAATCGAGGGGATAACCCACAGCATCTGCACGCTTGAGTTCGAGGATCACCGTCCGGCTTACGATTGGGCGACTTCCATTGACGGAATCGAACATGCGCCGCACCAGTACGAGTTTGCCCGGCTCAATATAAACTATTTTGTGATGAGCAAGCGCAAGCTTCTGCAGCTTGTCAGGCTGGGGCTGGTGGACGGCTGGGATGACCCGAGGATGCCTACCATAAGCGGAATCAGGCGGCGCGGCTATTCACCGGAGTCCATGCGGGATTTCGTCAAGAGGGTGGGCGTCGCCAAGGTGGAGAGCGTAGTTGACTATTCATTGCTTGAGTTCTGCGTCCGCGAGGATCTGAACAAGCGTGCCAGACGCGTAATGGTCGTTCTTGACCCGATAAAGCTTGTGATTGACAACTATCCGGAAGGAAGGACAGAGATGGTGGAGGCCGACAACAATCCGGAGGATGCGGAAGCGGGCAAGAGGCTTGTGCCGTTCTCCAGGGAGCTGTACATCGAGCGCGAGGATTTCGCGGTGAATCCGCCCAAGGGGTACCACAGGCTGTACATCGGCAATGAGATTCGTTTGAAACATGCCTACTATGTGACGGCCACCGGCTATGAGACTGATGCAGATGGCAATGTGACGGTGGTGCATTGCACATATGACCCGGAATCGAGGGGCGGGGCCACGGAAGATGGAAGGAAGGTCAAGGGCACTAGCCACTGGGTAAGCGTCCATGATGCAATCAGCGCCAAAATCAGACAGTACGACAAGCTTTTCTCGGCGGAAGACCCCGGGGCGAGGACCGGCAACTATCTTGATGACCTGAATCCGGAGTCGCTTAAGATTGTCACCTGCGCCAAGCTGGAGTCGTCTTTGAGGGATGCAAGGTCGGGCGAGTACATGCAGTTCATGAGAAGAGGCTACTACATGGCTGATTCAAAGGACAGCAGGCCGGGTCATCTTGTTTTCAACAGGACTGTCACGCTAAAAGATTCCTGGGAGAAGATGAAGCAGAAGATGGGGCTGAAGTAAGTTGCGGGGGCGGACGGGGTCAGATAGCTGTGCGCTGGAGCATGGCCGTGATTATGCCGAACCGGCGTGCCTATAATGGAGTGTTCAACAGTAGCTGGCGATATGCGAATAAAGCTCTGTCCTGGATGCTGTATTGGTCTTGTTAAAAACAACCTTGAAGCGGTTTTTCACGGCATTTTCGGATGTTTTCAGCATGTATGCCAGCTCCTTGTTTGAGAGGCCTCCTCTGTGGATGAAGAACAGCGATGTCAAATCCAGTTCGCCTTGACTTAGCTTGTCCATGCAGGGGATTGAAAGCAGGAAATCCCTTATTGTCGCTTCATCGTGAGGTTCTTTTGCTGCAGCAAGCTTTTCAGTTCATTCCGTTTGATGAATATGCAGAAGAATACGATGAAGAACGCATAAATCAAGAAGCCAAGTATATATGAAAGCGATTTCTTGCTTCTTATTATTGAAATGCAGAAAACGGCAATGGAGATGGCTGAAAAGCCTGTTATCTTGATTCCGGGATTTTCATTCCAGAACCCATAATGATTCAGAAGCATTATTGAAACAAGAAGCAGCCCCCATCCCCAGAAAGTCTCCCATCCGTCCAATATGGCTATGTAGCTTTGCGCACAGAAGAGAAAGCCCTGCGCATATCTGACCAAGCGGTTATCCCAGAAGGTCGTTATTGCAAATAGGACAAATGAGAGACAGAGAAGCAGATTGGTATTGCTGGGGTAGTTTTGCAGGTTTGATGCATATTGAAAGAAGGAGAGTCCCTCGCGCGTCATGATTATCGTGATATTGGATATGTTGTTAAAATAAAAATGTATGGTACAATATTGGGTGAGAGGTGTTTAATTCAAGGCTTGCTATTGCTAGAAGCTTATTGCAAGAGGCGGATGTGTTGTTATTTGACGAACCAGAGACGGCTTTAGATGATGATATTTCAACAAAGGTCATCCAGTTATGAAGCAACATGATGATGTGATCAGAAAGGCTCTTTCCGTCTCTCCCATCCTTGGAAAACGGATTAAAGGCTTCTACTTTGTCGTTTTTCTGCTTTTAGGGTTGTTGCTGCCTTTTGTCACCATATCGAATGCGAGCAATGAAGATTTGCTGGCAAGCGTGAGGTACGGGCAATATGTCATCACGGCGGCCTCTGCGCCCAATGTTTACAGGCAAATTGATTACATGACATCGAACAGCCAAACTATATCCGCAACCGCTCTTTACATATCAGGGGGCATAAAGGTGCAGGGTTTTCCGGTGCTGCCCAAGGCTTATGAATTAAAAGAGGCATTGCAGTCGCTGGACTGCGTTGATTCGGTGCTTGTCAGAACCAGCGCTTTTGATGACAAGACTGCTAGGCTTAGCTTCATAAGGGCGGCTGTCAACGTTCATTGTGTTGGCTGGGATTTGGAGGCCGCATCGGATTTCTACAAGGACAAGAGGGTTTATATTGTGCCCGAAGGCTTGCCTGCAAGGGGCGTGCTGCTGGCAAAGGGAGTCTTTGACCTGATTTGTGAGGCGAACAAGCAAATTGGCAGGGGTATTGAGATAGGAGATATGTTGCATATTTCCTTCAAGCTGGATGGCGACACGGAGCTTTCCGCTGATGTTCCATTCGCCGGTGTCATCGAAGGGCGGCTGTCTGATTCGCTGACCGCAACGTCCTATGATAGTGGAGATGCCGATATCCCGCTTGCAGTGATGGACACCGTTTCATTCGCTGAGCTGTTCACGATTCCGGCGACCCTATCCTCGGCATCTATCGAACTGACTGATATAGACTTGGATAATCCGTTGGTGATGCCTGGGGATAAGGTCATATCCCCTGCGCCTAATTCATTGCTGATAAGACTTCGCAGGGGAGCCGGATTGAAGGCTTCCGGCATGGAGATTCAGAAGGTGATTGATGCTGTCCTGTCACCCGCCGAGACCGATTCCGTCAGACTGCTTGCAGCCTCTGATTTCTCTTCCAGCGAATTGAAGGATTTGCTTGACCGTTCATATGTGATTACAGTGGGCTTCTGTGTGCTTGCACTCGTCCTTTTCTTTCAGGTGATCAACATCGCAGTGCTTCGGGTTGCCTATCTCAAGGCAGATCCCGCCCTGCGCTGTTTTTATTTGCTTGGATCAAGAAATCCGGAAATCAAGCTCAAGGCCAATCTGTTCGCCATGCGGCTTCTCTGCCGCCGGGGAATGATGGGTTTGGCATTTGGGTTGCCGCTGGGGCTCGCCGCTGTAAGCTTTCTTGTATATCTTCCGGTTTCCATCCTGTTGTCCGTCTTGTATGGCATAGCTGCCTTGGTCTTGTCCGCAAGCGTGCACTTCGTTGCTTCCAAGGCTATTCTTTCTGATTTGGGATTCGCATCCGAGCTGGGGAGGGCAAGATGATACTAAAGCCTTTTGTCCGCTACGGAAAGTATTACTCCGGCATCATTTTCCTGATGGTGGTCTGCATTGTCATGCCCGTCATTGTCCTTTCCATATACCAAGGTAATGTTTATAGCGAGAAGGCCTATGTCGCAAGAGGAATTGGCGGGCGGCTGTGCGTGTGGATAGACACCCAGCATGACATCGAATTTGCCGGCAGTTCATTGACACAGGTTGAGATGCATCTGCAAAGAGAATTCCCCCGGCAGTCTTTTGTTGTGAAGAAGGGGCAAACCCCGGCTGATGTGATTGCATATTCCCCTGATGGTGGATTGTTCCTTCGCATGACCTGCTATCCTGATGATGAGGTGAAGCAGGGAGAGGCCTTTCTTTACAAGGAAAGCGCAAGGAAACTGAAACTGGCGCAAGGAGACGCAGGGGCAAGGATAACGATGTTTGCGCTTCCGCTTAATCCGTTCTCCCCTCAAGGCGAATCCGTTGCGCTGGAAGTCAATCAGGAGAAAAGGCGGTATCTGAATGAACGAAGCAGGACTTCCGATGATGTTCTGGTTTCTCCCGCTGATTACGAAAGGATGAATCCACGGGAGTCCGCATTCAAGAGCATCAGCGTGGAGTGCAAGGACAGGAGCCTCTATCCCAAAGTGAAACAGGCCTTGGAGAAGATGGATTTTCGGAATATCTACGACAGGTCCATCGATGTCTATGTGACTTATGTCGATAAGGATTTTCGATTAGGGCTTGAGCGGCTTCACACCGCCGGTTGGGGGAATCTTTATCTTGCAAAGCAGATGGTGATTTCCTATTTCATCCTTTCCTTCACTTGCTGTGTTCTGGCAATCACTGTGTATGCGACCATTTTCAGCATGGTGGCAGTTGCCGAAAAGCGCAAGCGGGAGTTTCAGCTTTTCAGAAGCTTGGGAATGAGCAGGAAGCGGCTGATTCGTCAGATTGTCGTTGAGAATACCATGCTGTTCCTCCTTTCCGCGGGGATTGCCTGCATATTGGTGATTTTTGCGTCCGTCATTGTCAGGAACTGGGTTCCGTCCGGCAAGACCGTCATTGGGGTGATTTTCGCAAGGCGTGTTGATTTTCTGGGCATGGGTGGTCGTTATTTGTTCCGCAACGCCGTGCTTCATTATCTGATTTTCGCCTTGTTCACCTATTTGGTTCTGATGTTCGGCACCTTGCGCTCAGTGAAGCTTTTCTTAGGAAAAAGCAGGGGGAAGGCAAAGTGAAAAGAATCTTCTGGGGCGTTCTTCTTATGACGGTTTTCATCTCGGAGGCTTTCTGCTCGCTTGAGCATTTCGCTTCGCTGGCTTTCCCGTGTCTTTCGCAGGACTGCCTGGTGCTTGAGAAAACAGAAAGCTGGTTTTACAATGGCAGATACGAGATGGAAGATGCGATTGAAAAGGCTGATTCAAGCGAGTTGATTTTCAAAACGGATAAGGCTGTGATTCATCTGATAGGCCGTGACTCCAATCCAAGGCTCTCATATGTGGTCTTCCCTTTTCCCGGCTTGTTGACTTGGACGGATCATACGACTTTCCTTTCCTATTCTCCGATAGCAAAAAGTCTTAAATCGGGGAGCCTTGCGATACCTCCGGCGCTGCTTGTGGATGGGCAGGGGGGAAGAACGCTGAATCCGGCATATGAATATGAAGAGCTTGAGGTGACGGGAGGATTGGTTTTCCGTTTCTTCTCGCCTGTGGTTGAGATGCGGTATCAGGCACAGGGTTCCTTCCTCGTTCAGAAAGACGTGATGGTGAACGGGATTCTGATCATAAGGGAGTTCTATAAGGATTTCATCTGCATCGAGGAGGGTAAATGCATTCCCTCGAAGGTGATTCGATGGACGCTTGAGGAGTATGACAGGGTGACTATTTCGGAGATTGTCGATTATAGGCTTTCGGATTACTCGAAGTATTTGACCGGAGAGCATTTTGATTCGCTTGTGAATCAGTTCGAAGTGCACTTGTGGACTGGGGGAGGAGTGCTATGATACGGCTTGAGGATATCAGTCGGGTCTATCATATGGGCGATGAGGATGTTTTTGCCTTGAGAAGAATCAATCTTGTCTTGCATGACAAGGAATTCGCTGTTGTGTCGGGGCCGTCAGGAAGCGGAAAGACAACCTTGCTGAATCTTATCGGTGGAATCGACAGCCCGACTGAAGGGATATTGCTTGTGGATGGAGTGAATATCACGGAGTTTTCGGATGACCAGCTTGCTGATTATCGTTATCAGAGCATTGGCTTCATCTTCCAGGATTTCAACTTGATTGAGAACCTTGATGTCGCGGAGAACATCAGGGCGGGGCTGCTTGCAGGAAGGCGGGCGATAAGAAGGGATGAAGGACGCTGGGATTATATGGTTGACGAGGTGATTGAGCTTGTTGGCTTGCAGAAATGGAGAAGCCATAAGCCTGATGAGCTTTCCGGCGGACAACGGCAGAGG
>JBQNBA010000058.1:0-11395 GCA_052170175.1 Sphaerochaetaceae bacterium | reverse complement strand
TGGAAGAGCTTCATGATATGGTGTTCGCCTACAACTTCCTCAAGCCGCAATCGCCGCTGGTTCTGTCCTTTCCAGCCGGAAAGGCAAATGATTTCGCAGATTCGATGGCTCATATATCAACCGCACTCGCTGATTCACAGTCAGAAAAAGCCTCCGAGGCCATCGAAAGCCTGCTTATGCAGGATTATCTGGACGAGCAGGCGAAATCCTTCCTGCTATCTGCAAGGGATGCGCTGGCAAAAGGCGCCCTCAAGCCGTCAGACAGCTTGAAGCTTCTTGTCAACATAGCTTCCAGCAAGGCGCAATCGACTTCAAGACCGCTGGTATTCGAGTCGCATCCGACACATGCGAACTTGTTTGGACAGTTCTCCGGCAGAAGCCCGCTTGACCACCTGTCCCTCTGCCCCGGCTCTGTCATAGAGGCGATAGACGGATTTCTTGTCATAGATGCCGAGCAGCTCATCTCCCAGCCCGGGCTATGGGACAATCTCAAGAAGTTCCTTGACTTCGGCACGATCCTGATAAGCAAATCAAGCCCCGGCTCAGGCTCCGTCATCGTCAAGCCGACCCCCATCACGCTGCCTGTGAAGGTGATTCTGGTGGGAACCGATGCGATATACGACAAACTGTGTGAAATCGATGAAAGCTTCCTTGACCTGTTCAACGTGTCGGCGGAGTTCGACTTCTCGATGCCGGCAAGCCGGCAGAACATAATAGCCACCGCAGGCTATATCGACCGGGTGGTTAAAAGCGATGGGCTGCTCCCCGTTTCGGATGACGGCATAGCGCGGCTGCTGTTCTACAGCTCCGCATTCGCCGAGCTGCAGGGCGAGCTTACGACAAAGCTTTCGTATCTCGGCGACCTGGTGCATGAGGCAAGCTACTGGGCATCCCAGTCCTTGCAATCCACGATAATCGCCGAATCGATAGACAAGGCGGTTCAGATGCGCGACTACATGAACAGCCTAACCGAAACTCGGATAAATGAGGAAATCAGAAGCGGGGAGATGATAATATCGCTTTCAGGCTCCAAGGTCGGCGTGATAAACGGCCTCGCCATCCTGGACCGGGGAAACGCATCGTTCGGAACGCCGACAGTGATATCAGTTTCAGTTGCGCCGGGAACCGAGGGGATAGTGAACATAGAGCATGAGGCGGGGCTTTCCGGAGAGATTCATGACAAAGGGTTCCTCATACTTGAAGGGTACCTGCGCAAGCACTATGCACGGAACTTTCCCCTATCAATGTACGCCGGAATATGCTTTGAGCAGTCGTATGCAGAGGTGGACGGCGATTCCGCCTCATCAGCAGAGCTTTTTGCCTTGCTTTCTGCCATCGGAGACATACCGCTTCGCCAGGAAATCGCAGTCACAGGCTCGGTCAACCAGCTTGGCGACATTCAGCCTGTCGGCGGTATAAACGAGAAGATAACAGGGTTCTACAAGATATGCAGCCTGACCGGTCTCACAGGGCGGCAGGGCGTTATAATCCCGCGCAAGAACATGAACTCGCTTCTTCTTCCCGAAGCCATCCTGGCATCAATCAGAGAGGGGAAGTTCCACATATATGCAATCCAGACGATAGACGAGGGGATGGAGATACTGACGAACCGACCAAGCGGCGAGCGCAACAGCAAGGGGAACTTTCCTCCGAACACGGTCAACAACATAATAGAGACTCACCTGAAAAATCTCTATGCGCTCTCACGCCCCGCCTCCTAGCGCAAAGCCCAATAATAAATCAACAAATTTCAGCCAATCCCCTGCCGCGCTATTTACAAATTTTTAAGAAAAAACAATACTGTTTGCAGTAATTCGATTTGTCACTATGAATAGCATGGGGGTTAAAAATGAAGAAAAGCACAAATTCACTGAACAAGAAGCTACTGGCCGCCGCTGTTTCGGCAACCAAGGCAAAGCAAATCAGAGATTTGCTGGCCGAAGGCGCAGAGGTGAACTGCAAGAACGAATGGGGAATGAGCCCGCTTATGCTGGCTGCCCAGTACAACCCATCCGTAGCCGTTCTGAACGCCCTGCTGGCCGCCGGAGCCAACATCCATGAGCAGGAACCTAAATACCGCTCAAACGCCCTTCTCCTGGCCTGCAACAAAACGACCAATCCCAAGATAATCGAGGCGCTGCTGGCCGCCGGGGCCAATCTGAACGAGCGCAACTATCTGGGCGAAACAGCCATCATAATGGCTGTGAACACAAACCCGGAGGTGCGTGTCGTCACCGCCCTGATAAAGGCCGGAGCCAATATCAATGACCGCGACTATCAGGGGCACAGCGTAGTCGAATACGCCAAGCTCAACAACCGCACATATCTGATAAACACTCTTAAGAAGATGGGGGCGAATTAGCCGCATAGCTGCGGCGCAAGGCAAAGACATGGGGGCAGGCAAAAGCTGCCCCTCGCTGCCCTTCGCCGCCCCTCGCCTGTGCAAAGCGAAAGGGGTGGATTGCGCTTGTGATTAAGAGCCTTAATTCTCTATCTCAATGCTTCCGCTTACATTCGTGACGGTCACATCCGGGCCGTTGCCTTTGACATAAGCGTTTCGCTGATACTCTGCGCCGTAGATTTCTATCCCGCCGGAAGTGGTGGAGGCCGTCACAGACGGTGCCCTGCTGCTTCCGAAATCCACCTCGATAGAGCCGCTTATGCTGCCCAGTGACATGCTTTCGAACTCCCCGGTGTCATAAATGTCAATCGAGCCGCTGACAGTATTAAGAACCAGTCTTCCGCCCTCAAACATATCAATCGATACAAGCCCGCTGGTGTTGTTGATTTCGGCGGAATCAGCCTTCAACGCCTGCACGCTGACAAGCCCGCTGACATTGGAGATTGAAACCTTCTCCGCACTCATGGAATCAAGCCTTATGCTTCCCGACAGGGAAGCCACTGCCAATTCCCTTGCAATATCAAACGAATCAATCTGAACCGCACCGGAATAAGAGGTGACGCTCAGGCTGTCAAGCTTCATGCCCATCGGCACCAGAACCTCAAGCCGCCTGGAGCCCAGCCCGATTTTCCAGAACTTCCACCAGCGCGCCGAATCCCCGGTCATGCTGATATTGAGCGAATCGCCGCTTCGCGATGAAGAGAGCCGGTCAAACGACCTTCCGGTTCCCGATGAGATGGCCGTTATCTGCGAAACCTCAGACGACCGTCTCACCGCAATGCTGTTAGCCGGAGCATTTATCGTGATGCTGCTTGCGCTTCCGAGCTCAAGCCTCTGCCCCTCTGCCGAGGAACCGACCCTGATGCGGCATGAAGCAGGAGCGGCCCATAGCAGCCAGCAAAGCAGAACCACAACCAGAAGAATCACCTTGAACCAAACAGAATCTCTGAGCCTCATGGGTCATCCCTCCCTAGCTCGACTTGCTCTGTCCGCTTCCGCCGCCGCTGTCTCCCTGACCGTTCCCATAGCCGCTGTCCGGATTAGAGACCTTCTCCCCCCTCTTGAAGCGGGCATCCCAGTCGTTCTCCTTATCCAAGACGGAAGCTTCCATGTCCTCCACCTTGCGTTTAAGCTCCTCGTACCTTCTGCGAAGCTCCTCGTCATCATCGTCATCGTCGTCATCATCGGAAACATCCTCGTACTCATCCACCCCCGCATAATCGTAGCGGCGGCTGCCGGAGGCTCTTTCACCATCCCTCTTGTACGGGTCGCTTCCGGAAGCGTGGCGGCTGTTCCTTCTGTACCTATTGCCATCGCCGTTGTCACCGGGGCGGGAAGGCTTTTCGCTTGGATTGGCCGGAAGGAATATCCCCAGAATCACATAAATCACAAGGCAAGGGAACACCGCCGTGAAAACCGCAATCAGAATGCATGTCAGCCTGACTGCACCCACAGGCAAATCCCGCCACTGGGCAAAGCCCTTGCAAACACCGAATATCTCTCCATAGTTCGACCTGTATAATCTATTTGTCGCCATCTTTCTCACGTCCTTTCAATATCACTTCCATATTCTCGATTCTCTCGTTCAGCTTGTCCATCTCGGCCAGAAGCTCCTCTCGGCTCATCTGTGAAGAATCCTTTCTGGGTGTTTCAGCTGCCTCATCGGCGCCGGCGCCCTTGCGGCCACGGCGGATTTTCCTTGCAAGCTTCCTCTGAATATCGCCTTCCCTATAACCGCCGCGCTTCATTATGAATTCATGGATGTGGTTGATTATGACCAGCACCACCACGAATAAGAAAATCAGAAAAAGAACCTCTGTCGCACTATCCATAGCAATTCAACCCCAGCCCAATCACTTTCTGCCGCTCTTCTCGCGAAGCCGGGAAAGCTCGTTCTCTATCTCAGCGGAGTTCTCCAGGTCACGGAACTTATCCTCGGCGGATTTGCCGGACTTGTCGGCTCCATAGAACACCTGGCTCTCCGCACTCATCCTGTCGATGCGCTCCTCCATCTCCCGGAAACGCCGGAGCGTCTCGGATTCGGAAGCCTGACGATAAGCGGCGCTCGCCTTCTGCTCCTCTCTGGCCCTCTGGGCCTTCTCAAGGATGCTCTGATACTTAAGCTTAACGGAGTCAAGCTTGTCTTCGAGCTTGACTATATCATCCTTGGCCATCTTTATCAAATCTTCGCACCTAGCTTCCTCTTCCATTAATTTGGAAAGCTGGGACTCGGCCTTCATCTTCTCAGCCAGCGCCTCGCGGGCAAGATCGTCAAAGCCCCTGCTGACGGCAAGCTCCGCCCTGTCCTGCCACCTTCTGACCAAGGCCCGCTGCTCTTCAACCAGTCTGGAAGTCCTGGACTTCCGGGCTATCTTGGCCGCGCAGCTGCTCTTCATCTCTATGAGCGTGTCCTCCATCTCCTGAAGCATCAGCTTGATGGTCTTCTCCGGATCCTCAGCCTTGTCCAGCATAGAATTTATATTGGCATTCACTATATCCATGAACCTAGAAAAAACTCCCATGGCAAACTCCTTTCCCTGAACATTTCTCTGGATACCTTAAATATCCGCTTGTTTCGATGCAATATCCATGCCAAACAATTTTTTTCTCTATTTTTCTGTCAAACACCACCCTTGGTCTAGCATTTTTAACCAACATGAGGTATTTTTCACCTATAAGCCAGAGACACCGCCATGGAAACAAACGATACCAGAAACTACATCGGAGAATCAGAGGTATTCCTTGACTTCCTGAACCGCCTATCGGATGCCGCAAAAGTGGATAGAAGCGTGCTTGTGATAGGGGAACGCGGCTCAGGAAAGGAAATCGCCGCCGGACGGCTGCATTACCTCAGCTCCCGCTGGCAGAACCCTCTCGTCACAGTGAACTGCGCCGCCCTGCCCCAGTCCCTCATAGAATCCGAGCTGTTCGGCTACGAGCCGGGGGCCTTCACCGGGGCGCAGAAACTCAGAAAAGGCAGATTCGAGGAAGCGGAGGGCGGAACACTGTTTCTTGACGAGATAGGGCTGATACCGCTTGAGGTGCAGGAGAAGATTCTCAGAGTGGTGGAATACGGTACATACGAGCGAGTGGGCTCTTCCAAGACACATGAGTCCAATGTACGCATCATCGGCGCGACCAACTCAGACCTGCCGCGGCTGTGCACCGAGGGGAAGTTCAAGCAAGACCTCCTGGACAGACTGAGCTTTGAAGTCATATTTGTCCCGCCCCTCAGGGAACGGGGAGACGATATCCTGCTTCTGGCGAATTATTTCGCCGCCAAGATGGCTCTGGAATGCAAGCTTCCCTACACCCCAAGCTTCTCCGAGGCAGCCATTCAGACAATGTGCTCATACAACTGGCCCGGCAACGTGCGCGAGCTTAAGAACGTCATCGAGCGGGCGGTCTACCGCTGCACCTCGCATGAAATCACCTCTCTGCAGCTGAACCCCTTCTCCAACCCGTTCCACGCTTCCGCCTCCACAGCCGAACCGGTCGAAATCAGTTCATCCGTGCAGCCGGAGACCTCTGGATTCCGCCCGCATCAGCTCCCTCGGGATTCACAGAACCCTCGGAATTCACAGAACCCCGAAGAGAAAAAGAACGCCGAGACCGCATGCGCAGCCCCGGCGAACAGAAATAATGAAGAATCAACAACTTCGGCGGCGTCCCGTGAAAACGACCCGGATGCACTCCTTCTTAAAGCACTCAGCATGCTGCCGCTGACCGACCTTGAACGTGCAAAGGAAACGGCGGAGACCGTCCTTATGGACAGGGCGCTGGAGCAGGCCGGCGGAAACCAGCGCAAGGCGGCAGACCTCATGGGGCTGACGTACGACCAGCTTCGCGGAATCATCAGAAAGCATTCCAGCTCAAAATGACCCCGGGCGGCCCTGCCCGCCTGCCTTGCCTGATGCTGATGCTGACGCGCCGGCATGTACGCAGCAATGCAGCAGCAGCACGCCATCACCACAGACAAACGCCCGCTTCAAGCCGGTCATGCGCTCCGGCCAGCCGGAAACCCCGCCCAGCCTGCGCTCAAATCACCAACCCTGCTGCGCTTTAACACAATTTAGCACCAGCCTGCGCCTTTCACTTGTCAGCCTTTGAATCCGCAGCGGAGCCGGCGGACGCAGCAGAGGCGGCAGAGGCGGCGGAAGCGGGCTTGCCGGCAGCCTTGCGCTTCGCCTTGAGCGCGGCAAGCTCCTTCTCCACTTCCTCGTCTCTTTCCATATCCGTGAATTTCTTCTCGGATGACGTCTTGCCCGAGAACCCGGCCATCTCGGCCTCGGCCTCAAGTCTCTGAACCTTGTTCTCAAACTCCTGGAACTTCCTTATGGCATCAGCGCCATCCGCTTCGTGCAGCTGCTTCTCCGACTTTATCTTCTCTTCTGCGAAAGCGGCCCTCTCCACCATCGTGCTGGACTTCGCCTTCATCTCGGCGAGCTTTTCCTCCAGCTTGTGAATCTGTTCATTCTTGCTCTCAATGATGCCCTTGATTGTCTCAATCTCGTCTCTTTTGGCATCAAGCCTCCGAACTAGGGCTTTCTTCTCTGCCAAAGCCTCTCTGGCAAGCTCATCCATGCCCCGCTCAACCGCCATTGAAGCCCTGTTCTCCCAGCGGGTCACGCTCTCGCCCAGCAGCTTCTCTTCGCTTTCACATCGCTTCTGGGTCGCCATGCTGGCGGCGAGGGAAGCCTTCGCCTCCGCAATCGTATCGCCCATCTCATCAATCATCAGACGAATCATCTTCTTAGGATCTTCCATCTTATCAAGCGCATGGTTAAGGTTCGAACTCACAATGTCCCTTACTCTTCTGAAAAGCTTCATAAACAACTCCTTGTCAATCGCCCACGGCTGCGCCATGGCTGCATTTGCTCTGTCAATGAACGACCGGCACGCCCCGGCTTCCGAACGCCATCCGCCTGATGCCGCCGCACATCGTTCTGCATTCAGTATTGCAAACCCCGTGCCAATTCAGCAAAATCGCCATTTCAGGCACGCCGGAGGCCTATCAGAGGCGCATTAGAGACCATTTATGCCAGCTTCAAGCAAGCCGGGAAGCAGAGACTGGCACAGATTGGCATTTTTCGCCATCATTAAGACAAAACGCTATGAACAAGCCTTCGGAATAATAAGGCATATGGATGAGCCTGAACGGCAAACGCCCTTTCCCCAGAACGCTCGAAACAGATTGAGAGCTGCTTTGAATTGAAGCTCTGATCCCCCCCTTCACACGGTCAAACACCACCATAGCGCCGGCAAGATGCTTAGTCACGACAGCCTTGAGAACCAGCGATGCAGGAAGATGCCGGCAGAGACGGCGACATTCAGAGACCCTTTGCTCCCCGCCATCGGAATGCCCACCCTGAATCCGGCGGCACGCAGAATCCCCGGAGAAATCCCGAACTCCTCGCTTCCTATTATGGCATATCCCGCAGGAGGGAAATCAAACTCCCCCACAGGCGTGCCTCCCACCTCAAGCGCCACAACCGGAACATCTGCGCCCCGAAGCATCTCAAGCGCATCCGCTTCGCTCATATAGCCCCATGCAACAGTCCTGTCTGTTCCTCTTGAAGTGCGTCTGGCCCGGTTATGCTCCGGAGATGCGGTGCCATCCAGAAGAACAATCCTCTCCACCCCGAAGCTGTCAGCGGCCCTGAAAATCGAGCCTACGTTGAAAGGAGAGCGTATCCTGTCCAGAACCAGCGTCACAGGCCAAATCCTCCGCGCGCCGGAATCAAGCGTCATCACTCCGCCCTCGTTCCTGACAAAATCCCAATCCGCAGGCTCCGCACCCAGAACGGCAAGAATCCCATAGCATATATCGGCGCAGACCGTCTTATCCGGCTTGCTTTCAAAGGAGCCGCACAATGCGACCAGCCGCCGGACAGCGGATTCATGCCCCGCAGCACCGCCAACGGCGGACACCCCGCCGACCGGAAGCAGCTCCGCAGCGTCCCTGACGACAGCCGCAACGCTCTTAAGATAAGAAAGCCCCGACGAAAGCCCCGAAGGGAATTCAGACGAAAACCCAGACAAAAGCCCCGCCCCGTCAGGCGGCCAAGCCAAGGCGGCATTGTGAAATATCGCAGAGCATTTGCGCAAACGCAATGCAGGCTCAAGCGAAAGGAGCTTTCGCACCGTTATCATGTCGCATCCCCTGTTCCCAGCATGGCATCAAGCCGTCCTTCAAAATCGGCATGAACCAATATTGCGAATTCACCTTTGAAGCTCTTGAGCCGCGACAGCAGCTCCTTGGCGGTGCCCGTCTCGAATTCCTCGAAGGCCTTCGTCATCTCACGGCCAACGGTGAGCCTGCGCTCCGGCGCCATGGCGGCCAGCAGCCCAAGCGTCTTCTCCACCCGGTAAGGCGATTCGTACAGCACAAAAGCCTCGCCGCGTCCCAGCAGCTCGGCAAGCCGTGCCCGGCGACGCCCTTCCTTCGGGCTGAGGAACCCCTCAAACGTGAAAGCCTTGCCGGCAGACCCCGCTGCCGACACGAGAGCGGCGACCGCGCTGACCCCGGGCACAGGAATCACATCATACCCCGCCTCGCGGACAGCGCGCACAACCTTGCTGCCCGGGTCACTGATGCCCGGAGTGCCGGCATCGCTCACATAGGCGACCCCAAGCCCCTCTCCCAGCAGCTTTATTATGCCGGAGGCCGAACTATCCTCATTGTGCGCATGACAGGCTATGAGACGCTTGCCCTCTATCCCGTACCGGTTCAGCAGAATCCGGGTATGGCGGGTGTCCTCGCAGGCAATCACATCAACCTCTCCCAGAACACGCACCGCCCGGTAGGTGATATCCTCCAGATTCCCAATCGGAGTCGCCACCACATATAAAGCGCATCTGCCCAAGCTCACTTCTCCGGATATCTTATGGCCAGATGAAGCTCGTCAAGCTGCTTCTGCTCCACTTCCTCCGGACTGCCGTCCATCGGGTCTACGCCAAAGGAGTTCTTGGGGAATGCAATAACCTCGTGAATCGACTCCTGTCCGGTTGCAATCATCACTATCCTGTCTATGCCCGGAGCGATTCCCCCGTGCGGCGGCGGACCGTACTTGAAAGCGTTCAGCAGGAAGCCGAACTTCTTCTCCGCCTCCTCGTCTCCGTAGTTGCAGATGCGGAAAATCCGCTTCTGCAGCTCCACGTCATGAATCCTTATTGAACCGGATGCCACCTCATAGCCATTAAGGACAAGGTCGTACAAATCGCCCAGAACCGAACCCGGGTCGGACTCAAGCGCATCGATGAACCGGCTCTGCGGAGCGGAGAACATATGATGCTCGGCCTCCCAGTGCCCCTCGTCCTCGTTGTAGCTGAAAAGCGGGAAATCTATTATCCAGCAGAACTCGAACCCCGGCTTTATCAAACCCAGGTCCTCTCCCAGCTTGGAGCGGACAGCCCCAAGGCTGACACAGCATTTCTTCCATTTCCCGTGGGCGACAATGCATATGAGATCGCCCTCATGCGCTCCCATAAAGGAAACAACCTCATCCTCAAGCCCCGCGAAGTATTTCGACACGCCGCCGGAAAGCCTGCCGCCCTCGGCGACCTTCATCCAGCCCAGCCCCTTCGCCCCGTAAACCTTGGCGGCGTCCTCAAGCTCCTGGATGTACTTGCGGGTGAATTCAAACCCCTCGGTCCTGGGTGCGACAAGCGCTCTGACAGCGCCCTTCCCGTCTGCAAGAGCCTCGTGGAAAGCGTTGAACGCAGACCTGCGGGCAAGGTCATCGAAATCCTTAAGCTCCACGCCGAACCTCAAATCCGGCTTGTCGCAGCCGTAGACGTTCATGGCATCGCGGTATGCAATCCTGCGGAAATGCACAGGAAGCTCGTAGTCCAGAACCTCCTTGAACACATAGCCAAAGAGCTGCTCCATCAGAAGCAGCACATCATCGCGCCTTACGAAGCTCATCTCAAGGTCAAGCTGGGTGAACTCAAGCTGCCTGTCTCCGCGCGCATCCTCGTCACGGTAGCAGCGGGCTATCTGGAAATATTTGTCAAAGCCGGAGCACATCAATAGCTGCTTCATCAGCTGCGGGCTTTGCGGAAGCGCATAGAACTTGCCCGGATAAAGCCGGCTTGGCACAAGAAAGTCCCTCGCCCCCTCCGGAGTGGACCTTATCAACGTAGGAGTCTCAATCTCATAGAAATCCCTGTCGCTGAGGAAATCACGTATCGCCTTAACAAAATAGTGACGCAGGGCAATCCGCCTCTGAATCCCGCCGCAGCGCAAATCCAGAAACCGGTACCTCAGCCTTAGATCCTCCTTGGTCCTGTTATCCTCGTCAATCATGAACGGCAAGGTGGCGCAGACGGACAGGATTTCAATGCTCTGCGCCTTCACCTCAATCTCTCCGGTGGGCATATCCGGGTTCATCATCCCCTCCGGGCGGGGCCTCACAGTGCCGGTCACGGCGATGCAGTACTCCATCTTGAGCTTAGAAGCGGTCTCCTGAAGCTCGGCGGGGGCGTCATCATCCACCACCACCTGCGTCAGACCATACCTGTCCCGCAGATTTATGAAATGAATCGCCCCGTGGTTGCGCTCCCGATGAACCCATCCGTTCAGAACCACCTGCTTTCCGCTGTCGGCTTTCCTAAGACCGCCGCATGTAACCGTTCTTTGACTAAACTCCATAAAGATACCCGTCATTCCTCAGCACCGATGATATCATCATTGACATTGATTGACAATTATCAGCTTCCCGCTCTGGTCAAACATGACCGGCATGCCGGCGTCCTATTTTGTTGTGCAATCAAAGGAATCCTGTTAAAATGAAGCCATGGCCGCCAACAAGAGGATTTCAGACTACAAGCTATTCAACCTCTTCACCGATTCCCTCGCCCAAGTGCAGGAGAACGATGCGATGCTGTTCTCATGGCAGAAGCCAAAAGCCGCCTTCTGCTTCCGAATGGCGTTGTACATCCAGCAGAGCCTTCCGCAGATGAGAGTGGATTTGCAGCCATGCAGAGGGACAA
>JBQNBA010000057.1:0-11416 GCA_052170175.1 Sphaerochaetaceae bacterium | reverse complement strand
TCACGACATTCTATCCTTTTAGAGGCAAAAATACAACACAATGAGCCGCCGCAGAGCCTGCGGCGCAAAGGAAAACCAGAGTTTATTCCGCTTTTGACGGCAGAACGCCGTCAAGAATCACGCTTGCCGCTTTCAGGCTCCTGCTTCGCACGTAAATCTCGCATTTCTCAGCTCCGGAACCCGCATATATAGACATGACGCCGGAAAGGGTCTTCTTGAAGGCCTCGATCCCCGCTTCCTCAAGCGCCCCCTCCAGCAACCCGATTTCAATTCCAGAAAGCGTGACCAGATGAACAAGCTCCTCTGGCTCAGGAGAGGCTTTGCCGGCATTCCTGCAGACAGGGCATTTCTCCTCATCGAACATTTTTCTGCAAGTCGGACAGTATCGCATCAGGCCTCCTTTGACGGCTTGATTCTACCATGCCGGCCTTCGCCAATCAACTTTTTTCAGCAGTCAGACAATGGCTCAACGGTGTTGCAGCAGTTCAACAGTTAAGAAGTTCAAGAGTTCAAGAAGTTCAAGAGTTCAACGGCGCAGCAGTTCAGCAAGCAAAGTCTAGAACTCAACTGGCTGGACGCTCTTGAGCTTCAAGTCAACGGAATAGCCCCGCTTATCGAGGGATGCCAGAATCTCCTCAAGAGAATAGTCGTCTATCGTCTTCTTTGAACCTGCATTGGAGATAAGGTTGACGTTGCTCTCGTCGATTGCGTTCTCCACCGCAGCCGGGATGAAGTCATTGCTTTCCTTGTTTATGTAGATTATTGAGCCGACAAAGACACATACAAATGCGGCAGCCACAGTTGCGAATGCGGGCAAGCTCAGCCTGAACTGTCTTCTTAGAAACGGAATGCGCTTGCGCTTGAAGCAGGTGTTCTCTATCATCCTGAGGACGTTCTCCTTGCGCGGCTCCATCTCTTCCTGCGAGAGGGCGGCTTCCTGTATTGCCCTTTGAAGCTCCTTAAGCTTCTTATAACGGTCCTTGCAGGCACTGCAATAGCCAAGATGCTCCTCAACCTGGCTTTTCCAAGGTTCGGCAAGCTCGTTGTCCAAATAAGTATTCAGAATCTGGTCATCCAAGCACATATCACGAAACCTCCATTCCGATCAGAGCTTCAAGCTCCTTGCGCGCCCTGTGAGCGCGGACCTTGACGTTGCCCTCCGAGATTTTCAGGACCTTGGCAATCTGCTGATAATCCAAGCCTGCGTACTCTCTCAAGACAATCACGGTCTTGTACTTCTCAGGAAGCTGAGCCACCGCCCTTCTGACGCTCTCGGTGGTCTCTTGGAAAAGCAGCTCCGAAGCGCCATCCTTGTAGGTGCTTGCCGGTGTGACCTGCTTAAGCTTTTCAAGCGATGCAGACTCCCTGGCCTTCCTCTTTATATGGTTTATCGCCAGATTCTTGCTAACCCTGATGAGCCAGAACTTAGCATCGTCGATGGTCTTGAAAACCATATTCTTGTCAAAAAACCTGATGAACGCATCCTGACAGATATCCTCGGCCACATCCATGTTATAGGTGACATGGAATGCGATCTTCATTATGACAGGGAAAACCTCTTCATAAACCTGTCTGAATGACGTTTCATCGCCACTTCTCACTTCCATAAGCTTAACAACTATCCTCAGAAAAGGTTACATCCTTTTTTCCAGCTTCGGTCCCTGCGGCGTGTCCTTCACATTGAACCCAAGCTTCTCTATCTCCATCCTTGCCTGATCGGCTGCCGCCCAATCCTTTGCCTTCTTGGCTTCGGCGCGCCTCTGGACAAGCGCCGCGACCTCAGCCGGAACTTCAATCTCTTCCTGCTGGCCTGCCTTGTCCAAGCCAAGCCCCAGCACTTCATCCATACGCATTATTCCAGCCAGCTTGACCGGTGCATCAAGCCCATCGTCCTTCAAAAGCCCCCACATGGCGGCCAACGCCTTAGGCGTGCTCAGGTCGTTCGCCACGCTTTCATCAAAATCAGAAACCCATTGGGTCAACGCACCATCGGCCTTGGGCAGCGTCCTGTCTCCGTTCTCACGTTTCAGAGCCGCAACCCTCTCGTTCAGAATCCGCCTGGCGGACTTGGCTCCGTCCATCGCCTGATAGGTGAACTGCAGCTGGCTTCTGTAATGGGCGCCAAGACAGAAGAAGCGGTAGTCCAGCGGGTCATAGCCCTTGGAGACCAGAAGCGGAAGCGTGAGGAACTCACCGGAGCTTTTGCTCATTCGGCTGCCTTTGTCGGAAAGCAGGAACTCTCCGTGAAGCCAGTACTTGACCCAAGGCTTCTTGCCGGTGGCCGCCTCGCTCTGGGCTATCTCATTCGTGTGATGAACCGGAATGGCGTCAATCCCGCCGCAATGGATGTCAAACTGCTCCCCGAGGTATTTCATGCTCATTGCGGAGCATTCCACGTGCCAGCCGGGATAGCCATCGCCCCACGGAGAGGGCCACATCATCTCCTGTTTTCCGAACTTGCTGTTTGTGAACCAAAGCACGAAATCCTTAGGGTTCCGCTTATTGGAATCGACCTCTATCCTAGCCCCGCTCTGGAGGCTGTCAAGGTCAAGGCCGGCAAGCTTGCCGTAATCGGGGAACGTGTCTATCGAAAAATACACATTTCCCCCGCTGATGTAGGTATGCCCCCCCGCCTCAAGACGCTGGATGAGCTTTACCATATCGGATATATGCTGTGTCGCCGGGCAGATGACATCGGGCCTGATTATGTTGAGGCTGTCGTAGTCTTTCAGAAATGCCTCGGTGTAGAACTTGGCTATATCCCAGGCGGACTGTCCTGTCTCCCTCGATTTCCTCTGCAGTTTGTCCTCGCCGTCATCCCCGTCTCCAGTCAGATGACCGACATCGGTTATGTTCATGACATGTTTCACTTTATATCCGAAATGCATGAACATTCGCTTAAGCACGTCCTCAAATATGTAAGTTCTCAGATTCCCTATATGAGCGTAGTTATAGACAGTGGGGCCGCAGGTGTACAATCCAACATGACCAGATGCGAAAGGCGCGAAATCCTCGATTCGGCGGCCCATCGTATTGAATAATCTGACAGTCATAGTCATATATCTCCTGTTGTCATATTAAATCATTTGCAATAATATGCTTGATTGTGGATAGAATAAGCAATGCGCTGGAAAAAATCAACTGCGCGGTGAGCATCCGCGGCCTCAGCCCGATAAAGGCGGGCCCATCTGAGGTGCGATGCTTCATGCCATCGGACATCGGCGAGCTGCATGATGCCATGGAGCTTATCGGCGATCGAAGCCCGGAGCGGCCAATAATCATCGGCGGCTGCACTAATATCCTTGTATCCGATTCTCCAGTGCCGGACAGAGTGTTTCTGAGCCTGTCACGCATGCGCATCATCAAATCGCAAGGTCTGCTTTTCACAGCGCAGGCCGGGGCCTTTCTGGCTGATTTGATTGAAGCGTCGATATCCGTTTCGGCCTCTCTGGCGCCTCTGGCAGGAATACCGGGCACTGTCGGGGGAGCGATAACAGGCAATGCCGGGGCGAACGGTGCGGCTGCGGGCGATTTTGTTGAATCTGTCGATTGCATCTCTTTTTCCGGTCAACCATTAACGCTCTCCAGAGATGAATGCGGGTTTTCCTACCGCAACAGCATATTCAAAACGAGGCAGGACCTTGCCATTGCAAGCGTGACATTCAGACTTGATGCCGGTTCTTGCCGTCATGCCGGACAAATCAGGCGCGCAGCCTTGGACTCACGCCGTCAGAGAGGCATAGGGCTTGAGCCATCGCTTGGAAGCTTCTTCAAGAATCCGCCGGGCGGCTATGCAGGAAGGCTGATGGAACAGGCCGGGTTAAAAGGCTTCGCTCTGGGAAAAGCCGCCGTCAGCGCGCAGCATGCCAACATCATCACCAATCCAGATGGCAAAGCCACGGCGGCGGAGATATTTGAGCTGGCAAAACATTGTCATGACATTGTATTGAAATTATATAACATCGATTTAAAACCAGAAGTGGTATTATATGGTTTTTCTATTTAATTATAGAATTTCTATATATTTCATTTCATCGCCAATCCCGGCGTCAAATCCAACGCATCAAATCACGGACGAACCAATATCGAGGCAAGCTCCGGCTTCTTCTTGAGGTTTTCCACCAGACCGCGCTCCCTGCCCTTGTTCCTGTACGAGGGTTCCTCGAATGAATAGTGGAAGCTGGTATGCACATCGTAGTTGCCGCTCATCAGAGCATGGGCATCCTCGGTTATCACCAGCTCCTCGTCGGTCGGGATAACAAAGATCCTGACGGGGGAATCATCTGCGGAGATGAGGAACTCGCCGTTCCGGCAATGGCATGCATCGTTCTTATGGGCATCAAGCTTTATTCCAAAGTTCTCAAGCCCTTCGCAGGCGCCTGCCCTTATATGCTCTCCCATCTCGCCGACACCGGCTGTGAAGACGATGGCATCCACCCTTCCCAGCTCAGCAGCATATGCCCCGATGTACTTTCGGAGCCTGTGGCACTCCATCTGCATGGCAAGCCTGGCCTTCTCGTTTCCTTCCTCGGCGGCTTTCTGGACATCACGCCTGTCGGAAAACCCGCAAAGCCCCATCAGGCCGCTCTTTTTGTTCAACAGGGAATCCATCTCATTCGCAGTGCAATTGAGATTGTTCATCATGTAAGGCATGATAGCCGGATCAATGTCGCCGCATCGGGTGCCCATCACAAGCCCTTCAAGCGGAGTCAGCCCCATGGAGGTGTCGACGCAAATGCCATTCTTTACAGCGCAGACAGATGCACCGTTCCCTATATGGCATATGATCGCATTTGTGTCCTTGTTCTGCTTATGCAGAAGCACGGCTGCGCGCTTGGCGCAATAAAGATGGCTTGTTCCGTGGAATCCGTACCGCCGCACGTTGTACTTTGTGTACCATTCGTATGGAACGGCATACATGAACGCTTCGGGCGGCATCGTCTGATGCCATGCGGTATCAATCACTATGGCGTGGGGAACATCAGGCATGACCTTGCGGGCAGCCTCTATGCCCATGATGTTGGCCGGCATGTGGAGCGGCCCAAGCGGAATCACCGTCTTGAGCTTGGCTACTACATCGTCAGTGACCAAGGCGGATTTCTTGAAAAGCTCGCCGCCGTGCAGCACGCGATGGCCTACAGCGCCTATCTCCCTCACGCTCTTTATGCAGCCGAGCTCCGGGCTTGTTATCAGATTGATTATCTTCTCGATGGCTTCCTTGTGAGTCGGGGACATGAAGCGCTCATTGTATTCATCCTTTCCCTTCACATTATGCTCAACGATGGAATACTCCAGCCCTATTCTTTCCACTACGCCGACTGCAAGCACGTCCTTTTCATCCCAGTCGTAAACCTGATATTTGGCGGACGAGCTGCCGCAGTTCAAAGTAAGAATGACCATGTTCCTTCCCTCTCAAAAAGTATTGAATATCGATGTAGGGCGCAGATGCAGGCGATGCAGGTCTGATTGGGATAACGCAATCAACGGAAGCATGGCTGCCGCAAACCCAATTAAAGACAATTTAACCACAATGCGTCTTAAAATGCAATGAATCTCAGCGAAAATCCCATATGACACGCTCTGCATTCATAGATGAGCAAAACAATTCTTCTTATCACAGCGATGCTGGCATGCAGTGCAGCCGGGCTCTGCGCCGGTGCGCTGGAGCTGCAGGTATCTCCGCTTCCCGCCAAGACTGTGATTCATGGGCATCTTGATGACGGCAAGGTTTCGGTCAGCGGAGACCTGACCCTTTCAAGCCGGCTTGGCGGGACTTTCTCTGTATCCGGCTTCCCCTCGATAAAGGCAGACGGCTGGATTCTGGGAAGCTACGAGCCGGCAGGAGAGCTGCGGCTTCTGCTCGACCGTTTCAGGGGCGGCGTAGGACAGGGCGAAGGCAAGTGCGCCAAGCCGGGGAACGGATTGTGCGGCTTCTTCTTTCAGACCGGGAGCAGGCTTTCAGACTGCACGCCGGCAGGAAAAAGAACCGCCGGCTTATGGGATGCAATGCCGCCGCAAATGAACATTGCCGTCTTCCATTCGACACCGGCTCTCGACCCTAAAGCCCCTCTGGCATCAGGTTTTGTTATTCAGACACCTTCCATCATCATAGCCCTTGCCGATGCACAGCCAAGCGCCGTCAGCTCCGCCGAAGGACGAGAGAGTCTTAAGCTTGACTGGATAGCCAGACCGCAGAGCGTGATGACGCTTCATGCGCTGGCGGGTCTTCGGAACGAAAGCTTCGCCATAATCGCAGCAGGCTCATTCAACAGGCGCAGCGGACCGGGCCTTACAATCTGGTGGAGGATAGCCGCCTGCGGCTTCAAGATTGAAAGGCGGTTCTCCAAGCCGGGGCCATCGGTGCTGAGGCCATCTGCTTCCATCGATCCGATTTCGACGACAGAGCTAAAAGCGCATCTGGCGGACAGCACGACCTCTCTCGAATGCACATGGAGCATGAAAAGGCACGAAAGCCCCCGCTTCTATTCCGATTGCCAGGCGCTGGAGGCAAGCTGGGTCTTTAAATTGGAAAGCGGTGATATTTGCCTTGAATCCAGAATCAAATACGCCATCGCAGATGATGGCGGCAAATCAACAGCAAGCCTGATACGCTTGCAGATAAGACGCAAAGGATTCACATTAGCCGTAGGCGCAGAGGATTTCAAGCCTTTCCTGACCTTCGGCGACAGGATTGCCGATGTGAAGCTGACAGTTGAAGGCATCTCTTTCAGCATGAAGCTCGAAAGCCATCTGAGAGACTGGAAACTGGGAATCACGGTCAATCAGGACCGCAGGCTGCGGGTCATTGCAAGCTATTGACGCACTATCGTCCCGGCCTCGCTGGAAGTTCTGCTGGAAGTTCTGCTGGAAGTGCAGCTGGAAGGGCAGCTAGAAGTTCAGGAAGTCGGAAGTCGGGTACTTTGGCTCGCTTGTCACATTGATTCCTATCTTTCGCAGACCGGACCAGTCCCCTGCGGACGGTATATGGCTGAGATGGCATTCGCAGCCGCGGAGCTCCGGCAAATGGTCAAGCGCGCTCTTGGCCTCCGGCAGCAGGGTGGCCGCCATGGCAAGGCAGATAAGCATTTCATCAAGGTTCAGCGAAACCCCTCGCCCGTTAAGATTGTCCCTCTTCATGTCGGTGATTGACTCGATTATCTCGGAAGGAATCAAATCAACATCATGCGAAATGCCGGCAAGATGCTTCAAGGCATTCAGCACCATCGCGCTGGAAGCGTGCATCATCGGCGAATTGTGGCTCGTCACGATGGTTCCGCTCTTTAGCTGGATGGCCGCCGCACAGGAAACCCCTTTATTGCCCTTGCCCCTGGCTATGGCATCCTCCAGGGCTTTTCGCTGAGGGCCGACCGCAGGGCGATCCTCCTCCCTCAGGCCGCAGCGGTTCATAAGCTCCCTGCATCTGTCCACAGCGTGCTTTGAGCCAATGCCCTGGGCGTACTCGCAGACACTGCGATAGTATCGTCTTATCAGCTCCTGCTTGGCCGCCCATCGGACGACTTCATCATCTATTATGCCGAATCCATCACGGTTCACACCCATCTCGGTGGGGCTGTTGAAGGCGCATTCCTTGCCGGTGATTTTCTCAAGAATCCGCTTTAGCAGCGGATAAGCCTCCAGATCTCGGTTATAGTTCACTGCAATCTGCCCGGTTGCGGCGACATAAAAATGGTCAATCATGTTAAAGTCCCCGATATCGGCGGTGGCAGCCTCATAAGCGACATTGACAGGATGATCTATCTCAAGGTTCCATATGGGGAATGTCTCGAATTTTGAATATCCGCTCTTGCGTCCTGCCTTGTAATCATGGTACATCTGCCCCAGACAAGTGGCAAGCTTCCCGCTTCCGGGCCCCGGAGCCGTCACCACCACAACAGGTCTTTCTGTGGGGATGTACGGATTGCGCCCATAGCCTTCATCGCTGACTATGCGCTCGACATCGTTAGGATAGCCCTGTATGGCGGAATGCAGGAAGACACTCACACCCCGGCATTCCAGCATCTGCTTGAAAGCAATCGAGTTGGGCTCGTTGTTGAAACGGGTTATCACCACCCTCCTGACTTCAATTCCCCAGCGTGCGAAATCATCTATCATCTTGAACACGTCGGTGCCATACGATATGCCGAAGTCGCTTCTTATCTTGCGCCTTTCGATATCAGCGCTGCTTATGCAGATTATCACATCTATCTTGTCCTTGAACGACTGGAACACCTGCATCTTGACGTTCGGATCAAAGCCGGGCAGGACACGTGATGCGTGCATGTCAAACAGCAGCTTGCCTCCGCATTCCAGATAAAGCTTGCCATCGCACTCCTTCATCCTCTTGAGTATGAACTTTCTCTGTTCCGCGAGGTATTTCTCGTTGTCGAAACCAATTCTCCCTATCATTGGAGGCTCGCTTGGCTGTATCGTCATAGCGGCCTCACAAGAAGCTGTTCGGCGGCGTTCCGGCTTGCCGATTCTCCGAACAGAGCCCTTGCGATTGCAAGCGAGAACTCCATGGCGCAGCCAGGCCCCTGAGCGGTGATGAGCTTCCCTGAAACCAGCACCCGTTCGTTTCTGAACTTGAACGAAGGGAACGCATCCTCCATTCCGGGATAGCAAACCGCTTCATGTCCATCCAGAAATCCGGCAGGGCCCAGGACAACGGCAGGGGCGGCGCATATGGCGGCGATCACACCGCCGCAGGCAGCGGTCTTGGCCAGATTCTCGTTGACAGCCCAGCTCTGTGCAAGGTTAGCGCTGCCGGGCATTCCGCCGGGGCATATCATGCAGTCGAAATCGCCTTTGACATCATCAATCAGGACATCGCAGGAGACAGCGACCCCATGCGCCCCCTTGACCGAAAGAGAGCCCACTCCCGCCATGACCACATCAGCCTTAAGCCGTCTCAGCACATCCACCGGGGTCAATGCCTCGATTTCCTCGAATCCATCAGCAAATGCAACAAGAACACGTTTCATAACGCCTCCAAAAGATTTTTCACCCCTAACCTAAAGGCCTAAAGCGCCTGCCAGGCTTTCATTATGACAGCTTCAGTCCCATCCCAGCCCAGGCATGGGTCGGTCACCGAAACTCCGTACCGCAGGTCATTACCCGGCTCCTGAGAGCCTTCATGCAGGAAGCTCTCCAGCATGAACCCGCGTATTGATTTCTCGCCGGAAGCAATCTGGTTCAGGATGCTGTCCAAAACCTCGACCTGATTCAATGGCTCCCTGCAGCTGTTGCCATGGCTGCAATCAATCATTATCATCGGCCTCAGCCCGGCTCTCTCGGCAAGGCTCCTGGCCCGCTGCATATGCATGCGGGTGTAATTTGACTCATGCGCCGTGCCCCTTAGTATCAGATGGCAGCAATCGTTCCCAGCCGTCCGGACCGCCATCATATGGCCATCCATTCCTGCGCAGAGGAAGCCTGCGGGGCCGGCTGCCGACACAAGCGAATTCACAGCGACCTCAAGGTCTCCCGATGTCGGGTTCTTGACGCCTACCGCCATATCGCGCATCCCCGCCATATTCCTGTGCACCTGGCTTTCGCAGGTGCGTGCGCCAATGCAGCCCCAGCTCACCAAATCCTGATAATAAGGCAATGTCAGCGGGTCAAGGGCCTCTGTCCCGGCGGGCAGACCCATATCGGCAAGGCGGGTAAGGAATCGGCGCGCACGCCTGAGCCCCTCCGGAATATCAAGGGAGCCATCCATGCAAGGATCGTTTATCATCCCTTTCCATCCGCCAGCCGTCCTGGGCTTCTCGAAGTAGCATCTCATTACGACAAGCAGCTTATCCGATACCTTGCAGGCAAGCTCCTTAAGCCTGAGTGCATATTCAAAAGCCCCGTCCGGATCATGAATCGAGCAAGGCCCGACAACCACGATAAGCCGCCTGTCCTCTCCCCGGAGGGCAGATCGCACCTGATTCCTGGCATTCAGGATGAAGTCCCGCCCCTCTTCTCCGAGAGGGAGCTCAGATTTGAGCTGATCCGGGGAGTATATCCTCTCGGCGCTCTGAATCCTGAATCCGGGGAACAAGGACTCCATTTAGAACTCCGCCGATCCAACGGCTCTGGGATAAGGTATCACGTCCCTTATGTTCTGCATGCCTGTCGCATACATCACGGCCCTCTCAAAGCCAAGCCCGAAGCCAGCGTGCGGAACGCTGCCGAAACGCCTAAGATCCAGATACCACCAGTAATCAGCCGGATCAAGCCCAAGCTTCTTCATCTTGCCAACCAGGACATCGTATCGATATTCACGCTCGCTCCCGCCGATTATCTCGCCAAGGCGCGGCACCAGCACATCCATTGCGGCTACAGTCCTGTCGTCATCGTTCATCTTCATGTAGAACGCCTTTATCTCCTTGGGATAGTCGGTCACAGCCACCGGGCCGCCGCATACAGTTTCAGTGAGGTACCTCTCATGTTCCGTCTGGAGGTCGCAGCCCCAGTACGGCTTGAACTCGAAATCGGTCTTTGACTTCTCCAGCTCTTTTATGGCATCGGTGTAGCTCATATGGGCGAAAGGTGTCTGCACAACATGCTCAAGCTTGTCAATCAGCCCCGGCTCTGTGAATTTATCAAAGAACACAAGGTCTTCATGGCAATCCTTGAGAACCGCAGCGAAAACCGCTTTCAGGAAAGCTTCCGCCCAGCCCCTGTCGCCATCGAGATTGCAGAAAGCCATCTCCGGCTCTATCATCCAGAATTCAGCAAGGTGGCGTTTAGTCACCGAGTTCTCCGCCCGGAAGGTCGGCCCGAAGGTGTATATGTTCTTGAGAGCAAGCGCATAAGTCTCCCCCTCAAGCTGCCCGCTGACGGTCAGGGATGTTCGCTTCCCAAAGAAATCCTTTGAGTAGTCCACCTTCCCCTCCGGCGTTCTGGGAACCTTGTCCAGATTCAATGTCGTCACCTGGAACATAGCGCCCGCCCCCTCGGCATCGCTTCCTGTTATCAGCGGTGTATGGACATAGCAGAAGCCGTTCTGATGGAAGAAAGTGTGAACGGCATAAGCCATGCAGCTTCGCACCCTTGCCACGGCGCCTATCGTGTTGGTTCTGGCCCGCAGATAAGAAATCTCCCTCAGATACTCCAGGGTGTGCCGCTTCTTCTGCAACGGGTAGGCATCAGCCGGGCAATCGCCCACAAGCGTCACGCTGTCAGCGGCAAGCTCCACTGCCTGGTTCCCGCCGACCGAATCGACTATCCGGCCTCTGCATATGAGCGAGCAGCCGGTGGAAAGGGAGTTGATTATCTCGGGATTTGCAAAGGTTTCCTTGTTGACCACTACCTGGAGACCCTTCAGGCATGATCCATCGTTCACTTCAAGGAAGCTCATTGTCTTGCTTTCGCGCTTTGTGCGCAGCCAGCCTTTGACTTCGACCACATCAGGCCCCGCCTTCCTTTG
>JBQNBA010000056.1:0-11540 GCA_052170175.1 Sphaerochaetaceae bacterium | reverse complement strand
TCGCCGAAGCCCTGGGCGCCGCCCGTCACAACGCAGACCTTGCCGCGAATCACGTCGTTGCGTGAGCCCGAAGCCCTGTCAGACGGCTTGCGCGACACGGAGGAAGAACAGCAAGCCTTCCCGGCGGCTTCGTCGTAAGTCGCACCAAGCCCTAAAAGCAAAGGAGAGGATTCAAACCCAACGATAGCCGGATATTCCCCCTTAGCTTCACAATACCCCAGGAACTCAGATTTCCAGCCATCACTGTCAGCGCCAAGCATCAAGCTTGGCTTAATGCCGGACTGCCTGCAGGCTGCCTCATCAAATGCCTTATCAAATGAGTGCACAAAAAGCCCTTTCTCGCCGTCAAATGTCAAACCCCTGACATAGCTTGCAATGAACCTGTCTATCATCAGATCCCTCCAATCAGCTTTTCCGCCAGCCTGGCGCTTGAGCCAAACGGATCAAACGGATCCAAGGCTCGGCCATAGCCGCTGTAAGCTCTGATTCTTTCATCCAGACCCAAACCACGCTTGAAAAGCGGATTCCCGTCAGCGAAAAGCCCATATTTCAAATCAACTGCGCTGAGCTTTTCATGGGCCACCAGCGCCCATGCCGAATCCACAAGATGAGAGCAGATAGGCATAAGCATCTCCGGGCAATTGAAGCTCTGGCGACTGGAATTGATATCAACACCGGATATCTCCATAAGCCCCCGCTTTCTGCAGCCTTCCTGTATGTCACCGCAGGGAAGCCGATATCAACCAGCATATCCAGCAACTCATCCAGGAAGCCATCCTCGAAGCTCTCCGCCTTCTTGTCACCGGTGGGGCTCTGCGAAACATCGCCAAGATATGCATATGCCGGTATCGCCCCTATGCTCAGCCCGAACCGCACCGCATCGCGTGCGCTGATGCATTCATCAGTCCCCGGCTGGATGTAGAACCGCGGCATATAGCTGCTCTTGAGCACTCCCAGAAGATCGTAGGCGTAATGGACATTCGATGAATCGGACAGCCTTCGGGCTATCCTATCCGGCATATCCAAGCCCAGCTTCTCCCTCAGATACCTGACAAGAGAAGGCCCCTTGCCCAGACTTTCAATCATCTTGAGCGCCAACGCATACAGGATATGCCGCTCTGTCACGCTCCCGCCATCCTGGGCTCTTGAGAGCGGAAGCACATCAGCATCATAGTCAAGCTTGAAATCCAGCCCAACGGCGTTGAAAACCTGAACCATCGACCTGTTGCGCCTCTCCCTCGCAACCCCGACCGGCCTGAGAAAAGCCGCGGCATCGGCTATATGCTGACGCGGAATCCCGTGGATGCACATGTATAGTATGCCCTTGGAGTCAGGATTGTTTATCTTCCTGTCGGCAAGCGCCGTATCCAGCACGCCGGCCCTTAGCTCGAATCCAACCGTTGACGCTATCCCCAGCGCAGCGGCAGACTCAAGCATCTCCTCCGCCGCGCCTATGGAATCATGATCAATCGACCCGACAATGCCCAGCCCCGCCTTCCACGCCTGATAAGCGGCGGCGGCGGGCTGATAAGGGCTGAAGGACAAAGCGGTGTGCACATGGTTGTTCACCTCAGGCAGAACCCTCCTCGTCAGCTTCCCTTCCCTTATCAGACCGCCCAGCTCCTGCCAGGCGGAGCGCCGCTCCTCAGTAATCGGACTGTTGATCTGCGCTTCAAGCCTCTGCAATTCCGTCATGCCCGTCATACACCAGCCTTCTGCGTTCTCATGAACTCAGCATCAGTATAGTTATGCACAGGAACATACCCCGGAAGCGGAACAATCTGCTCGTTTATAGCGTCCAGTATATTGTCCGCGTGGGAGAAATAATACGCCTCCATCTCCGCAGGCGGCGTGATCCAGTTCTTAGAGCCCACAACAACGCACGGAGCATCAAGATAATCAAAGCAGAGCCTGTTGAGATTCGAAGCCACAGTGTGGACATACGAGCCGCGTTCGGCGCTGTCAGTCACAAGAACGCAGCGGCCGGTCTTCTTCACAGACTCCACGAGCTTCTCGTAGTTCAGCGGGTTGATCCACATAAGGTCAATGACTTCTGCATCCAGTCCGTGCTTTTCCTTCAACGTCTTGGAAGCATCCATCGCAGTGTAAAGCGGCGGCCCCAAAGTGATTATGGTTATATCCTTCCCTTCCTTCTTCACCGACGGCTCTCCTTCCGGAACCTCGTAGTACCCCTCCGGCACAGCCTTGAACTGCTCGCCCACCCCGTAGAGCTTCTGGCTCTCAAAGAACACATACGGGTCAGTCCCGCGCAGAGCAAGGTTCAAAGCGCCCTTGGCATCATAAGGAGTAGAAGGATAAACAGCCTTCAATCCGGGGATGTTTGAAACAAGGCTGGACCAGTCCTGCGAATGCTGCGCCCCATACTTATTGCCAACGGATACCCTCAGCACAACAGGCATCTTGAGGACGCCGGCGCTCATCGCCTGCCACTTCGGCATCTGATTGAACACCTCGTCCCCGGCGCAGCCCAGGAAGTCGCAGTACATAAGCTCAGCGACGACCCTGCCGCCTGACAAAGCATAACCGACCGCGCTTCCGACAATCGCCGCTTCCGAAATCGGAGAATTGAAGAACCTATGGTAAGGCAGCAGCTCCGTAAGCCCCCTGTAGCAGGCGAAAGCGCCGCCCCAGTCCCTGTGATCCTCTCCGTACGCCACCATAGACGGATCTCTGACGAACCTGTAAGCCATCGCCTCAAATATTCCATCCCTTAGCTGGTACATCTTGGCCGCAGGATATGCGTTGCCGTTCTCGTCGAATGCGATTCTGCTGCGTCCCGCTATCTGCTTCACCCTCGGATTCTCCTCCAGGCTCTGCAGCAGCTCCGCCTCGCCCTCCTGCATCTTCTCGACGTTCCCATTGGAGAACATATGATCCTCAACGAACTTCGCATCCAGAATCGGGCTGATGGCGTCATCGACCACAATGGAGATAGTCTTGAGCATCTTGTCAAGCACCTCCTTGTCCATCGACTCAATATCCTTGTCAGTGACAAGCCCGTTGGCCTTTATGTATTCGGCGTATGCCAGAATCGGATCCTGATTCCTGAAATCCTCAAGCTCTTCCTTCGACCTGTAGGTCATAGCATCTGACGGACTGTGCCCGGAGAAGCGGTAAGTGATGGTGTCTATCATCACAGGCCCCTTGCCTGCAAGCAGCAGCTTCTTCTTCCTCGCCACAGCATCGGCGACAGCAAGCGGATTGAAGCCGTCCACCCTTTCGGTGTGCATTCCATCAGGATTCACTCCAAGCCCCACTCTGGCAGCCATCCCGTAACCCATCGTCTCGCCAACAGGCTGGCCTCCCATTGCATAGAAGTTATCAAAGACGTTCAGCATATAAGGCGGGCAGCCCGGAAGCTCGGTCCACAGCCTGCTGTACTGATCCATGGCGCTCATCACCAGACCTTCCCACACCGGCCCTCGGGCAAGCGCGCCGTCACCGATATTGCCGATGACAATCCCCGGCTTCCTGTTGAGCTTCTTGAACAGCGCCGCTCCGAAGCTTATCGTTCCGCTTCCTCCGACAATCGCATTGTTCGGCATGCTTCCGAACGGGGCAAAGAACGTATGCATCGATCCGCCAAGCCCCCTTGAGAAACCCGTCCGCTTCGCATAAATCTCGGCCAGGGCCCCATAAAGCACGAAGTTCTCTGCAGTGTCCTTCACATTCTTCCCGGGGAAATGCTTCTTCACAACCTCATAAGTCTCACCGTCGTTGAACTCCTCCATTATCCGCACAAGCTCATCATCCTTCATCTTGCCGATAGCGCTGAAGCATTTCGCCAGAATCTCGCCGTGGCTTCTGTGCGACCCGAATATCAAATCCTCCGGCTCCAGATTCAGAGCCTGTCCGACACAGGCGCTCTCCTGCCCCGCCGAAAGGTGCGCAGGGCCCTTGTGGTTGAACTTGACCCCATTGTACTCGCCGGTCTTCTTGACGGTGTCCAGCATCGTCTCAAACTCGCGGATGATTCTCATGTCATAATACACCTTGACAAGACGATTCTTCCCATACAGAGCAAGCTCCTTCTTGAAATCGCTCTTGTACTGGTTCACCGGAATATCAACGCCCTTGATCACCTCGCTCTTTCTGAGCGCCTTCGGGTCAAATGAAATCTGCTTTGACATAAATACTCTCCTGATACTTCAATATAATGGCTGTCTCTTTGTTCTGGCCAAACATCACCGCAGGGCCAAGCCAGCCGAAAACCCCTATTCGAAAGCCCGGTGGAAAGCCACGGCCGGATTCCCGGCCACGCCGCCGCCAGTCTTCACCACGCCGGCGCCAGTCTTCACCACGCCGCCTTATCGCTGCCTGATCGCCCAGACCGTATCCCTGACAAGCTCGGAGACGCTCGGATGCGGGAAAATCAGCTCCTTCACATCGCAAAGCCTCATCTCGTTCTCTATCAAGGCGCTTGCACCCCATATCATCTCACTGGAGTAAGGCCCCATCATATGCACGCCCAGGACAACGCCCGTGGCGGCATCGCTGACAACCTTGACAAGACCGGCCGCCTTCTTGCCGTTCTCCGCCAGGAACCTGCCATTCGCCCTCATCTGAGTCGTGGCGCAACGCACTGCGATGCCGGCCTTTGCGGCAGCCGTTTCAGTCAGTCCGCAGCCCGCGGCTTCCGGATTGGAATAGACCGCCCACGGAACAGCGTTGTACCTCATCACCTGCTTCCTGGAGCCAAATATATTGTCAACCGCCACCTCAGCCATCCTCTCGGCGCTGTGGGCAAGCTGGCTGCGTCCATTGAGATCCCCTATGGCATAGACATTCGGAACGCTCGTCCGCATCGTGTCATCGACCTTCACAGCGGCCCTGTCCATCTCCAGTCCAAGCGGCTCAAGCCCCTGGGAATCAGGTCTCCTGCCTACGCTCATCAGAACAAGCTCAGCCTCAGCCGACTGCTTCTCTCCCTTCCCGTCCAGGAATTCAATCCCCCTATCAGTGATTCTCGTCACCTTGCAGCCAAGGCTGAACTTCACAGGAGCAAGCTCCCGCCTCATAAGCTTGGCGAACTCCCCGTCCATCATCGGAAGAATCTCGCTCATCATCTCGACAACAGTCACATCAGTCCCCAGCATGCTGAAAAACGATGCGAACTCCACGCCGATGACCCCGCCGCCGATGACAACCAGGCTCTTGGGAGCCTTCTTAAGCTCCAGAATCTCGTCGCTGGTCACCACATTCGGCTTGTCATGCCCCTCAATCGGGGGAACCGCCGGCGATGAACCCGTGGCCAGAATCAGGAAATCACCGGTGAAAGTCTGGTCTCCGACCCTGACATTATGGCTGTCGATGAACTCCGCCGTGCCCGACACCACTGTGACGCCGGCGGATTTCATCAGGAACTGTATGCCGCTTCTCAACGTCTCGATGGTCTGCTGCTTCCACGCCATCGCCTCCTCCATGCTGAACGAAACGCCCTCGCAATGAACTCCGAACTTGCCGGCCTCCTTTGCGTGAACGTACTGCTTGGCGCTGTTAAGCAGGCTCTTGGTGGGAATGCAGCCTCTGTTAGTGCACACACCCCCAAGCTGATCCTTCTCCACGAGAAGCACCCTCTTCCCCATCTCCCCGGCCCTCTGCGCGGCAATATACCCGCCAGGCCCGGCTCCAACGACAATCAAATCAAACTTGTCCATATTCCATCCTTCTCAAAGTCTTCGCATTTTTTGTCATCGCATTCGAACAAAAAACCAAACCCTCTCATGCGCCCATGCCCGCCATGCGGCACCGCAGCCAAACGCTCTTGGAACTCCCATGCCCCGCTCATGCACCGCCGAGCGCAAGCCGGTGCACAGCGATGCAGACAAGACGGGAGCTCACGCATCAGCACCCATCGGCCTTGTCAGCCTCGTCAGCCCTCAACAGCAAGAAGCATGTCGAGATTGGCGATATTGTCGCAAAGCGCTTTCAGGAACCTGGCTCCGGGCGCCCCGTCGATGGCCATGTGGTTTATCGTGAGCGACAGCCCCATCATGTCAACGAACTCAATGCTCTCGCCCTTCCTCACCGGCCTCGGCTCCACGGCCGCAACGCCCAGAATGGCAACCTCGGGAATATTCAGCACCGGAGTGAACGTGTTTATCCCAAACGCTCCCACATTCGTCACGCTGAACGTTGACCCGCTGATGTCATCCGGCTGAGCCTTGCCCGCACGGCATATATCAACAAGCCGCTTCGCTTCGGCGCTGATTCCCCTGAGGCTTCTGGCATCGGCATTCCTTATGCATGCGACCATCAGCCCCTTCGGCGTATCAACAGCCATCCCGAGATGAACGCTCTCGTATTGGACTATCTTATCGCCCATGAAATGAGCATTGAGCTCAGGGAACTGCCTGAGCGTATAAGAAACGGCGAACATCACCATATCGTTCAGAGTTATCCTGCCCACTCCAAGCTGCGGATCGGCGGCCTTGAACTTCTCCCTCAGCCCCTTCAACACAGTCGCATCGGCATAAGCATTCAGCGTCAGCTGCGCCGTGGTCTGCATGCTTTCCAGCATCCTCTTCGCAGTGACCTTCCTGACGCCCTTGACAGCAACCTCCGTCATCACGCCCGGGAATGCAAGCTTTTCAGCTGCCATGCCCCCCTCAGCGGCGACTCTCCTCTTCAAATCCCTGACCAGCACTCTTCCGCCTATGCCGGAGCCAAACGCCGGAGCCACAGCCCCGCCGTCCGCAGCCAAAGCCGCCAGAGCGGCCGGTGTAAGCGGCTGCCTGCCCTCAAGCGCACCCTTTACATCACGCTCTATGACCCTGCCCTTGGGACCTGTCGGAACGACCGCAGCGGCATCAATCCCGCCCTTGGCCGCCAGATTCCGCGCCCTGGGCGAAACAGCAACGAAGCCTGAACCCCCATCAGATGCCTCACGGGCGGCAGCCGCTGTTGCAGCCGGAGCCTGAACAGCAGGAAATGATGCAGCCTGTGAGGAAACGGCGGAAGAGACCTGCGCCGCCTGTGAGGAAACAGCAGCCTCGCCTGCCGCTGCCGCTGCCGGTTTACTATCCGAACCCGCACCAGAGGCCTTCGAATCAGGCTCCGCAAGCAACGCCGAGATATCCTCTCCCGGATTGCCCACTATCATTATAGGAAGCATGACAGGAACATCATCCCCTTCCTTATACAGAATCTTGAGAACAGTGCCATCGGCGGTTGCCTCAACCTCGATGGTCGATTTATCCGTCTCGGCCTCGCATATGATGTCCCCGACGGCGACAGTGTCGCCCTCCTTCTTCTTCCATTCGTCAATGACGCAGGACTCCACGCTGTTGCCCTGCTTGGGCATCACAATCTTGACTGCCATATCCGCTCCTTCTCCCCGCACAAGAAAACCGGGGAACAAAAACTATTGAAACGCCGCTGTCAATCGGCGATGATCACATCAACCCCCAGTTCCTCAATCTGCCTTCTGGCATCATCAGGGAACCTGCTGTCTGTTATTATCACATCCACATCCGAGATAGAAAGAATCTTCACAAACCCCTTGCAGCCGAACTTGGAGGAATCCACCACCAGAACCTTCTTATCCGCCTGATGGCACATGCACCGCACAATCTCCGCATTCTCCGGAAGCATCGTTGTCAATCCATGCTCAAGGGTCAGACCATCTGTCCCCAGAAACGCTATGCCCACATGGAAAACCTCAAGCTGACTCACCGCGCCGGGCCCCACGAGAGCCTCGCTCTGCGGCCTGAACTCGCCTCCGACCATTGTTATGCTTATCCCCGCATTCACACGTGCATAAGGCAATATCAAAGTGGAATTCGTGACGACATTGACATCCTTCTTGCCCAGAAGATACTTCGCCACCATCGCAGGAGTCGTGCCGCTGCATATCATGACCGATTCACCATCATTCACCATCGCCCCGGCAACCTTGGCTATCGCTTCCTTCTGGGGCAGATTGCTCGCCTGACGATCCTTCATCGATGGATGACATGCCGCCAGAGCCCTTCCCCGGATCCGCACCACCAGCCCCTTCGCCTCCATGCTGCGAAGATCGCTCCTGACCGTGACCTGCGACACGCCCAGAATCTCAGCAATCCTGGAAACAGAGCTTCCATCATCTTCACAAAGAAGCTCTATTATCCTTTCCTCTCTCGGTGAAAGCATCATCCGGAAGCACCTCCAATCCAGCAATTCTTACGTTTTGCTTTCTTTTGTCTTTCTTTTTGGTTGAATTATACTTTCTCTTTGCTTATAAATCAACTATTTTCATCCACAGATTTGAAATTTTTCCTCAACAAAAAAATACACTCTGTCCTGTGAGTCAGAAATGATTCATGCAAGAAAGCGTTTCGATGTTAATCTTAACTTGACGGAGTTAAGAGCCGGTGATTGGCGAGCGGTTTTGTGTAGCTCTCTTTGGAGAAGACTGCTGCAAAAAAATTACACAATCGCTGGTCATCGAAGTATCTTGTGAGGCATGTCTGGGCAGGCAAGCTGCCCAGACCTGACCTCGAAAATAAAACTGAGAGCATCAGAACTGCGGAATGACGCCTTCTTGACTTCCGTCAATAAACGAACACGGAGGTTCACATGGACAACAAGCGCAGCCGGTCCAGGATAATAGGCCTGGATCTGTCAAAAGCAACGTTCAGGGGCTGCATTCTTTCCGGTGAAGGATTTGTCAAACGATCAAACTTCAGCGGAGAGATGAAACGGGATGAATCCGGGTACAAGCTGATCAATGGCACAATTGAATCTGGAGACATCGTGCTGATGGAAGCAGGCAGTGCCACATTCAGTCTTGCCAGATACTTGGCCAAAGAATCCAGGGCGAATGACATTGTGGTTTTAAATCCTGCAAATCTGCGAATCATCTGGGATTCTCAAAAGAAGAATGACAAGGCAGATGCAATGAAGATTGCCTGCATTGCCGGAGACATGAGGCCCGAGGCATGGCCAAGGGTGACGGTGCCATCCGAAGAAGAGCAATCTGAAAGATCCAGGGTCATGAACTGGGTGTTTCTCAGAAAGCAGGAAACAATGCTCTTCAACAGATTCTTCGCCTTGTTCAACAGTCTTGGCTTTCCGGAGACAGACAAGTCTAAGCTTAAGAAAGATGCTGATTCAAGAATTGAAGCCATCAATGATTTACTGGCATTCAATGAAATCGCCTTTGACGATGCCATCATGCTGGAGGAGCAGATCGGCTTGATTCAATCACAGCTTTCATCAATGGAAGACAGACCAAGAGAAATCTGCTTGAGACATCCGCAGCAAGCACTGTCCTGGCTTTCAATCCCCGGCATCGGTCTCGTCAACGCCGCCACCTTGATTGCTTGCATTGGAGATGGTTCAAGATTCTCAAAACCTGATCAGCTTCTGAACTATGCGGGAATGACACCGAAACAGAACCAGAGTGGAACCGTGGATATCAAGGGAAAGATAACCAAGCGCGGTTGTGCCGCTATCAGAAGAAACGTGGTGCAGGGATCTCAAGTCCTCATGCAGCTTCCACCCACCTGTGAGATTACAAAATTTGCATATCGCAAGAAGAAGGAATGTCCGTTCAACGGCAAGGTAGCTGTCGCAGTCGCTAACCGCATGTTGAGGACAGGCCTGGCGCTGCTGCATCACAACGAACTGTACAGACCTATGATTGAAAATGGTTATGACAGATTAAAAGGAAAACTGGCTGCTAATAAACTTCAAGCCCTCGCCTCAAACCTTCCACAGTAGACAAGAGCTTGCGTAAAAGGTTTCTCTTTGATTTTTTTCGAAACCTTGATTTAAGGTTCATCTGATTATGTTCATTTGTCAAGATTCTTTCTTTTTTATCAATCCCTTGACTAACAGGACAAAATAAAACGTCTGCGCTTTGGAACTGCACTGCTGCCACCCAGCAGCCACTCCACTCTGGCGCACAGCCCGCACCTCGGAACCGTCAGCCAGACCCGCACCCCGGAACCGCCACCCAAGCCCGCTTTCGAAACCGCACTGCCCCAGCCAAGCCCGAACCCCGGAACTAACCTTCCGTCACCAAGCCCCAGCCATGCGCAGCGACCCGTCCGTGTGCGCACAGAAACCCTGTCATATCCCCTGCACAGCATGCGGTATAGCAGGCGACCCATTCATGGAAGTGCAACGCCTCCGCGAACGACAATTCAGCCGCAAGGCTTTCGCAACAAAACGCAACAAAAACAGTTTACAATTTTCCAAGTCATGCTATAATAGGAGCAAAGTTTCGAAGGAGCATCGAATGTTAATCAACCTCAATATGAATAAGGAAGTGCGCGAGCACAACATCAAGCGCTGCCGAGAAAAGGGAATAATCCTCCCTACCTTCAAGCAGATGGCTCATCCCGACACAGTCCCGCAGAAGATAAAGGATAAGCTGAAAGAAGTCGGACTCTGGGATGTCAATCCCCTCAACCTTTTCAGAATCACCTGGAGGAACGAGCCAAAGGAAAAAGGCGGCCAATTCGGTGACGTCAACTACATCGAAATCCCACGCGAGCTCACAGGCATCAAAGCGCGCATGTTCGCCCTAGTAGGCAAATACTTCCCGACAGGGGCGCACAAGGTCGGAGCAACGTACGCCTGCCTCGCCCCCGCCCTTGCGACAGGCAACTTCGATGCCGAGAAGCAGCAGGCCGTATGGCCATCCACAGGCAACTACTGCCGCGGCGGCGCCTACAACAGCGCGCTCCTGGGCTGCGACAGCATAGCCATACTCCCTGCCGAGATGAGCCAGGAAAGGTTCAATTGGCTCAAGACAGTCGCCGGCGAGGTCATCGCGACCCCGGGCTGCGAGTCCAACGTGAAGGAAATATTCGACAAATGCCACGAGCTGGACAAGGAGCGCGGAACGCACATCGTGATCTTCAACCAGTTCGATAAGTTCGAGAACTATCTGTGGCACTATGCCATCACCGCAGAGGCGATGATAGACGTGCTCAAGAAAAACGGCATAAAAGCCGAGAACGTGCGCGGCTACGCATCCTCGACAGGAAGCGGCGGCACCCTTGCGGCCGGCGACAGGCTAAAGGAACTATATCCGAATCTCAAGACAGCAGCCGGTGAAGCCCTCCAGTGCCCCACCCTGCTTCGCAACGGGTTCGGCGGCCACAGAATCGAGGGAATCGGAGACAAGCATGTTCCATGGATTCACAACGTGAAGAACACCGACATGGTCTGCGCCATAGACGACGAGGACTGCATGAGAACATACAGGCTGTTCAATGAACCGGAAGGCGTCAAATATCTAAAGGAGAAAGCCGGAGTCAGCCAAGCCGACATCGACAACCTCAAGCTGTATGGCATAAGCGGCATAGGAAACATGCTCGCAGCAGTCAAGATGGCCAAATACTACGAATTAGAAGAAGATGACGTGGTATTCACCGTCCTCACCGACAGCTCAGCCATGTATACCACACGGCTTGCCGAGCAGACATCCCTCCACGGCCCATTCACCGCCGATGATGCGGCCAGGATATACGGAGGGCCGCTGATGCACCAAGGCATAGAAAACGCCCTTGAGCTGACTTACTACGAAA
>JBQNBA010000055.1:0-11592 GCA_052170175.1 Sphaerochaetaceae bacterium | reverse complement strand
GCTTCTGGACTCGAAGGAAATCCAGTTCCCGAAACAGATTGACATCGACGACGATTCCTTTGACGAGCTTATTGTGACAGGTGAGAGCTTCTGCGCCATAATCGACTCTAAGGGCGGAGCCATTTCGTCCATATTCACAAACTTGAATCTTCCGTCGTTGCGCCTTGATTCGAAGCATCACCTGCTTGGCGACCGCATGGAAATCGGAGGAAAGCTGATATCTTTTGAGAAAAGACGCTTTTCAATAAGCTTCGATGATAAAAAAGGCAGCAGCATCACAGCCGAGATATCGGATGTCGGCGGCTTATCATTGAAGAAAAGCTATGTCTTTGGTTCGGCTGATGTGGTTTTCAGCTTCTGCATTTCAAGCAGCTCCAAGGAGCCTGTAAGTCTGAGATACACTGTTCTGCTGCCAATAAGCTCCAAGCTTGTCTCAAAAGGCGGCAGGACGAACTGCGCAGAGTTCATCAGCTTCTTTGAGGATGCGGATAGTTCATTTAATTTCAAATGCGAGTCGTCAGACCAGGCGTTCACCATAAGCGAAATGGTTGAAGGAGAAAAGAATCCTGTTTATAATGGCTATAAGCTGCAATGGGATTTCAAAGCAGGGGCAAACGCCTCAGTCGAGCAGACATTGCGGTTTTCGTTGAAATAAAGACAGAAACAAAGACAGAATGAAATAAGACAGGAGATGAATTCATGATTTTACAAAACAAGAACCTGCTGGATCAGATAAGAGAAGAAGCCATGGCGATCTGGGGGCGTCTTTGACCCGGATTCGATAAAATCCAGAATCGCAGAACTAGAGAAGAAGACGGAGGCGCCGGACTTCTGGAGCGACAAGAAGGCCAGCGAGGCCACTTTCAGTGAAATCAATTCGCTCAAGGATTCGGTGTATCCATGGGAAGGTCTTATAAAGAAGCTGAAGGACCTTGATGATCTGATAGAGCTTTATGATGAGGATGAGAACCCCGAGCAATATGCTTCCGAAGTCGAGGGCGAAATAAGGAGGCTTTACGAAGAGTTCGACAAGCTCAAGACCAGGACGCTCCTGAACGGGCTCTATGACAAGGGTGATTGCTTCCTCAGCGTCCATGCCGGAGCTGGCGGAACCGAAGCTTGCGACTGGGCGCAGATGCTGCTCAGGATGTACACAAGATGGTGCGAGCGCCACGGCTTCAAGGCCGAGATTCTTGATATGCTTGAAGATGAAGGCGGCATAAAGAGCGTGACGGTTCAAGTCAAGGGGCAGTATGCATACGGCTACTTGAAGGGGGAGGCGGGTGTCCACCGGCTTGTCAGGATTTCTCCATTCGACTCAAATGCCCGCAGGCACACCTCTTTCTCCTCTGTGTATATATCTCCGGTTCTTGCGGACAACATAGAGATAAAGATAAAGCCCGAGGATATAAGAATAGATACATATCGCAGCGGCGGGGCAGGCGGCCAGCACGTCAACAAGACCGACTCGGCCGTCCGCATAACCCATTTCGAATCGGGCATAGTGGTTCAATGCCAGAATGAGCGAAGCCAGATAATGAACAAGGACATGGCTTTCAAAATGCTCCGTTCCAGGCTGTACGAGTACTACAAGGCTAAGAATGAAGAGGAGAACGCAAAGCACGCAATAGCGAAGAAGGAAATATCATGGGGCAGCCAGATCAGGTCTTATGTTTTCCAGCCTTATACTTTGGTAAAGGATCTTCGCACCGGCTACGAAACGGGAAACATAAACGCCGTGATGGACGGCGACCTTGATGTTTTCATTGAGAAATTCCTGAATTGGCATCAGAGCCAAGGTATCGAGGAATGAAGCTCTTAGCGGTGGCCGCCATTCTGATGGCTGTGCTCATGCCATTGCCTGCAGCGAACCGTGTCATCGGATTCATAGACGATGACACGGCAGAAGTGTTTGACATGGGCGTTCTGCTCGAGAATCTTTTCAGATTTGATTTCCGGGATGATGAGGGAACTCTCTCGTATTATAGGCAGAAGCAGAAGCAAAGGCTTCTTGATGAAGCCGGAATCGCCTTGGACAAGGCGTACGCCAGTGAGAATCAGAGCAAGATAGATGCGGCCAGAGAATCCTTTCTCAATGCCGGTCTCCATGCCGGCACGCAGCCGGGGCTTGATGAAGATATCCCCGCATCGGTTTTCAAGGAGATTGAATTTGATAAACGGCTTTATGACTGGCTTGCGCTTGGCGACGACCAGAAGCTGGCTGATTATCTTCTTATCAACGGACTTGACTTGCTGCTTATGATAACAAGCACAGGCATCGATGACCTCATAAGATGCCGTGTATTTGCATTTGACGGAAAAGCATCGGGAATATATGAGCATATCAGCCTGTCTGCTGAGCGGGACTTCAATGAAGCGGATCTCATCATGGCGCTTATGCCGTATTTCTATCCCCCTGATTCATCGCTTATCATATTCGATTCAGCCAGACCGGCCTTTGCATCGCTTGCATCTCCTGATGCATCGCCCGCATCCGCTCCGGCTGGGACCTCCGGCGGATATGCAAATCAGTATCAGATTGTAAGACCCGGCATTTATGAGTACTTCGACGAAGAAGAGCAGGGCATGAAATCCATAGCGGTGGGCAGCCGTGAAGCCGTGCATCTTTGCATCAGCCCCGCAGCTGTTAAAACCAGCAGAGTCCTTGTCACCGGCTCAAGCAATCAAATCGAGGTCTGGGCAAATGGAGAGAAGGCGGGAAATGCTCCGCTGTGCATCGAAGGTTTAAGCATCCCTTTCACGCTTGCAGCCTCCCAGCAGTCTCGGAAGCCCCTGTCATTCAATGCCTCAGACGAAGCCATGCGGCATATCCATTTCGATATGGAGCCTGATGGCATGGGATCTGACAGCATGGAGCCTGATGGCACCGGCTATTCAGAAATCTATCGCAAAGCGCGCAATGATTTCTATTGGTCGTTCGCGCGTTCTCTGATCATCTTTGGAACGGAGGTGCTGATTTCATCGGCAGAAGGTCATGGGAATTTCATCAAGACCGCCGGCTTTGCCGTTTCAGGGGCGCTTCTCATCTCCCTGATTGACCTCATTTCGGATTTGACCGATTATTACAGAGCGGGAATAACCATTTCAAGATAGGGTGGACTAAAATGAAACTATTCAATCTAGGAGCCAGGCTGGCAAAGCTCTTTTCTTCTTCCAAGCAGCTTGGAGACGATGCATATGACGAGCTTGAGGACCTTCTCATCGAAGGGGATTTCGGAACAAAAGCGACTTTTGAGATAGCCGAAGAGGCAAGAGCGAAAAAGCCCGGGACAAAGGAAGAGCTGGCAGCCATTGTCGGAACCATGATTCGGCCGCGCATAAAAGGAGTCGAGCTCGTGCCGGTGCGCGGAAAGCTGAACGCCTATCTGGTGCTGGGTGTCAATGGAGTGGGGAAGACCACCACCATAGCAAAGCTTGCCGCCCATTACAAGCAGGATGGTCTGAAAGTCGTTCTGGCGGCAGCTGACACATTCAGAGCAGCGGCGATAGACCAGCTGGCAATCCATTCGCAGAGAACCGGAGCAAGGCTTGTCCGCCAGAACCAAGGAAGCGACCCCGGGGCTGTGATATTCGATGCTCTGACAAGCGCTGATGCTCAGAAAGAGGAGCTTGTGCTCTGCGACACCGCAGGCAGAATGCACAACAAGGAGAACCTTCTGAAAGAACTTGTCAAGATTGACAAGATAATAAGGGCAAAGGTCGACCCGGCCTGCTACAAGAAGCTGCTTGTAGTCGATGCGACTACCGGGCAGAACACAGTAAGCCAGGCTGCCATATTCAACGAGGCCATTGGGATAGATGCGCTTGTCCTGGCAAAGTACGACAGCGCCTCCAAAGCCGGAGCACTGGTTCAGATCGGCATTCCGATAGCCTTCGTGGGAACAGGCGAGAAGCAGTCGGATTTGAAGCCGTTTGATGAAGACGAGTTCATCTCGAATCTTCTGGAATTCTAGGCGAATGAAACGGGCTTTGCTGACTTTTGGACTGCTGTGGCTCTCTCTCAGCATGCTCATGGGGGCAAGGTCAAATATCCTTGGTCAGAATCTTGATGACCTTGACATCGAATCGGATTATCAGATAATGCAGACTGCCTCTGAGGACGCTGTTCTGCCAAGCTGCATGCCGGCGGAGCTTGATGTTCTGCCGGTGGATTCTCGGATTCTTTTCAGAAACGACAAGCCGGTCAAGAGATTCGACCGATTCGAATCAAAGGACGGGAAACGCCTCTGCATCATTGCCGAGACCGATTTGGACTCCGGGCTGGTGGAAAGTGCGAAATTCTTTGACAGGGGCTTGCTGAAACTCTGCATGCTCAGGGAGCCGGACGGAAACGAAATCATTGAACAGTTCGAATACGATGACAACGGCTTGCTTCAACAGGTTATCACAAAGAAACAGGGCTTGATGATTTCAATTGATTTCTATCACAGAGCTGCGGGCAATGATTCATTGGCTATGGTGAGGACGATTGACATGGCAAGCGGTCAGGAGGATCGAATCATAATAGGCGACTCGTGGATGTTCGCTGACGGAAAGCTTATTGATGGTTCCGTCGCCCTTGATATGGAGAGCGAAGCGGTTCGGGCAGAGAAGAATGAAGAAGGTCTTGTGGTTTCCATCTCCTCGCCCAGCGGCTTCACGACTCAAAGGACAATTGATGCAGCGGGGCTTGTGACCTCTTCCGTCATAATGAATCAGAATGGCTCGGTTGTGTCGATTCAACGCTTCGAGTATTCAGACGGGGGGATGCTTGTTTCATCGTCTCTGACCGAAGGGAATCGGCTCACGCAGATTGAATATCTTGATGGCGATGTTTCAAAGGAGACTGTTCTGGAGAACGGCATCATTCTGTTTGTCAATGAATACGAAAGCGAGGAAAGGCGGCAGACTCTCTACGAAGCCGGCAAAGCTTATGCTATAGTTGTATATGACAGCAGCACCGGCAGAATAAAGAAGGTGGAGTATATATGATCATTGAAATCGCCAGCAGATACGCATTCTCCAAGATTCACCGGCAGAGAAGAGCTTCCTTCATTGTCATTATAGGAATAGCCATCGGGCTGGCCGCCTTGATTGTCGTGATTGGCATAATGAACAGCCTTCAATCCTCGATGCTGGCTCATATACGGGACACGGATTCTTTTGACATCACCATCAGAGGTGATGCAATTGAAATGGACAGCATAGCTGCAATCGATGGGGTCGGGCTTGCCTTCAATTATATTGATGCATCAGCCATGATAATGAACAACAGGACGGGTGCGGATTCCTATGCGCGGCTGCGCGGGATATCGCAATCACTGGCAGAAAGCGAGCGTTTCAAAAATGCATTGAGCATCAGAGGCAATCTGGAGGGCTTTGTCCCCGGTTCGGCTCTGGCCGGTTCGCTGGGACTCAGAATCGGCGAAAGCGTGAAGGTGATGCTGCTGAAAAAAGGCTCAGCGGCAAGACTGATTCCTTTCAGCGCCGAACAAACCGTTCATGGAGTGCATTACAGTTCAAATCCTGACTTCTCCGGTTCGACCATTCTCATGCCTCTATCGCTGCTTTCTGAACTTTCCGGAACTTCTGATTTGCGAACAGGCATCTACCTTTCCGATGGGGCTGATCTGGAAGATGTCCAGAGGCGCATTCAGGCTCTTGTGCCTGAGGGGGCTGTCGTCACGACCTGGAAGCAGGCGAACTCCGCTCTTTATTCTGCCCTGCTGCTGGAAAAAGGGATGGTGTCCGCTTTTCTTGGATTCATAATCATCATAGTCAGCTTCTATCTGAAACGATCTGCAAGCAGGCTTATCGCCGCCAAGCGAAAAGAAGCGGCTGTGTTCCAGGCGCTGGGAATGAGGAAATCCCAGACAGTGGCTGTGTTCCTTGTCCAGGCGCTGGAAATAAGCCTGCTGGGCGTTTTGCTTGGAATAGGACTGGGTTTTCTCTTCTCATCGTTCATCAGACCTGTCATATCGGGAATCGAGACTTTGCTTAAAGGCATCACAGGCAGCAGGAGCATGCTTTCTGCCTATCCGCTTCACGTTGCAATGAGCTTCGGAGAGACGGCTCTCTTTTCTGTTGCGATTCTGGCATGTACGTTCTTATTCGCCCTGGCGGGGTCGGCGGCGGCATTCAAGATAAACATAATGGAGATACTGAAAGATGATACAAGGAGTTGAAGTGCTTGCTTTGGAGGACATCAGCAAGACATTTCCAAACGGCGATGAAACCCTTACGCTGTTCAGTCACGTCAATATACGTCTGGAAAGCGGGAAATCAATCTCGATAACAGGGGAGAGCGCCTCCGGCAAAAGCACGTTTCTCCATATCGCCGCGGGTTTGGAAAGACCGACATCAGGGCAGGTGCATTGGAGAGACGGCAACGGGCTTGTCGATATATCACGGCTTAAAGATGCCAGGATGTCCAGAATGAGAAGCAGGGAGGCCGGGTTCATCTTCCAGAACAACTTCCTCCTTGAGGACTTCACTCCGTTGGAGAACATAATGATTCCATGCCTCATAATAGGCGAGACACGGGCAAGGGCGAGAGACAAAGCGCTGCAGCTGCTGGAGCGGTTCGATCTGACCTACCTTTCCTGCCGTCCGATCTCCAAGCTGAGCGGCGGCGAGAAGCAAAGGGTCGCAATCTGCCGTGCATTGGCCAACGACCCTGCCATGATATTCGCCGATGAGCCTACCGGGGCATTGGATGAGGAAAACGCCGGCAAGGTCGAGGATATGCTTCTGGGATTATGCACCGCATGCGGGTTGCTCCTTGTGACGCACAATAAAGCATTTGCTTCACGATGCGATGAACAGTACAAGATAGAAGGGAAGGAGCTCGTGCGGATTTCATGAATCTCGAATTTTTCTGGATGGGCAAGCTTCTCAGCAAAAGGAAGAAGACAATAGGCAATCTGCTTCTTATAACCTTTGTCGTCACTCCGCTTGTCCTTTGCGTAGTCTTTGTCGACAGCATGATAAACGGCATAACCGAGAAGTACATCTGGCTTTCCGGCGGACAGATACAATTCACAGCTTCAAGCGATTTCATTCCGGAAGACCCCAGGATGAGTCCGGTGGTGTCCGGCTATGCCGTCATATATTCCTCTTCTTCCACGGCGGATGTAATGATAAAGGGCGTGGACGAGAATTATTTCAATGCAGAAAGGCTTTCCCAGCTTGGGTATAAGCTTGAAGATAAGGATGGATATGAGCTAGGAGCCAAAGCCAGCGCCATGGATAACGCTTACGATTCTCCGCCGATTCCATCGATTCCATCAATTCCCGTGCTCACCGAAAACGAGGTGCTTATGAGCGCCGGTCTGGCAAGAAGCATGGGGCTTGATATCGGGGATAAGGTTGCCATGATGGTGCTTTCCAATCCGGACAAATCGCTCAAGTCATCATATCCAGCTGTATTCAGGCCTGTTCTGCTCCAAGTCGCAGGGCTGTTTTCTTCTGGGTACAGCCAGCTTGACGACAGCCTGATGTTTGGTTCATCAAGCTATTTCTCCGGCGTGTTCAAGAACGATGAGATTCAAATCGAAATGCTTACAGGAACAAACGACATCGAAGCCAATATGGATATAGCCTATCAAATAATTGGTGAAAACAGTCTGATAACCTCATTTTCACTGTGGAACGAACGCAATGAAAGCGTCTATCAGAATTTTGCCAACAGCAAGCAGATGATTCTCGTCATAATACTGGTCATAGGCCTGATGGCTTGCATATACTGCGGCACAATCGCTCAAGAGGTCGCTGCGGACAACCGCGAGGAGATATGCATCATCAGGATGATAGGGGGCTCGGAGCTGCAAGCAAGACGCACCATCTTTCTGACGGCTCTGCTGATTGTCACGGCAGGGGTGGCAATGGGCTTGATTGCGGGGTTGATTCTATCCCTCAATCTTCCACCGATTCTGAAATCGCTTGCATCATCCGGCTTTCCCGGCTTCGCCCTGTACCTGCTTGATTTCGAAGTTCAGATCAGCGGCGGCAAGCTTTTGCTTCTGGCAGCACTCATAATCGGGATTTCGAGCATGGCGCTTGCGGTTTCGCTGCGAAGCAATGAGAAATACTCACCGCTGGAGTTGTTGCAAAGTTGATAAACATGTATATTCTTAGTCATGAGCTTTGAAGTTTTTGTCTTGGGCACAAGCGGCATGATGCCGCTTCCTGGCAGATTCCTCACCTCGGCGATGCTGAGAAGGAATGGGGAGCTGTTCTTGTTTGACTGCGGGGAAGGGACTCAGGTTTCTCTGAAGATGCTTAACCTCCATTGGAAGAAGATTTCATCGATATTCATAACGCATATGCACGCAGACCATGTCACAGGGCTGCCGGGGCTTCTCATGCTTTCATCGCAAGTCGAGCGCAACGATCCGCTATATATATACGGTCCGCCCAAGCTGCAGGAATACATCGATGAAAACCGGCGCATACTCGATATGTACATCAATTACGAAATAATAATAAAGACAGTTTCCTCCGGAGTGTTCATCGATTGCTCCGAATACTCAGTCGAGGCTGTTCCTCTTCTTCACACAAAGCCTTGCTTCGGCTATGTATTCAAGGAGAAGGATAGAAAAGGGGAGTTCTATCCCGATAAGGCAAGAGAGCTTGGAATTCCGATGGGCAGGCTGTGGGGCACGCTCCAGAACGGTTCCTCTATACGATTGGAAGACGGCCGTGAGATTCATCCGTCTGATGTCATGGGCAAGCCGCGCGCCGGCAGGAAGTTCTCATATATAACCGACACGATGTATCTGGACTATATCGCAGACAGTGCGCGTGATTCCGACCTGCTGCTTTGCGAAGGGATGTTCACGAACGACCTTCTCTCCGATGCCCGGGAAAAGAAGCATATGACCAGCTCGCAGGCCGCCATGATCGCCAAGAAAGCGCATGTCGCCCAAATGGGGCTTATTCATTACAGCCCCAGATACTCCGACAAGGAATTGAAGCAGCTCCTTGCAGAGGCAAAGGAGATATTCCCTTCATCGCTTCTGTGCAAGGATCGGATGGTTTTCGATATTCCGCTTAAAGACGAACCATTGAAAAGCCCGTTGAAACCCCATTAAAATCCATTAAAGCCCCATCTCGCGGACGACCTGGCTGACATCCAGCCTTCGTTCCTCCCGCCCCCGTGAAAGAACCTTGGCATCATCGCTCAAGCTGCCGAGAGCATTCCGGGTCTCGCCTTGATTATAGAATGGAAGGACTGCGACAATCGAGCCATCGGGAAGGCTGAATAGCTTTGCGCTCTCGCCCAGAAGCCCTTCAAGCGAACCCTCATCCGAGCCTTTGATTTTAACAAACGAAATATCATAATCTATGCGTTGAGCCGAATCCAGCTCATCAGTGATGTAATCATAAACATCGCTCTGATTCACCGATCTGGTTTCATATGTCTTGACGAATTCATCATCAGCGCCAAGCGGAACCGCATCAATGGCCTGTATCACAGGGGAATTCTCATCAAGCAAGGAGATGTATTCGTCATCTTCTTCAACTTCTTCAACCTGCTCGGATTCCGCTGCAAGAAGCGCCTCTTCCTCCTGATGCTCTTCATCCAACAACGGGGAAGGCTGCGCAGCAGGAGTCTCGGCCTCAGACCGGCTTTCCTGCTCAATGGTGTCAACTATATCTGCATCGTCAATTGAGACAGGGGATGAGGCCTCAGCGGATTCATCATGAACATCCGATTCCCCGGTGATTTCTTCAAGCTGCCTTGCAAGCAGCTCCGAATATTCGTCAATGCTATCCGTTTCAGGCTCAGGCGCTGCAACTTCCGATGTTTTTTCAGCAGCTGTCTCTGATGATAATCCAGCGGAAATATCGGCGGGCTGTTCAATGGCTTCTTCCGCATCGCTTTCCGGCTTTTCCTCTGCAACAGCTGCATCGAAGCCATCAAACTGCTCGTCAGAATCAAAGGACTGCTGAGCGAAGCCTGCAAGCTCGTCTTCCTCCGAGCGTTTCTGCTCTGCCGTATGAATGCCGGCAGCCTTTGCCATCTGGTCCTTTTCAGAAGAAAGGTCTTTATCAACAGGCTCCTCTTCCGGAAGGGCAAAGAGATTCCCGGTTCTTATTCTGTCGCGCAAAGCATCATCGAATTCTTTCTGTTTCTTTGACTTGACAGAAACTCCAAGCAGTATGAGCAATATGCCGACGACAAAAGGAAGCAGAAGGAGCACGACCCTATGTATATCTGCGGACCTGATAGCGAACTGCGGGACAATCCAGCGATAGAAGGCGAACACGATGAAGCCGATCACCAATATTGCAAGAAGCGTGGCTGAGAACACCGTTCCCCAGCTGCTTTTTTTCTTCCCGTCACCCATATCTGCACTCCTGCTTTACTTTGCAATAAGAAACCAGTACAATTTCAATACTAAAATATACACTTTGGATTATATTGAAAAAGCTTTGTCATGACAAGGAAATCTTTGCTCTTTTTCATTTTGGTCTTCACTTGCATGTGGTTCTTGCTCTCCGGGCTGCTCGGAGAGGAAGGATTTATATACAACAGGCAGCTTGCAGAAGAGCTGGAGCGCCAGGAAGAAAGCCTTTTGAAGCTCAAGACAGCTCAAGCCAATTTCAAAAGGCAAGAAGAGAATATCCTGACCGAAAACTTCCTTAAAGACGGAGCTATAAAGCAGGGATACAGCCTTGACGGCGATGAAGTTTATTATTTCAAACCGGATTCGCTGGATTATAAAACCGAAAAAATGTATGATTTGAAGCGAATCCAAGCCAATCACCAGAAAGCCTGGCATCTCTCGAAAGGCTCGATAGCGCTTATTTCGCTGGCCATCTCCACGGCGGCGACTTTCTTTCTGGGGCTTATAAGAAAATCCGGCAGTAGGAAAAACGACGGCGGAGCACAAGATGGTACTTAACAAAAGCAACCCTGAAACAATACAGATTGTAAGCGCAATGATACGTGGCGGAGGCATAGGCGTTTTGCCGTGCGACACCATATACGGACTTTGCAGCATAATGGGCATCGGGGAGAAGCCATTGAGGTTCGTCAAAAACAGACCGGATTGCAAGCCGTTTCTTCTTATCTGCACAATCGAGCAGGCAAGATCGCTGGCAAGAGATGGAATACCTGCGGACATCGAGGCAATCTGGCCTGCGCCGCTCACAGTGATTCTTACTGATAAATCCGGAATCCCAACAGCGATGCGAGTTCCTGATGACCCGTTCCTGCAAAAGCTCCTTGAATCTGTCGGCTCTCCGCTTTATTCGACATCCGTCAATACTTCGGGCGAGCCTACATTGCTGAATTTCAGCGAAATACGGCAGCGGTTCGAATGCACAGTGGATTTCCTGGTCAAAGGCTCCGAGACGCAGGGCACGGTGCCTTCGACGCTTATCGATGCAACGAGCAAGCCTTACAAGCTGTTGAGAAACGGCGCATATGACGCATCGGCTCTGCTGGGGCTCTGTCAGGCTGAAACTAAAATCTGAACCCAAAACCTCTGAAACACGAACCCGCAGCCAAAATCTGAAACCTAAAACTGAAACCGAAAGCCTCATGACGGCAAGGCGGCGGGCTTGCCTCATATGCTTCATGGC
>JBQNBA010000054.1:0-11620 GCA_052170175.1 Sphaerochaetaceae bacterium | reverse complement strand
CTCAATCGGCGAGTTCCTTGAGGAGCATGACCCCAAGGGCTGCGAAAGCCTTGACTACATGGACAATCCCATTGTAGCAGGTCTTGCAAACAGCGAGCTCCTGCCGTTATCAGCCAGGCTGAACCACTCGTTCCAGCTTGAAGAGGTGCGGCTCTTCTCCGACCTTGGAAAGCGCATATACCGCACAAGCATCTGCTATCTTCTGAACTATGCCGCTTCGCTCCTGTATCCCCGCAAGCATCTGGTCATAGGGCATTCCCTTGGAGACGGCTATTATTACACATTCGATGATGAATGCCCGATAGACGAAAAGACAATAGCGGAGCTTTCCGGCAAGATGCGTGAGCTTGCAAAGGCCAGGCTGCCGATAGAGAGGCGCTTCCTCGCATATGAAACAGCCATAGAGCATTTCTCCAGCCGGGGCTTTGAGGACACCGTGAGGATTCTCAAATACAACAACGACCCTGACGTGGCATGCTACAAGATAAACGACTACTATGATATAAGCATAGAGGTGCTTGCCCCCAACACCGCCACGCTGACGCTGTGGGAGCTGAAAGGCTATGGCGGCAGCGGGATGCTCCTGCGATATCCCCGCTCCTCTGATTTCAAGCAGCTGCGTCCATTCACCGACAATCCCCTGCTGTTCAATGTATTCAAAGAGTACAGGAAATGGGGAAAGATTCTGGGAATCCAGTCTGTAGGGGAGCTTGACAGCATCTGCTACGACAAGGACAGGATATCGGAGTACATCCTGCTAAGCGAATCGCTCCAGGCGCGCAAGATAGCCTCAATCGCAGATGACATATCCAGCAAGCCCTTTAAGATTGTCCTCATCTCCGGCCCTTCATCCTCCGGAAAGACGACATTCGCCAGAAAGCTCTGCCTGCAGCTGAAAATGCTTGGGCACGAGGCTCTGCGGATATCGCTTGACAATTATTATCTGCCGCATGCCCAGATTCCCCGGATGCCTGACGGGAAACCTGATTTCGAAGCATACGAGGCGATAGACACCGAAACGTTCCGGCATGAGCTTTCAAGCCTGCTTGACGGCGATGAAGTGCGGCTGTCATGCTACGATTTCTCACAGCGGGGACACTATCTGTCAGAAAGCAGAGCGAGACTGACCCCCGGTTCCATAGTCGTGGTCGAGGGCATCCATGGCTTGAATCCAAGCCTGCTTCCAAGTTTCTCCGAGGAACTTGTATACCGCATATACATCTCCGCCCTCACCCAGATAAACCTTGACGACCACACCCGGCTGTCAACCACCGACAACAGGCTCCTGCGCCGGCTGGTCAGGGATGCAAGGGCGCGTGACATCCCGGCGCTGACAACCCTCAAGATGTGGTCGCAGGTTCAATCCGGGGCCAACATGTACATATTCCCGTATCAGAACAATGCGAACGTCATTCTGAACAGCGCCCTTGACTATGAAATCAGCGTGCTTGCCGGATACGCCTCCCCATTGCTCAAGGAAGTCAAGCCGACAAACGAAGAGTACTATACCACAGCGCGCAGGCTGCTCAAGATACTGGACAACGTCCACCCTCTCCCCGAGCGGCTTGTGCCAAAGGATTCGCTTCTAAGAGAGTTCATAGGCGGCAGCATATTCGGCGATTAGCAATTTCAAACAGTGATTTCACAATCAGCCGGAAGCCGGAGGCAGCAATTGGAAGCCAGAGGCAACGACTGAAATACGGCGGTATCAATCCGTTTCCGCAGCCCTTGACTGCTTTCTTCGCTTTTTCAGAGTGATATCGACCCTCATCCCCAGTCCATCAGCCACCGAGCAGAGCGTGTCTATCGTGAAATTGCGGTCACCCTTTAGAATCTGGGTGATATTTGACCGGGATGTTCCCAGAAGCCTTGCAAGATCGGCCTTCGATATGCCGCGCTCCTTCATGGTCTTGTTTATCTCCTCAGAAACAGACTTGCGCAAAACGCTGCTTGCCGATTTAAAAGCATCCAGCGCCGCTCCCGCATCCTCTACAGTGTTCTCCCTCATGAAATCTCCCTCCCCTGATTCCAGTCACAACCATTCATTCTGCCGCCAAATCCGTTCAGCAAGCGCAGCGGACAAATAGGACAAACAGGTGAAACCATCTCGCTGGCCGCTTGTTCATATTCAGTATTATAATAGCCGTTGAAATGGTTTTGCAACAAAAAAACTAATTTCAAATGGGGAATCACGCCATGATACAGTACAACAATATCACCACACTATACGTCCGTCTTTCAGTCGGCAACGAGGACAGGAACGGTGGCGTGGGCAACAGCATTGTCATCATGAAGGACATGACACGCTGGGGGCGCGATTATCTCCAAACAGGAAACACTATGTAAATCTTCCGCAGGAACAACGTGCGCTTTATTGCCGTAAACAGCGGAATAAACAGCGAGAAGTCTGATACATTAGAGTTTGCGCTGTTCATCAGCATCAGGTCGGAGTGATGCGCAAAGGACATCAGCAAGAAAGTGAAAACGGGTATCAAGGCAAAGGCATGAGTGAAAAGTCTATCGCCATAGAAGCCCCTTACGGCTACATCAAAGACCCGCAACAAGGATTTTGGGATTATCAATAAGGAAGTCGCAAGAATTGTCCGTCTTATTTTCCGCTTGTTTCTAGAATGTTCTGAACCGAAGCAGCTGTCTCCATATTGTTTTGTCAGCAATTTGAGCCACTTCATCGTCATGAGAAACGATAATAATAATTTTATCTCCTTTTATTGATTTCAAATACTCTATCAATCGTCTTGTGGTTATGTCATCTAAATCTGATGTCGGTTCATCTAACATTAGGACATCGGGATTTTTTATGATTGCTCTTAAAAGAGCAATCTTTTGTTTTTCGCCGCCGGATATATTTGCCGCATTTTCATACAAAACGGTATCAAGTCCTTTGGGTAAATTGTAAAGAAAATCTCTTAATCCCAGAACATCAATTACTTGTTTAATAATATCAGTGTCGCAAGCTTCTTGATTTAGATGCACATTATAAGCAATAGTATCTTCAAACAAAACAGGATTCTGCTCAAAAACCCCCATGTTTCTCTGTCTGATGGAATACATGTTCACTTCTTTTAGAGGCAGATTGTTAATCAAAATCTCCCCTTCATATTCGTCCATATATAGTCCCATGAGAAGATTTATAAAAGTACTTTTGCCCGATCCATTCAGACCCCGAATGGAATATATATGCCCCGTTTCAAAGCAAGCATTAAGACCAAAGACAATCGCCTTGCCATTCTCACTTAAACTTAATGATTTTGTGCATATAGTTTCAATTCTGCTCAACTCGATGTTTCCAACGGTTTCAACAGGGATTGACATAATACTGTCAAGACGTTCGTATGACACTTTTGTTTCTTGCACACTTTTTTTGATAATTATATGCACAATTGAGTGTTGTTGCAAAAATCTGATTTAATCTGCTCGAAAAGCTATCAAACAAACTAAAGACCTTTATCTGTTTAATATATGCAATCTGTTCATTTAGCTTTGAAAAATAATCCGTTTGGTTCTGTTTCCTCAGCACCAAGCAAATCTCTGCCGCGTTTAATACAGCCGTAAATATTAACTAATCAGCAGGTTCAGAAGATGCAAAGTTGAAACCAAAACCTCCTTTATGTCTCTTTGCGTGAACCACAACAGATATCTTCTCTGCCACTTCTACAGTGAACTCTTTTGTATCAAGATTTTCCTGCTGGAAAACAACATCTCCATCATTATTTTTAATCTCAATCGAAATCGTTCCCGATGCTGTTTTTACGTCTATGAGTAATAAATCATCAGATACGTTGGGGCGCAGTGTATGCTGCAAGGTTCCATCCAAAAGCGTGTACGATGCTGACCAGTCCCGCCATCCTCCTTTATCAACATATCCAATTCTCATTGCGCTTCTCGTCGTTCCAATCCCAATGAAGCGTGCTGCTGCAATCAGAGCCAAAACAATCACGACAATAAGAATGACGCCCTTTGCGTTTTTTGGTTTGATTTTCACAACTCACCACTCCTTAATTCTTAATCTTTTCTTGACGCGATAAATTCGCGCTTGGTACATAACAATCGGAAAAAGCGGTAATATTGCCAGTGCTCCGTTTAAATATGTCATGTTGAAGATGACCAAAAGGAGCAGGGGAAAGAAAACAAACAACCATAGATTGCGTAAAGAACCATAGTAAGCAATCTGATCTTCATACGAAGTATGGAGCTCAAATGGTTTGCCATCGTGCTTCTTTTCGACAATTAAAAGCTCTCTGTTAAATGTTGTTGCATTTGTAGAAATCCGCGCTCCTTTTTCTGCCCCACAAACTCAACTCGATACTCATATTGTCCAGGCAAACATTTATCAAATTCATATAAAAGCTTTCCAACTCGTTTTAGCCGAAAGCCTTTCATGGCCATTTTATTCAGCCACTTTTCTTGACTTGCAAGCAACCCTCCGTAATAGCGAAAGCACCTTTTATCCATGATTTTATTCTCCAACAATTTTATCGGCTATGTGAGATAGCTCCTTTAATCGAAACTGCTCTTTTTCGGCAACTTCTTTCCCTAAAGATGTTATTTCGTACTTTTTTTTTCTTTCCTCACCATTTTCGCATGGAATGATCCATCCTTTTTTTTGCAATGCAGTCAATGCCCCATACAACGTTCCCGCACCAAGCAATAAACGCCCGTGTGTTATTTCTTCAATAAACTGCATGATTGCATACCCATGCCTAGGCGCATACAGAGATAATAAGATTAAAAAAGTCACTTCTGTCAGCGCACCGCCTTTTATATTATCTCTCAATGCAGTCGTCCTCTCTTTCAGGATGGTGTTACGTTTACTATAATATATCACTAACCGTTATAGCCGTCAATAGGCTTGCTTGATTTTCTGCTTTGTTAGTGACTGTTTACACTAATTCCTATTGACTCGTTGAAAAAAACGTCAGCAAATCGAAAGCAGCGCTTGACAAAACGCTTCATGACGCGCAATCCATGCACCGATGCGCTGCCGCCCTTGATATGCCAGCCCTGACGCGCCAAGAAAAATCATCTGAGAAAATATCCCACGGAAATCCGTGAAGAGCCTTAGAATTCCAGCTCAAGCTGTTCTATCAACCCGATTTTCCCGTCATCAACATCCGGAAGCACCTTTATCGGCGTTATCGTTATCCAGCCGTTCCTGCTAAGCTCAAAGTCGCTGAGACCGGTGCAGCCTTCGGCTTCGGGAAAGCCTCCGGGTCTTATTTCCAGGACTGATGCCCCGTCATGACAGGAGACGATTCCAATGTTGTCACGATAGGCAAGATAATCCATCCCGCCCACCTTGAAGCCCCTGCCGATTGTCTTGGGGAAATTTATGTTCAGGAAGCTGCCGTCTCCGCAGAGCGGATAAAGCTTCTCCAGATTACGAACCATGAAGGCGCATGCAGGTTCAAAATCCAGAACATCATCAGGGCCATCGGGATCCTGCAGGCTCAATGCCATTGACGGGACATGCCTCACAGCCGCCTCCCGCGCCCCTGCCACGGTTCCGGAGTACAATATATCAGTGCTTGCGTTGAATCCGGCGTTTATACCCGATATCACCAAATCGGGAAACTCATCCAGCACTGCGGCAAGACCGAACAACACACAATCCGCCGGAGTGCCGGAACAGCTGAAATGCCTGGGAGCCTCAAGCTTTGTGATGCGGACCGGGGCATGCATCGTGATATGATGGCTGAAAGCGCTTCGCTGCCCATCCGGGGCGATTACATGCACCTCGTGCCCCGCCTCGGACAGCGCCCTGTCCAGATAAAGCAAGCCGCAGGAGCTGTAACCGTCATCGTTGGTCAAAAGTATCTTCATGCGTACAATACAATCACAAAAAAAGGAAATATTCTACAAGGAGCAAGCAACATGGGCGCAGCCGAAGCTATGAAGTTCCTTTTTGACCACAGAGAAACCAAATATATGCTCGTAGTCGATAAGCTTCGAGGCAAAAAGCTCAATGGCGGAATCATGCATCAGCACGAGAATAGATCCGCTCAGCCCCGTGGGAATCATGCAGGCGCCCATGCACCCCGGAATCTCATTCGCCCTTTTCACAAGCCAGTCCACCTCAGGGCAGGTCAGATCCAGCTTGTCCCTAAGCCCCTTCTGAGCCTTGCCCATAAGCTTGCCAAGAGTGACAATATCGCCGATTTCCAGAGCCTTGAACGCCTGAAAAGCCGTTTTGCTCTCCTCTATGACATAGGAGCATATCTGACGCGCCTCTTCATCAATCTTTATGACACGTTCCGACAAATCCTGCTCCGGCACATCCCGTAGACACGATTTAGGATAATGCTCCCTTAAAGCGGCGAAAGCCCTTCTCATGGCGACGTTCATCACGAGCTTCTCCTCTCTCATGGCCAGCGGCGGAATCCTGCTCTCAAAAACCAGAAAACGGGTCTCCGGGTCATTGTTGCGCAAAGGCGTGAGCCTGAACATCACCTGCTGGTTGTCAAACAGCATCGCCATGTTCTCCTGCGCTTCCATCATCGTGAGAATCGTCATGTACTTGCAGCCTTCCTGGCAGAACACCGTGCTGGAAAGGTAAACATGCCGGATAATCTGATTGTTCGTCATCTTCAGGTCAAACAAGCTGTTTATCGCAAGCGCAACACCCACGCCGACAGCGGAGGAAACAGTCTCCGGGTCGCAGGCCAGAAGCGACCCCGACAACGATATGTTGAGCCCGGAAATCTGGAGATTGGAATTCAGAATGTTGAGCAGAACGCCTTTGACGTAGTTGCCCCACCTGTCCTCCTTGCGGAACTTAAGCCCGGAAAGCGAAAAGCGCTTGTGGTCGCCGCTGTAGGAATTGCTCACCTTCACCGAGCCATCCTCCCTCTTGGAAACGGCGACAAGCAGCTTCATGTCGTTGGCTATGCACACCGAATACCCGCTGCAATAATCAGCGAATTCCCCGAAGAGAACAGAAACGCCGGGAACCTCGACGACAATCAAAGGCTTCTGCGAATACTCGTCTAGATGTTTAGCAATTACGGAATCCATGATTCCGTTATATTTTATGAGATTGGAATTAAATTTGCAACAAGAAAAAACCTGACGGGGAAAAGGTGGCTGCCGGCCATTGTTCATTGCAAACTGCAACAGAATGCAACAAAAAACCCGTTTCTCATTGACAGCGCGGGAAGTGAGGATGTATAATTTTCAGTTAGGTAAACAATAAGTTTTCCTAGGAGGTTCCGATGGTAGTTGGAAAGCCAGTGCCGAGAGTCGATGCCCATGAAAAGGCGGCAGGAAGGGCGAAATACACTGCGGACCTTTGCCCGGCAAACGCCTTGGTCGCCAAGGTGCTGCACAGCGCAATTGCAAACGGCAGAGTTCTGTCTTTTGACCTTGATGAAGCCATGAATGTTCCGGGAGTGCTTAGGATATTCACCTGCTTTGATGTGCCGGATCTTCAGTTCCCCACCGCAGGTCATCCATGGTCAACGGAGAAGAAGCATCAGGACATCGCCGACAGGAAGCTGCTCAATGCAAGGGTTCGCTTCTACGGAGACGACATAGCGGCGGTTGTCGCCGAGAACGAAATCGCAGCCAAGCATGCGCTTTCCCTAATTAAAGTCGAATATGAGGAATACCCTCCTGTATTCACCCCGCAGGATGCAATGAAGCCCGGGGCGACAACGATACACGAGGAGAAGCCGGACAACGTGATTGTCCACTCCAGCTACGAGGTCGGCAACTTCGAGAACGCCTCTAAGGAGCCGGGGCTTATAAAGGTCGAAGGGGATTATCACACCCCTCAGGTTCATCATTGCCATATAGAGAACGCCACCTCATTCGCCTACATGGAAGCCGGCAAGATAGTGGTTGTCTCTTCCACCCAGATACCTCACATAATCCGCCGCATATGCACCCAGGCCCTTGGATGCGGCTTCGGCGACATAAGAATAATAAAGCCATATCTTGGAGGAGGATTCGGCAACAAGCAGGACGCCCTGACCGAACCGCTGAACGCATGGCTCACATTGAAGATGGGAGGAAGGTGCGTCAAGCTGGAGTACACCAGAGAAGAGACATTCGTATGTACCAGAACCCGCCATGCGATGGACTTCCACATAGTCTCATACGTGCGCCCGGACGGCTCCTTCGCCGCCAGAAGCATAGCGGCCTATTCCAACCAAGGAGCCTACGCATCCCACGCCCATGCGCTGGTCGCCAATGCCATAAACGCTTTCAGGATGATGTACCCTGTCGGAGCGATAAAGGGCGAGGCGTATACGGTGTACACAAACCTCCAGACAGCCGGAGCCATGCGCGCCTACGGAATCCCCCAGATAGGCTTCGCCCTGGAAGCCCACATGGATGATATCGCAACGCAGCTTGGAGTCGACAGGATAGCCCTGCGGGAGAAGAACATGATGCAGCTCGGATACGTTGACCCGATGACAACCATCACCTGCCATTCGACCGGACTTCAGGAATGCATAAACAAAGGCCGCAAGTTCATAAAATGGGATGAGAAGCTGTCAGAATACAGGAACCAGACAGGCCCCGTGCGTAGAGGCATCGGGATGGGGATTTTCTGCTACAAGACAGGAGTTTATCCCATATCCCTGGAAACCTCGGCCTGCCGGATGGTTCTGAACCAGGACGGCACTGTCCAGCTCCAGATGGGGGCGACCGAAATCGGGCAGGGAGCCGACACCGTTTTCTCCCAGATGTGCGCCGACTCGGTGGGGATCCCCCTTGAGATGGTTCATATAACATCCACCCAGGACACCGACACCACCCCGTACGATACGGGCGCATATGCTTCGCGCCAGACCTATGTCTCGGGAATGGCGGTTAAGAAGACGGGGCTTGCTCTTAAGAAGAAGATTCTTGAGTTCGCAGGATACATGCTCAACAAGGACGACGCTGACCTCGACATAAAGGACGCATGGATTGTCCGCACAGGCAGCAATCGCAAGCTTGCGGAGCTTAAGGACGTGGCGATGGAGGCATGCTACAGCCTGACCAATTCCCACCATATAAGCGCCGAGGAAACGCACCACTGCACCGACAACACGTATTCCTTCGGAGCATGCTTCACCGAAATCGAAGTCGATATCCCGCTTTGCAAGATAAAGGTGCTGAACATCGTCAACGTCCATGATTCAGGCACCATCATAAATCCGGTCCTTGCCGAGGGGCAGGTGCATGGCGGCATGAGCATGGGGCTGGGCTATGGACTGCTTGAGAGAATGGTGTACGACCCCAAGACAGGACGCACGCTTGATGACAACATGCTTGATTACAAGCTGATGACAGCGATGGATACACCCGAGCTTAACCTGATGTTCGTCCAGCCAAAGGATCCTACAGGCCCCTTCGGGAACAAAGCGTTAGGCGAGCCGCCGGTGATTCCGGTTGCGCCGGCGCTGAGGAATGCATTGCTCAACGCCACAGGGGTGGCGGTCAATTCCATCCCGCTTAATCCCGAGCATCTGTTCGAGGAATTCAAGCTGGCAGGCCTGATAGGATGATGAAGGAGAGGCAGAATGTACGATTTTGAAATAATCTATCAACCCAAGACCGTGAAGGAAGCCTTGGAATTGAAGAACCGGCACCCGGAGGCTCTGTTTCTGGCGGGAGGAAGCGATATCCTTATAAAAGTCCGCGAAGGCAAGCTGGCCGGATGCTCTGTCATCAGCATATACGGCCTGGACGAGCTGCGCGGAATCTGCATGGATAAGGATGGAACAATCCTCATAAGACCGCTTACAAGCTTCTCCCACATAACAGCTGACCCCATAATAAAGAAGCATCTGCCTACGCTGGGCGATGCGGTCGACCAAGTCGGAGGGCCCCAGATAAGGAACATCGGAACAATAGGGGGCAATATCTGCAATGGAGTGACATCGGCAGACTCGGCCTCCACGCTCAAGGCCTATGATGCCGTTCTGGAGATAGCCAGCGTTGACGGAATCAGAACCCTTCCCTACGCCGAATTCAACCTAGGCCCCGGCAAGGTCGCTCTCAAGCCAAACGAGATGCTCACCGGCATAAGAATCACCAAGGACAGCTATGAACGAACCTACGGGCAGTACATAAAGTATTCCCAGAGGCGCGCCATGGACATCGCCACCTTGGGATGTTCGGTCAACGTACGGCTCTCGAAGGACAAGACGACCGTGGAAAGGCTCAGGATAGCCTTCGGTGTGGCCGCTCCCACCCCCATCAGGGCCGCAACCGCGGCGAAAGCCGCAAATGGAGCAAAGCTCTGCGAGAATCTCATAGAGCAGATAGCCCGGAACGCAATCCTTGACGTAAACCCCAGAACCTCGTGGAGAGCCACAAAGGAGTTCCGCATCCATCTTATCGCGGAGCTTTCCCGGCGGGCATCCAGAAGCGCAATCGAGAAGGCAGGAGGGAAATTCTAATGGACAAGCAGAAAATAACATTCACCCTGAATCACCAGAAGCGCGAAGAATACATAGACCCCAGAGCCTCGCTTTCCGAGGTTCTAAGGGGAGAGATGGGCATGACATCGGTCAAACATGGCTGCAATGTCGGCGAATGCGGAGCCTGCACCGTCCTGATAAACGGCGAGCCGTTCAACTCCTGCATATATCTGGGCATCTGGGCAGACGGGAAGGATATCCTGACCGTGGAGGGGCTTTCCGACCTCGATGGCAAGATGTCAGACATACAGCAGGCCTTCATAGACGAAGGAGCCATCCAGTGCGGCTTCTGCACCCCGGGCTTCATCATCAGCTCCCTGCCTATCATAAACAGCGACAGAACCTTCACCCGTGATGAAATCCGCAAGCAGATATCAGGCAACTTCTGCCGCTGCACCGGCTATGAGAAGATAGTTGACGCAATCGAGAAGACAGCAAAGGCCCGCAAGGCCGCCAAGACTGCCGGAACCGCAGAGACAGGCAAATAAGGCAAGGCTGCCGGAACCGCCAAAACTGCTAAAACCGCCGAAGTCAAAGCTGGCAAATAGGACAAGGTGGCCGCTGGATATTGAACAAATCCTCTCCTGAAACCAGCGATATCCCTTTCTCGGCGGCGAATTTCACCGCCATGTCCGTGAAGCCGTTCCATGAGAAATAGAAATGATGCACCCTCGCCTCGCCTCTGACGTTCAGCGCACGGAGGTCTTTCTCGATATGCTTCTTAAGATGTTCCCTGTCGGCAGGGCTTCTACGGAATTTGCATTCAGCGCTTAGATAATTCAATCTATGAGAATCAACGGCAACTGCGTCAATCTCCGTCCTGTCGTCCCACCACCGCCCTATCTGGGTGAATGCGAAAGGCAGACCGCCCTTCATGTTCAGGCATTTCAGATAATCAATGCAGATATCCTCAAACGGATAGGAGATGAAATCGTCAAGCCGGTCCTTTATGATGCTCTCATAAACCGTTTCCACATCACCGAATTCAAGAAGCGTCAGATTCGGGAACACGAAGGCATACCAGAAGCGGAAAAAGAAATCTTTGAGCCTGTATACACCCCGATGACGATTCTGCCGAGATGCATTTGCGCAAAGCACTGGAAACTCCCTGCTTACGAATCCCAGTTCAATCGGATTTTTCAAATAGACGGACAGCTTGCTCTTCTCAATGAGCGTCACATCCTGTA
>JBQNBA010000053.1:0-11905 GCA_052170175.1 Sphaerochaetaceae bacterium | reverse complement strand
CTACGATAAGATTTGACGGCTGGCTGAGGTCTGTCGCAATTGCAAGGCATCCCGTGTCATTTGACGGCATGGGATGCTGTTTTCTTGATTGTGGTTTATGTCCGCTGCTCAAATCAGTCGATGAGATGGGCAGCGGTGTTCTTTGAGGGTATTCTCATCGTCTGCTGGTGCGGGATGGGCAGGTGTGGTGCCCGGCCGTCCATAGCTTGTCGGCAACCGGTTTCCAGGCCTCTGCGCGTTCTGTGCACTTGCCGCATAGCTGGTGAACGTCTTCGGGGCTTTGGAGATCGGTTGAGTGGGCTCCGGCGGCATCGACCACTTCCGCTAGGGCGCCCGGGTTGTCCAGCAGCGGGCAGGGGCGGAGATGGTTGGAATTGAATGGCTGATGCTGTCTGTACTGCATGAACAGCGGCTTGCGAAGCGCATCTAGTATCTTGGTGTCCTTTATATTGCTGTCGCTGTAGTGGATGAAGGCGCAGGGCTCTATGTCGCCGTTGGCGTTTATGTGCAGATATCTTCTGCCTCCGGCTATGCAGCCGTTGACGAATTCGCCGTCATTCCAGAAGTCGAGGGTGAAAATCGGCTTGGTATTGCGGAATGCTCTGAGCTGGTGGTACATGAACTTCCGCTGCTCGGCGGTCGCCATCAACTCGCTGGTGGAGTCGTTTCCGACCGGTATGAAGGTGAAGAACCATGCGAACTTGCAACCTTTCTCTATCAGGCTGTCTATGAATTCCTCGCTGCCGATGCTCTGCACATTGGCGCTGGTGTAGCAGCATGAGGCTCCGAATGGCAGCTTGCGGGCCTTGAGGATTTCCATCGCTTTCATGACCTTCTTGTAGGTTCCGTCTCCGCGCCGCGAATCGGTGGCTTCCTCAAAGCCCTCAATGCTTATAGCGGGTATGAAATTCTTCACACGCAGCATGTTGTCAGCGAATTCCTCGTCTATCAATGTGCCGTTTGTAAATGCCGCGAACTGGCATTCAGGGTAGGCTGCGCATAGCTTGAAGATGTCTTTCCGGCGGACGGTGGGCTCTCCGCCGCTCAGAAGATAGAAGAAGACGCCAAGCTCCTCGCCCTGCCTGATGATGGAATCAAGCTGCTCGTATGTCATGCTGAGCTTGTCCCCGTACTCGGCGGCCCAGCATCCTTTGCAGTGCAGGTTGCAGGCCGAAGTCGGGTCAAAAAGTATCGCCCATGGAATGTTGCAGTCGTATTTGGCCTCGTTCGCTTTCTGACGGTTGCTTCCGATGACCGAGGCGTTCACGACAAGATTGCGGAAGGTTGTTTGAAACACACTGGAATCAATGTCTTTATAAAGGCTCATGATAAGCTTGTACCAGTTGTTGTCTTTGTCAGCTATGACTTTCTTGACCGCATCAAGTTGACCGGAGATTATATTGGTTTTGCGGTTGACCCGATCAAGCCAGCCTATTGCCTTAGGCAGGTTCTTCTCCGGATCGCTTGCAAAATACTTCATGGCTCTTGATATTCCTGCCGCCTTGAACCGTTCGCTTAAAGTTAGCTTCAACATTAATCAAACTCCTTTATTCGTGTATCCTTAAGTTCCAACCTTACGTTCAATATAAAGGGATTTTAGTGGTCAACAAAGTCAGAAAGCCCGAAAGCCAATCAAGTTTGAACATAAAAGATAATTTTATCATATATGACAATTTTGTACATATTTAAAGGAATTTATCCAAATTCAGATTTATAGATGACTTTTGTATGGGTTGCTTCTTTGGATGAAGTTAGTTGAAAAGCCCTAGGATTTCCAGTTTGTATCCGGCGAAGTTCTGATATAGGAAATACAGGATTTCCTCCTTCAGGTCTGCGGGTTCACGCTCTTCGTAGAACCCATGGCTTTCGCCGAGGTTTTCAAGGTCGTAGCCGTATTTTGCGGCGAGTCTTGTTCTGTTGAAGGGTGAAAGCTCCCATGCGGAGATGTCGCACTGGGATTCGAGCTCTTCCTCCACGTCGTCGGGGAGAAGGGGCCAGAAGTCTATGCCGGCAAGCTCTTCTATCTGGTTAACCGGGACTGCGAACCGGGTTATGTCGCTGTAGTTCACGTCGTCGTTTGGAATCAGGAAGCCTATTGCCTTCGTTGTCTGTCCCGTGTAGTCCAGGAAGCAGACGAAATATGTGTTGGGAACGGATATCTTGGTGGATTTGCCTATTTTCTCGTAAGGGCCGTCTGTGAGGACGGGGCCATGAACCACAAAGAGTACTCTGTTCTGCACTGTTGCCGATCTTTCGGCCTCTTCAAGGCGCTCGTATGTGTAGCGGTTTGTGCTGGGGCGTTGCGGCGACATGTTGCTCATGTAGAAGCTGGCCGCCCCGACTTCTTCATTCCAGCCGTTTGAGGCGAAGCTCAGTATGTGACCCCGGTCGAAGCCTGTTGAGGAATAGTCGCCTGTGACGGCGCTCTTGGTGACGATATCGGGGTCGGGGATGAATTTGTTTGTTCGCTCGACTGTAGGGGCCAGGATGTTTTCGGCGGTCAGCACTGTGGCTACCCAGCGGGCCTGCTCATCCTCTTCTGAGTAGGAGAGCCAGTAGTTTGGATGATAGATTATGCTGCCGTCTTCTGCCGGCAGGCAGAGCTTGTAGTCGAATGCGCTTCCCGAGACGGTTGTCTCCAATGGATTCTTTGTGGGCGTGAAGATGAAGATGGCGATTGCTATGATTATTATCAGCGCCGCTCCCCATGCCGGAAGTTTCTTGCCTTTTCTCTTCCTGCCGGTGCCTTTGCCCTTTATGCTTGATGGCTTGGTTTCGTTTCCATTGATTGCCCTGCCGGTGCCTTTGGCTGTTCTTCCTTTGCCTGTGGATGTTCTATTATCGCTGTTCATGATGCCCTCGCTTGGAGTTTGATTTGTCTGGTATTGGCTTGCCTGGGATGCTCCGCTTTGAGAGAAGCCGGTGAAAGCCCGTGGTGACCGCCATGCAGAACAGAAGCTCGGTTATTATCAGGTAGGTTTCATCTCCTGTGAAGAGAAACATTGGGTTGGATATCATGAATGAGTCGGACGGGCTGAGCGCTGTGTCCAGAAAGAGGTTGTTTGCCATATGAATCCCGAATGCCGGTTCGAATCCTCTGTCCGATAGGCTGAGCCACATGAGGAATGCGCCAAGAATGAAGTAGAAGGCAAGCGCTTTCAGGGCGGCAAGCCCTCTGCCGATTGGGTTTCCTATATGAAACAGCATGAAGGCGCCGCCGGAAACCAGCGACCATGCAAGCATCCGGCCTCTGCCGGCGGGAAGCTCGTCATGCGCTATGCGGGAGAGCATGCATCTGAATACAAGCTCCTCGGAGAATGTCTGCACCGGGGTGAACAGGAGAATCGCCATGAGCATGGGGGAGAGGAAGCGATAATCCTGCGCCTTAAGGAACAAGGCCGGCTTGAGGACGTATTTGACCAGAGCGAATGCAGCCAGCGAAGCAAACCAGATGAGGCCGTAGGAGAGAGCTTTCAAGGGGCTGAAACGTCCTTCCGGCATGATGAGCCTGCGAGGGGGGAAGCGCAGGTGTTTGCGGGTCAGGAGCAGGACCGCAGCGATAAGAACCCACTGATGCAGGCTGGACAGAATCCGGGAGACCCATTTCGGGGCATCCGGCGGGTATGGAATGAGCAGGTCAAACACGATTCCTGCAAGCATTGCGGCGAGCATGGTCACTATCCAGTTGGCAGGCCGGGAGAGCTTTTCCGTCTTCATTTGTTGTATAATACAGGATTGCGTGGTAAGATTCAACGATGGATATCAGGGATGCTGTATTCGATTTTCTGGACTCCGGCGGAACTTGTGTCCTGCCTACTGAAACAGCTGCCAGGTTTTATCTCCAGGAGTATGCGCGTTTCTCCAGAAAGGGAATGGTGTTTGCCCGATCCGCGATGGCTTGGGATGAGTTTTACAAGTTGTTTTTGCCATCTCATGGGGATTTGAAGCCATCGGATAGTCTGATAAGGCGGTTGTTTGCCCGAAGCTTTGCCGCCTCCGGGCAGGCGGGGCATCTGCGTCATTGGCGGGGGCTTTCCGCAGAGAATCTTGCGTCATCGATATTCAGGATTCTGCCGTATCTTGAGCTGGCGTCCGGGCATTCGGGTGGGGACATCGGCAGTGATGCCGCCGTCATTCTTTCCGGGTACAGGGCCTTCCTGGAAGAGCGGGGGATGTTTGAACCTTTATATGACAGACCGTCTGTGCCGGAGGGGATGGATTGCTCCGGGTTCGTGATATGCTTCCCGGAAGCGATGGATGGTTATCCTTTGTTCGCCCATTTTGTAGGAGAGGGGCGGTTCCGGACAATCGGGGCTTCGGATGTTACGGTGAAGCCGGTCATCGAGGTGTTCAGGAATTCGCTGCTTGAAATGAGGGTGCAGCTGCGGCGGATTCGGAGGCTGCTGGATGAAGGGGTAAATGCTTCTGACATCATGCTGACTGATTTCGGGCTGCCTGCGAGCAAGGCGTATCTTGACCGGGAGGCCAGAAGGCTTGAGATTCCGTTGGATTTCACGGAGAACTTTCCTCTTGCCTTCTACAGCGCAGGTCGTTTCTTCTTGGATGTCCAGTCGGTGCTGTCGGAGGATTTCTCGATTCAGTCGATGCAGCGTCTTTTGCTGTCCGGCTCATATCCTTTCCGAAACAAGAAGGTTCTAAGGTCAATCATTGCCGCAGGATTGCAGAAGATGGTGGTCTCGGGGCGCGAGGAATGGGAAGCCAGGCTGCGGGGCGAGGAGAGGGCGGAGTTCGTCCGTCTGGTCAATCTGCTGGAGGGATTCAGGAGATGCAGAAGCGCAGGGGACATGCGGAAGGCTTTGAACGCATTTCAGGACGAGCTTTTCATTCCGGGGGCATTCAATCAGGCATCTGAGCTGGAGATGAGCGTTTATTCATTCTGCGTGAGGCAGATTTCCAGGATAGAGGAGGCCATGGCCGCCTGCCGCATGGAATCGGTGGACGGGCTGTTCGGATTCTTTGTTAAGCTTCTGGAGACGACTCCATATGTGCCGCAGGACAGGGAGCAGGGTATTGCGGTCTATTCCAATGGCCCCAGCGCCGGTCTGTTCCCGGAGCATCACTTCGTGATAGGGGTCAGTCAGGCCTCGGCGCGGCATCAGGTGCGGGTGCTTCCGTTCCTCCCTGAATCGGAGCGTGGTGATTTCTTTCTTGACCCTATAGAGCGGACGGATGACCTTCTGAGGCTTTGGTGCGCAAGCGGCGCAGATGTCAGGATAAGCGGGGCTGATTCCGGGTTTGACGGAGCTCAGCTTTGCCCGCCGTTCTTCCTTTCCTGCGATGGGCGGAGAAGATACGCCGGCGGCAATGACAGCGACGAGTACAATGATGAGCTTGGTCTATGGTCCGGCCTTGATGCGCCGTTGAGCCTTAATCAAAGGCAGAAGGATGGTTTCAGGACGTTCAAGGATTGCTTTCTTGACGAGGTGGAGTTCGGGGCGCTTGAGCTTCCGGATGAGCTGCCCAAGCTTTCGCCGACATCGATTGATTCGTACAATCAGTGCCCGTTCCAGTGGAAATGCAAATATATCCTGGGCGTTGATGAGGGGAATTATAACATGGGTCTTGAGGATCATCCTGCCCTTGGGATTCTTGTTCACGACACCATGGAGAGGTTTTTCATGGAGACCGGGGTGATAGATGCCTCCCAGCGCGAGAGGTATGCGTCAAGGCTTCTGCGGATATTCAACGAGGAGTTTGAGCGGTTCGCTCTGGGAAGCGGGATGAGCGAAACGACTTTGCAGTATGAGAAACGGGTTCTGCGGGATTGTTTGAAGCAGGAGCTTGATTATTCCATGATGAACGGCTACAGGGCTGTTGCTGCGGAGAGGGCGCTTGAGAACGCCGATGTGAGGGGCAAGATAGATTTGGTCATGCAGGACTCCGATGGCAGGCTGGCGGTGATAGATATAAAGAAAGGCTCCCTGAAATCGCAGAAGGACAGCATATTCTGGGAGGACATGAAGGAAAGCGGCAGCGGTTCTGTCCAGATTCTTGCATATAACAGGCTTCTGGAGAGCAGCGATGGGCATCTGGCCGCCTGGGGGGCCTTCCTAAGCCTTAAGGACGGCCGTCTGTATTTCGGATGGAGCGATGAAGCCCAGGCTATGGAGGCGGACAAGCTGTTTGAGGCGAATCTGCAGTCTGTGAAATCCGGAATAAAGGAGGGGAGGTTCGACCCCGTTGACAACTGTGATTCGTGCGCTTACTTCCAGGCATGCAGAAAGAGGTATGTTATCAGATGACGAGGCTTTCCGATGCGCTTGAGCGTATTCTTCAAAAGGACGGCAGGCTGCTGGATGACAACCAGAGGGCGGCTGTTGCCAGTGACCGGACAACTGTGGTGAAGGCCGGCGCGGGGTCGGGCAAGACCACTGTGCTTTCATACAGGTTCCTGCGTCTTGTTCTGGAGGGCAAGGCGGACTGCGACCAGATTCTGACGCTTACATTCACCCGCAAGGCGGCGGCTGAGATGAACGAGCGGATATACTTGAGACTGCTGTCATACGCCGACAAGTCCCAGTTGTCCAGGTTTTCCGATGCCAGCATATCCACTCTGGATAGCTTCTTCTCCCAGATAGTGCGTTCGGACTGCGTGCGCTATGGAATCACGGAGGATTTCACCATTGCCTCTGACACTGATATATCCGCTGCGATTGGACGTATCTCGAACGATGTTTTCAAAAGGCATCGAAACGATGGCGCTTTGGCTGTTCTGGGAGGTGCTTACAATCCGGAGGATCTGTCCGATATGCTTGTCAGCATGGGTCAGTCCTGCTTCACGATGGAGCGCAGCTACGATGGGCGTTGGTGGCACGAGGAGTACTGTCGGAGGCTCCTGGCTGCTTTCAGGGAGGAGCTTGACCGGCTTGGCGGTATATCGATGATTTTGATGGACGAGTATGATGACAAGTCCAACAGGCAGGCTCTGTCCGAGGTCTTGGAAGCGATATCGACCGGGAATCCGACCGAGGTTATGAGGCGGCTGCCTCTTGCGAGGCTTGACGGGCGGCTTGGCTCGAAGGCAAGCAAGACGGCGGAGCGGAGGGCCCATGCCGGCCAGTTCAGGGCTGTGTCAGCGCTTTGCTGTGATATGGCGGGTGCGCTTGTCTCCAGCGATGCGATGAGAGGCGTTTTCCTGATGCTTTCTGAGATTCAGGAAGGGGTGAAGGCTTACAAGCAGCAGAATAACACGTTGAGCTTCCTGGATGTGAGCAGGATGGCGCTTGATATCCTGAAAACGAATAAAAGTATAAGAAAATACTATAAAAACAAGTTCAAGTACATCATGGTGGATGAGTTTCAGGATAACAACAAGCTGCAGAAAGACATCCTGCACTTGCTTGCAGAGCGTCTTGACAGAGAGGGGGACGGGGTTCCCGGAGCCGGGGATCTCCAGCCGGGCAAGTTGTTCTTTGTGGGTGACGAGAAGCAGTCGATTTACAAGTTCAGGGGCGCCGATGTTTCGGTGTTCAAGGCTCTTAGCGATGAGATGGCAGCTTGCGGCGGAACGGTTCTGAGTCTTGACAGGAACTACCGTTCGGAGCCTGCTCTGATAAATGAGTTCAATTCGGTGTTCACGAGGGTCATGGCTCCCTCCGGGGAGGCTTCCAAAGCGCCGGCGGGAGGACTTAGCAGAGAGCCGGGGATAGAGATGGAGGGCAAGCCCAGCAGAGAGCCGGGGATAGAGCCGGAGGGAGAACCGGGGAAGGGGCGTGACTTCGAGGCGCATTTTGAGCGGCTTGATTCGCGCAAGGCAACTGACGGCATAAGAAGCAGATTCACGATAGCTTTCAAGAAAACGGGCGAGGACTTCGATGAAGAGAGGGATGCTTCTTCGCAGCAGGCCGAGGCAAACTATGTCGGGGCCCTTATAAGAAGGATGGTTGATACAGATGATTATCTCATCCCCGGTGATGGCGGGCCGAGGCGTCCTGAGTATTCGGATATCGCTGTTCTTCTAAGGGGGCTTGGGAAGCAGCACGGATTCGAGAAGGCGTTCCGCATACAAGGGATTCCGTATTGCCTTCAGCAGACGAGGGCCTTGCTTCAGGATGCCATATCGAATGATATATACAATGTCCTGCAGCTCTGTCTGTTCCCAGAGGACAGGCTTGCCTATCTGTCGGTTCTTTCCAGCCCGCTCTGTCATCTGGAGGGGGCTGACCTTGAAAAGGCGCTTGATGCGCCGCCTTTCACAGAGGCGGGGCTTAGCGGAAAGGCCCATGAGCGCTACGAGGCGGCGGGAGATAGATTCAATGCGCTTAAGCAGCTTGCCGCTGCGGGAACCGTGGCTCAGATGATTGATTTCATCTGGAACGATTGGGGTTATCGCTTCTTCGTCATGACAAAGAAGACGAGCCACAGCTTCGCCGAGCATTATGACAGCCTGTGGACTCTGGCAAAGGCGATGGATGACAATCAATGCGCCCTCAGCGACTTTCTGGCGTACATAAGGCCCAGGATGGGTGAGAACGAGAGGCTTGATGACCTTGATGTGATGAGGGAGCAGGCAACGGGTGTTCAGCTTATGACCATACACAAGTCAAAGGGTCTTGAGTTTCCAATAGTGATAGTCGCGGATGCCTGCACCGGTCGCGGCGGATTGAAGTCTCTGTATTATGTTGATGATGACGGGCTGCCGTTTCCAAACCAGATGATTTTCCGAGGCGGCTTGATGGACGGGGCTTCGGCGGAGTCCGGCGGAGACGCTTATCCCAGAAACGTTTTCCTGCAGAGAAGCAAGGATCTGGAGGCGCAGAAGGAGGTCGCTGAAATCAAGCGGCTTCTCTATGTTGCGCTGACCCGCGCCCAGACTCATTTGGCTGTCACCGGCAGCGTGGCTTCCCGGTCGAGACCGGATTCGCTGATGGAGCTTCTGATACCGGATTATCTTTCGCGGGCCGATGGCCCTATCGAGGGTTCGATGGCCGATTTTGTCATAATGCCCGATGTGCCGATTCAGAAAACTTTCATATCAAGGAGCCAGATAAGCAGGGATGCTCTGGCGAAAGCCGACAGCGTATACCTTGATGAAAGACCGCTTCACAGGACGCTGTGGCTTCCTGACAGAATCGCTGCCACGAAGCTTTATGCGGACTCGCTTTCTGATGGGAGGTTCACGGGTGCGCATCGTCTTCCGGCTATTCCAAGCGATGCGCTTATAAGTGAGAAATCCCTTAATGACCAGTTTGGAACGCTGTGCCACAGCATTCTGGAGGAGTCGATTCGCCTACGGGCGCCTATTGCAATGGAGCGGGTCTACGAGATGGCGGTCGGATTGGATAAGCTTGCTGCATTGGGCAAGTCGGAGCAAGATATGCTGATCAGGGATGCGGTGATGTTTGCCCATGGATTCATGGAAAGCGATTACTATCATTCGGTGGTCGGACATAGATGCGAGACGGAAGTCAAGTTCTTCCTGGGGCAGGAGATTGGGGGTCGGATGGTGGCGGTGGAGGGCATAATGGATCTGCTGGTCACCAGAGATGATTCGATTGATATAATTGATTACAAGACGGACAGGGTGATGGAAAGCTCCGAGCATGAGGGGCAGCTTTCGCTGTACAGGAAGGCGCTCAGACGTGTGACAGACCTGCCTGTGAGGTGCGGGCTAATCTATCTGCGGGCTCCACAGAGGGTGGTCTGGCTGGAGGACGAGTGAGGCTGGCGGGAAGGCTTGCAAAGCTTGCAGGAAGGCTAGTGCCGCTGGCGGGAAGGTCTGTGTGTCAGGACTTCGGGGCTGGCTGGAGAATCGGCGAACCCTGTCACTTGCGGATGGCCCCAAGCTTCTTCACGCCGGCTTCCATCCGGAGCAGTGCGTTTTCTATGTGCTTCCGGTCTGTTGCGAAGTTGAATCGGACAAAATCCCCGTATTGCGCGCCGAACCATGTGCCGGCATTCACGGCGACATTGCATCTTACGCCGAAGAACCTCGTAAGGGGAGAACCGTCCGGGCTGCTTTCGATGTTGTAAAGCCGGGGGTGCTCCAGCTGGTCTTGCGCCGCCAGCTCTCTGATTTCAGAGCAGTCCAGGAAGCAGACAAAAGAGGCTTCCGGCATCACCATGTGAATCCGGGGCAGGCGTTCCGTCAGGAAGCGATGGATGAATCGGGCGTTTTCATGCAGGGTTGAAATGCAGTCCTCAAGCCATGGCCTGCCTTCTCTGTATGCGGTTTCCGCCATCAGACCGTCCAGATATGACGGCCAATCCGCGAAAAGCTCTCCGGCTCGCCTCCTGTATGAAACCGCATCGTCGGGGTTTGAGAAAAGAACCAGCGAGAAATGCTCGCCCGCCATGTTGAAGGTCTTGGACGGCGCCATGAGAGAAATGCTGTCCAGCCCGTCTTTCCATGAAATCGCCGGAAGGGGAATGTGACGTTTGCCCGGATAGACAAGGTCGCCGTGGATTTCGTCGCAGATTATCCTGACGTTGTATCTGTGGCAGATGGAAATGACCTTCCCAAGCTCATCTTCGGAGAACACACGTCCGGTTGGGTTGTGCGGAGAGCAGAATATCAGCGCCGAATTCTCACCATTGCGGCACAGCTTCTCCAGAAGCTCGAAATCAAGGCTGAATCTATGGCTGCTCCTGTCGTAGAGCATTGGCCAGGGCGATAGCTTCCTATGCTGCAGAGCGATGCAAATGGCTTGTATGCCGGCATGGGCACTATGAACGCTCCGGGAAGCTTCTCGGTCAGAATCGCAAGCGACTTGAGCACGCCGACTGTCGGCACAATCCGCTCAATTGGAAAATCGATTCCATGGTGTTCCTTTATGAAGCCATGGGCTGCCTCAAGGGCTCCGTTTCCAGAGGGATAGCCGTAAAGTCCATGGCGGGCGGCTTTCATCAGCGCATCGTTTATGACCTTGGGGCTTTCGAAATCCATGTCGGCCACCCAGAAAGGCTCCGCCTTGGGATTGGAGCAGATGCGCATTATGGCCTGTGGGTTGTATTTCAGACAGCCGGTGCTTTTCCTGTTTTTCCTTATCATTGCTATATGGTCGTCCTTGTTTTGCTTTTTATTCATTTCCTGTAATCCGGACGGTATCCGGTGAATTCGCTGCTGTAGTAGGTGTAGCCTTTCAGGGGCTTCCTGTTCAGCTCTATGGCATGCACGGGGCAGAAGTGGTAGCAGCCAAGGCAGTTTTCGCAGTTGGAGCTGAATTCCGGTCTGCCTGAACGCATGGTTATGGCATCGTTCGGACAAACAGCCTCGCAATGTCCGCAGCCGGTGCAGGAGTCGGTGGAGTGCACCATAGGGACTCCGGGCGCTGAGCAGCGACTAAGATATCTGCGGAATGCGATGGCAGTGAATGGCTTTCGCGCCGGTATCTTGAACTTGCCATCAAGCAGTTCGGCGGCGATGTCCCGTATCCTCGCATCGGCCTTTTCAATTATCGCCTTTATCTTATCTGCGGGCGGAACAGCCAGCAGGGGGATGAAGGTGTCAGGCATCCTCACCCAGCTGGCGTAGCTGCAGAGGATTCCGGCGTTCATGGCCAGCTTCTCCGCTATCTTAAGGCTGTAACCGGGGAAAACGCCGCAGGTGGTTATTGCGAAGAAGAACTCCAGATTGCTGAACCTGTCGTCAGCCAGGACATTCGCCATCAAAGCCCCGAGGTTCCTTGGCGGCATGCTCTTGTATGTAGGAAAGACAACCCCTATTTCCTTTGGATTCCCAAGCGCGGCGCTGTCGTCAAGCAAATGCGGTGCAAGCAGCACCTGGTCGTAGTGCAGTTCCCGGCAAAGCCTGTTGGCGACGTAGAAGCTGTTTCCTGTGCCGGAAAGGCAAATCATCACCTTTTCCATTCTAATCTTCCTGCCTTGGTCTGGATGATATCTTGCCTGCAGCGGGCTTGAACCGCTGTATAAGCCTGACGATTCG
>JBQNBA010000052.1:0-12568 GCA_052170175.1 Sphaerochaetaceae bacterium | reverse complement strand
CTGTCTTGCGCAGGGCAAGGTCAAGATGGTGTCCAAGCCTGCATAAGCGGAGGGGCCGGGAATCGCTGCCTTCAATCACAAGCGCAATCCTGGCTTGATTCGTCAAGATAAAGGATTGGGAAAAGCATCCCACAGAAATCCGGGAAGAGCCAATAAATTGCCATGGATATGACAGTTTTGCTGTCTTTGATATGACAGTTTTGTTTTTTTCTTTTCAATATAAATATTTATAAAAAAAATTGTTGCTTTATTCTCAAAGTGGCTTTACACTAAAGATGCTTCTGGTGAGAGTTCTGATTAAAGGCGAGAGGGCTGTGCATAGATGAGCGAAGTTGAGGTCATTCAATATAATCAGATAAACGGCATGTATGCTTTCTTCAACAACGTCGCCTACCGCGCTGCGCATCTGCATCCTGAATGGGAGCTGATTTGGATTATTGAGAATTCAATGCGCATCAACTGCGATGGGGCATCATTCCTTGCAAGGAAAGATGATCTGATTCTGTTCTCGCCCTCGCATGTCCATGAATTCAAGAAAGTGGACAAAAGCTGCACTTTCCTCTGCTTGCAGGTATCTCCTTCATTCCTCAATCTCAAGAATTCCGTTGTGTCGTCAAGCGTTCATCCAAAGGAATTCCTTTCTCCTTCTGATCTCGCCTACATACGCGCCACGCTGATATCCATGATGAAGCACTATATCGCCCAGGATAGTCTTTATCAGATATACTGCGTGGGCGAATGCTCTCTGGTCATGCATCGGCTGCTTTCCAAGATGCCGCTCACCATGCTGTCGGACGAGGAGAACCATCTGCTGACCAAGAAGAACGCCCGGCTTGCCCGCTTCATTGCCTATGTCGATGCGAATTACACACGCAAGATAAGGCTTGGCGATTTCGCAAAGGCAGAGGGAATCTCGCTTTGCTATCTTTCCCATTTCATCAGGGATGCGCTTAACCAATCCTTTCTGGAATACATCAACACTGTGCGCTTCAACCATGCCTGTGCATTGATAGCGGACAATAACATGAAGATGTCCGAGATTTACAAGGCATCAGGCTTTTCTGATTACAAATACTTTGCCAGGACATTCTTGGAGCAGTGCGGCAAGACGCCCGATGAATATTCCCGCGACCTCTCGCGCAATGTGCGCGCCAGCCATTCGAAGGTCAGGCTCGGCACTGTTGAGAATATATTCAGCCGTGAGCAGAGCAAAGAGCTCCTTGAGCGGCTGGTTCAGGAGGAAAGATGGAAATGACTGTACTGTCGGTCTATGACGAGGAATTCAGAGAATATGGAAAGATTCTTGAAGGCTATGAGACAGAGGAGCTTGCGGCCGCCATGTCGGATATCAGGATGCCTTTGTCGGGCACGTCCTATGAGCCGTCCATTCCAAGCCTTGAGGCTTGCGGCATATTCAATGATTTAAGAGACAGGGCATACGGGGGCATGCCTATCCAGATAGGGCTGTGCTGGGGATTCAACACCAGGCTCAACTGCTTGGAGTATCATCGTTGCAGCGAGATAAACATCGGATTGCATGATTTCGTGCTTCTTCTGGCCAAAGAAAGCCAGATAGAAGGCGGCAAGCTGGATACAGGCTTGGTCAGAGCCTTCAAGGCTCCGGCCAGGGTTCCGGTTGAGATTTTCGCCACATCGCTTCATTACGCGCCGTGCATGGTTTCCTCCGCTGGTTTCAAAGTCGCCATTGTGCTTCCGAATGGCACAAACACAGAGCGGCCTTCGTTCAGGGCTTCCAGCGAGGAAGACAGATGGATGACGGCCTGCAACAAATGGCTGCTTGCCCATCCTGAATCCGCCGAAGCCAAAGGCGGAGCCTATGTCGGACTTGTCGGCAAGAACATTGATATTGTGGGAATTGCAGAAGGAGGATGCTGATGTTTGATAATATTCCTGAGGTCAAGCTTGGAATCATTGCCGTTTCACGCGATTGCTTTCCGATCGCCCTCTCAGAGAGACGAAGAAGCGCAGTTGCGCGCATCTATGGGAAGGAGCTTCATGAGTGCCCTGTCACTGTGGAGAATGAAGCAGATGCGTTGCGAGCCGTTGCGGAGGTGACTGCCGCCGGCGTCAATGCTCTTGTCGTGTTTCTTGGCAACTTCGGGCCGGAGACCCCCGAAACGATAATAGCCCAGAAGTTTGATGGACCGGTGATGTACACTTCAGCAGCGGAGGGTGATGGCGATCTTGTCAGCGGCCGCGGAGATGCTTTCTGCGGAATGCTCAACTGTTCGTATAACCTCGGGATGAGGCACATAGATGCCTATATCCCTGAATATCCATGCGTAACCGCCGAAGGCGTTGCGGAGCAAATCAGACGGTTCGTGCCTGTCGCAAGAGCTCTGATAGGCGTGAAGAACCTGAAAATCATCGCTTTCGGGCCGCGGCCGCAGGATTTCTTTGCCTGCAACGCTCCGCTGAAAGGGCTGTATGAGCTTGGGGTGGAGATTGAGGAGAACTCGGAGCTTGATCTGCTGGTCAGCTATAAGGCGCATGCCGGCGATGCCCGGATAGATGAGGTCTGCAAGGATATGGCGGAGGAACTGGGTTGCGTGGGGAATAATTATCCGGAGCTTCTGCCAAGGATGGCTCAATTCGAGCTGACCCTGCTTGACTGGGCCGAAGCGTACCGGGGGGCCCGCCGCTATGTTGCATTCGCCGATAAATGCTGGCCTGCTTTCCCGGAGCAATTCGGCTTCGAGCCATGCTACGTCAACTCGCGCCTTGCTTCAAGGGGCATTCCGGTGAGCTGCGAGGTGGATATCTATGGAGCCCTGAGCGAGTATATAGGCGCCTGCGTGACCGGGGATGCCGTTACGCTCCTTGATATAAACAACTCCGTTCCTAAGGCAATGTTTGACCAGAGCATATCGGGGAAGTTCCCGTATAAGCACACCGATGTCTTCATGGGCTTCCATTGCGGCAACACCCCGTCCTGCAAGATGTGCGCGGATAGGGCGTTGAAATACCAGCTTATACAGAACAGGCTGCTGGAAAAGGGCGGCGAGCCTGATATCACGCGCGGAACGCTTGAGGGGGACATCGCTGCTTCCATGGTGACGCTATATCGGCTGCAATGCGACAGCGAGGGAACGCTGCGGTCATACATAGCCCAGGGTGAGGTTCTCCCGGTGAAGACCGGCAGCTTCGGAGGAATCGGGGTGTTCGCAATACCTGAAATGGGACGCTTCTACCGTCATGTGCTGATATCCAAGCGGTTTCCGCATCATGGGGCGGTTGCATTCGAGCATTGCGGACGCGCCTTGTTCGATGTATTCAGATATCTGGGAGTCCGGGGGATAGATTACAACCAGCCGGCTGGAGCGCTCTATGCAGACGAAAATCCGTTTGCTTGATTCAGGACGGTTCTCTCTTCAACGCTTTTCAAGACGGCCTTGAAGAACACTGTGACAATATGGATTTTCAACTTCATCCCTCAGATTGTATTCGCCCTTATATTCACGGCTTGGTTCACGTCGCCCAGATGCAAGATAAGGGGGCAGGGCTTCTTCAAGGTTGTGTTCTACATGCCCAACATAATGACAGCCGCCACTATAGCGGTTCTCTTCCAGGCGCTTTTCAATTATCCGATAGGCCCGATGAATGATCTGCTCATGAGAATTGGCATCATGGATAAGCCTTACAACTTCATGGTTAATAAAACATCCGCCAAGCTGGTTGTCGCTTTCATCCAGTTCTGGATGTGGTACACGGCTACACGATGATAGTGCTGGTTTCCGGCGTTCTCGGGATAAATCCCGAGATATTCGAGGCCGCCGAGATTGATGGCTGCACCGGAGCTCAGACTTTCTTCCAGATAACGATTCCTAATCTCAGGACGATGCTTCTCTATATCATGATAACCAGCATGATAGGCGGTCTGAACATGTATGACATACCTAGGCTTTACCTCAACGGCGGCCCTGACAATGCCACATTGACCACCAGCGTTTATATCTACAACCAAGCTTTCAGCGGGAGCTACATGTACAATAGAGCGGCGGCTGCAAGCATGGTGATGTTCGCCATCATAGCTGCCCCACAGAAATCCGTGAAGAGCCATAAAAAGAGCCCCGCCGATTGTCTCGGCGGGACTGACGTTCAAGATGACAGCATCATAAGGCGATGCTATGCGCCCTGCTTAATAAGCGGCGTTCAGCCATTCGATTCCATCAATCTTGATGGCGAAATACGGTGCGCTCTGGAACAGTGATTCGTGGAATGCGCCATCAAACACCGCTTCGTCCTTATCAGGGGCGAAATCGCCGTCTGTATCGATGGCGAATGCATGGGTAAGCTTCTGCCCATTGTCAACCGTGAACTTGGAAGTGTCGAACACCTGTATCTTGCCGCTCTTGATGTCCGCTTCGACCTCTTCTATCTTGGCCTGTGTTCCAGGGGCGGCGATGGCTGCATTGAGCTTTGTGACCTCGACTGCGCCCTCGGCCATCGTTCCGGTGTAGTCGCTCTTGTTCTCCTTTCCATCGATGTGGTTCTTTATGAAGCTGTAGAAATACGGCTCCCAGTTGATGCGGCAGGAGATGAGAGAGGCCTGCGATGCAACGCCGGTCATGTCCGTGTTGTATCCAGTGTGGAACACACCGGCTTTCTGAGCGGCAAGAGCCGGAGAGGTGGTGTCGGAGTGCTGTGATATCATGACGCAGCCTTTGTCAATCAGTGCGTTTGCTGCGGCTTCCTCAAGTGTGGGGTCACCCCATGTTCCAACGAAGTAGACCTTCATTGTGGCGCTCGGGCACACGCTGCGGACGCCAAGGAAATAGGATGTCATGCCGGAGATGACTTCGGCGAACGAATAAGCGCCTACATAGCCCACGATTGCCTGGTCGGCCTTTATCTTTCCCTCGGCAATGAGCTGGTTGAGCTTCAGTCCGGCGACCACGCCGGCGACATAGCGGCCTTCGTAGATGGATGCGAATGCATTGTATGTGTTCGGATTGTCATCGAACTGACCGCCGCAGTTCGTCATTCCCACGAACTTGACATCCGGATACTCGCGCGCCGCTTCAAGCATGTGAGGCTCGAATCCGTAGCTGTTGTTGAAGATTATCTCGCAGCCCTCTCCCGCAAGCTCCAGGTTGTTATCCTTGCAGATTGCAGACTCGGTGGTGTGCCGCTTGACAAGAAGCTCCACGTTGTAGCCTTCTGCCTTTAGCTTTTCAATCGCAGCGTTCATGCCATTCATGAAGTTCCATGTATAGCCCTGGTCTGATTCGTCATTGATCACCACAAAGCCGATCTTGGTGGCTTTTGCGCTGGCCGGCTGCGCAGCTTCCTTGCTTCCGTTTGCAAATACTGCTGTCAGCGTGAGAGCAAGCACTAGAAGCATCACAATAAGTTTTTTCATAACCATCTCCTTTCCAAGAAATATAGCAGGGTCTGAGCAACCTGCTTTGATAGTATATCATGGTTTTTCGAGAAAGCAACAAAAAGCAACAAAGAGCAACAGAAAGCTTTTTGCAAAGGGCGTGCAGCCAATAAGCCTGCGCCTAGGTTCCTGGGATGCCAGAGAGCGAAGGTCTTGCGACCAAGGTCAAAGATTGCATCTTGCCGCCCGCCGGATGCGCAAGGGTCGTGCTTGACCCGAAATCTCACACAGGGGCAAGGAGCGGAAACGCTGCCCCTGAATCTGAAACGAGAACAAGGGGCAGAAACACCGTCACCGCAATCTCAAATGATGGCGCGCAATGGAAACGCTGTCACCGCTCCTCTCGGAAATAGTTAAGGCCCAGCGAGGCGGGAGGCTGCTTGTCCTTCATGTTGCGGGCGCTTGTTATGACTAGGACTATTATGGTAACGACATAAGGAAGAATCTTGTAGAGCTCTGTCGGGAAGAAGGGCACGACTATCCTCAGATACATTATCATCAGCGCACCGAACAGTATCGAGCTCCAGATGGCGTTGAGCGGTCTCCATGTGCAGAAGATGACAAGCGCAACGGCGAGCCAGCCTGTTCCGGAGAGGGATGCTTCTATCCATACGCACCCGGCTGTGGTCATCGTGTACACCATGCCTCCGATGGCGGAGATTCCCCCGCCGATTATTGTGGAGATGTACTTGTACTTTGTGATGTTTATTCCCGCTGCGTCAGCTGTTGCCGGCGATTCCCCCACGGCTCTTAGGTACAGGCCCGTCTTGGTCTTGGTGAGGAACAGGTGCATCGCTATTGCAAGCAGGATTGCCATGTAGAAGAATTCGGACTGGTTGAATACAATCTTGCCGACTATCGGGATGTTCTTAAGGAAATCCGGCATGAACTTGTTGTCAAAGGCGAACTTGAGGTCGTTCGAAAGGGTGACGTAGCCGCCGATTTTGAGTCTTCTGAGCTCTCCTGCGAACTTTGCCACGCCTGTGCCGAATGTCGCCATGGCAAGGCCTGTGACGTTCTGGTTCGCCCTCAGCGTGACTGTTATGAAGCTGAACAGGGCGCCGGCCAGAGCGCCGATGACGAACGAGGACAATATTGCCAGCATTATGGCGACAAATGCATTTGCATTTCCCACGCCGACTGCGCTCTCGTAGATGTTGGGGGCTATCAGGCCGAAGATTCCCCCCATGTACATGATTCCCTCGACCCCAAGGTTGAGGTTGCCGGATTTCTCGGTGAGAATCTCGCCCAGCGTGCCGAACATCAGCGCTGTGCCGTATGCTCCGGCCGCCGCAAACAGAAGAACCAATGCGTTCATGCCAAAGCCTCCTTTCCGCCGGCCTGTTCGGCTCTTGTCCTCTTGTGGAGGATGATTTTGTAGTTTATGAAGAATTCACAGCCCAGCATGCAGAACAGCAGGATGCCGGACACTATCTCAGAAACCGAGGCGGGCACTGAAAGCTTTGTCTGCAATGTCGCCGAGCCTTTTGAGATTATAGCCAGAAGCCCCGCTATGCCTATCATGGCGAAGCTGTTGAGCTGGCTGAGCCAGGCGACTGTTATGGATGTGAAGCCAACGCCTCCGGCGACATCGCTGTTCAGAGTGCCATTCGCCCCGGATACAAGCATGAACCCCACCAGTCCGCTTATAGTGCCGGAAAGCAGCATCGTGCGCATCATTATCCAGCCTACATTCATCCCCGCATATCGCGCTGTGTTCAGGGAGTCGCCTATGACCGCTATCTCGTAGCCATGCTTCGTGAAGTTCATGTAGATATGCACTATCACGACAACCGCCAGAACGATTATCCAGCCGCAGTATATGCCCAGCACGTTGGGAAGCCGGGCTGCTTCTTGGAACATGGGTATCATCTGCGTTCCCTGCCTTCCTTCCCAAGGCCCCCCCTGCAGCCACCGGACCAATCCTATGGCGACATAGTTCATCATGAGGGTGAAGAGAGTTTCGTTGGTGTTGTGCCGCGCTTTGAAGAAACCGGGTATCAAGGCCCATATCGCCCCGCCTGCTATGCCCGATATACCCATGAGAAGGAGCAGCGGGAGCGAGGGAAGGGATTTGCCGAGATAGATGGCGATTGCGGACGAGCAGATTGCGCCCGCCGTTATCTGCCCTTCGGCTCCGATGTTCCAGAACCTCATCTTGAAGCAGGGCGCTATGGCAAGGGCGCAGCCCAGCAGCGGTATGGCGCGCTTTATCGTCTGCTTTATGTAGCCGCTCTTCCCCAATGCCCCGCTTATTATTATCCCATAGGATCGGATGGGGTTCTCCCCGGCCATCATGATGGGAACCATGCCCAGGATGAAAGCGAAGACGATTGCGCCTATGCGTATCATCCATACCTTCCTTGGATCCATGCCATCACGCTTGGCGAGGCGGATGAGCGGCGTGTTCATATCACTTTGATGCATTCTTCTCTCCCTTCTGCCCACCGATTGTGGTCATCATGTATCCTATCTGCTCCTTTGTCGCAGTCCTGGCTTCCACCACGCCGCTTACCTTGCCGCCGCACAGGACGAGGATTCTGTCGCACAGCTCCAGCAGGACATCAAGATCCTCGCCGACATAGACGACCGAAACGCCTTGCATTTTCTGTTCAGTGAGCAGGTTGTATATGGTGTAGGAGGTGTTTATGTCCAGGCCGCGCACCGGATACGCCGTCATCAGAAGCTTCGGATGACTGGCGATTTCCCGTCCGACAAGAACCTTCTGGACATTTCCGCCTGACATCCTGCGCACAGGGAAGCTTGTGCTGGGAGTGACGACTTCAAGCTCGTCCCATATCCTCCGGGCCTGTTCCTCGGGCGACTTCTTGTTCACAAATATGCTGCTGCCGGCTCTCCATGAGCGCAGCATCATGTTCCCCGTCATGCCCATTGAGCCGACAAGCCCCATGCCGAGCCTGTCCTCGGGGACAAACGCCATGCCGACCCCTGTGTTCCGTATCTGCATCGGTGTCTTGCCCACAAGCTCCGATTCGGACTTGTCGTCATTCACATACTTGATGCTTCCCTCTGCAATGGGATAAAGCCCAGTTATGCTCTCCAGAAGCTCCTTCTGTCCGGAGCCGGCTATCCCCGCCACCCCCAGTATCTCTCCTCCCATGGCGGTGAACGTCACTCCATCAAGCCTCTTGATCCCCTCATGGTCTATGCAGGTCAATCCTTCCACATGAAGCCTCACGAACGGCCCCGGGTGACAGGGCCTGTCGATATTGAGCGCCACCGAATGGCCTACCATCATGTTTGTCAGCGCCTGCGGATTCGTGTCGGCGGTGTTCACTGTCCCTATGTACTGCCCCTTTCTCAGAACCGCCACCTTGTCGGATATCTCCATGACCTCGTTCAGCTTGTGCGTGATTATGACAATCGCCTTTCCATCAGCCTTCATGTTCCTCATGACTGCAAAGAGCTTCTCCGTCTCCTGCGGCGTCAGCACAGCAGTCGGCTCGTCCAGAATGAGGATATCCGCCCCCCTGTACAGAACCTTGACTATCTCCACGGTCTGCTTCTGGGAAACGGACATGTCGTATATCTTCATGGCTGGATTGATGGCAAAAGAGTACCTGTCGCATATAGCCTTGACCTTGGTGTTGATGGCCCTGAGGTCAAGCTTCTCATCTTCAAGCCCCAGGACTATGTTCTGGGCGGCGGTGAATACATCGACCAGCTTGTAATGCTGGTGTATCATGCCTATGCCATGGTCATACGCATCCTTGGGCGAGCGTATCGAAATCGGTTTTCCATCGGCGAATATGGCTCCCTCATCCGGCTGGTAGATTCCGGAGAGCATGTTCATCAGAGTGGTCTTGCCGCTGCCGTTCTCGCCGAGGAGCGAAAGAATCTCGCCGCGATGAATCTCCAGGCTGATTCCATCGTTTGCCACCACCTGCCCGAAGCGCTTGGTTATGCCTCTCATCTCGATTGCACAGTCATTTTGCACAGGTCTGTTTCCGTCCTTAAGGTTTGCTCAATGGATAAGCCCGCGCAAACGGACAAGCCCGCGCAGCCGCTCCAGAGATCAAATATGAATCCATTCTACCATGGATTGCCCAAAAGTCGATAAGAAAATGATTTTTTTGTTGTGTTTTGTTGCAAGTTTTCTTGCTCCCGTCCATTGCCGCATCTTGCGCGATGCGTTGCGGATTTGCAAGGGGCTGTTTTTTCTTGCGGAATAGCGATAAAATCATCCTGCGATGAAAAGAAACGGACGGGGGCATTTCCCATGGTTGATAAGGCTTGCCAGGGTTTTATACGGCAAGTGGGTGCTTCGGCGCAAGAATGTGAGTCTGGCCGGCGGCGAGAAGCTTGATTCTCTGAACGGTGGCTTCCTGCTGCTCTCAAACCATGTGAACACGTTGGATCCAATCTTCATCAGCTCAATCCTCCCTTTTCATGTGAGATGGGTGGCCGGGGCGTATCTCTTTAAGTTCAAGGGTCTTGGATATATCCTGCGTTATCTTGCCACGGCAATCCCCAAGCAGCAGGGGCTTCATGACTATTCTGTTCTGAGAAGCATGCAGAAAGCGCTTGCGGACAATGATGTGGTTGGCATTTTCCCCGAAGGCACAAGAACTTGGGATGGTGAGACCTTGCCCATCAACGGGATGGCTCTGGCCAAGATGGCGAAGTTCTTCAAGGCTCCCGTGTGCGTCATCAGCATCGAGGGCGGCTATGCCCAGAAGCCCAGATGGACCGACAGGGAGCGCCGCTGCCCGATCTGCATAAGAATCAGGGATGTCCTGATGCCTGATGAAATCAAGGCCATGGGCATGGATGCGCTGTCTGCGCGCTTGGTCGGGCTTATGAGCTTCTCAAATGACGATTGGCAGCTCGAAAGCGGGGTGAGGGTTCAGTCCGAATCAATGGCAGAGCACATAGAGCGGGTGCTGTATCTATGCCCCGGCTGTCATGCCGTGGGGTCGATTGTTTCCGAAGGAAGCCGTTTCCACTGCGCGGCGTGCGGGAAATCCGCCTCGCTTGACGGTCGTTTCCAGATAGAAGGGGATTTCGGCTTCAAAGACATAAGAAGCTGGCGCAGATGGGAAGCCGAGGCTCTGGGGAGCCTGCCCGGGCTTGATCCTGAGAAAGGCGTTCAGTTCAGGATGATGAAGAACGAAAGGATGCGCACCATAAGCAAGGACATAACCGTCGGCACGGACGGCGATTGCCTGCGGGTTGTTGACAACACCGGCGGTCAGTGCCATGAATTCCGTTGGGCGGATATTTCAAGCTTCGTCATAAACGCCAGGCAGACAATGGAGATAATGGTGGGGCATGATGTCTATAGAATCCGGCTTGCCGGCAGGTCAAGCTCGTTGAAGTATCAGGATTTCTATGAGATGGCGAAGCAAAGGTGCAATCAGTATCCCGCCGCTTCCGATTCAAACGGCTGACGTCCAGGCTTGAAGACGATTGCTCAACGGCTCCAGAATCTTGCCAGGAATGACTTTGTCGCTTCCTTCTGCGGATTGGTGAATATTGTCTGGGGAGAGCCTTCCTCGCATATCAGGCCATCTTCCATGTATATGACGTGGTTGGACACATCCCGTGCGAACGCCATTTCGTGCGTGACTATCACCATGGTGCGGCCCTCGTCGGCAAGGTTCCGCATGACAGACAGGACTTCGCCCACCATCTGAGGATCAAGCGCGCTTGTAGGTTCGTCGAACAGCAGTATCTCCGGCTGAATGGCCAGCGCCCTTGCTATGGCCACCCGTTGCTTCTGCCCGCCCGAAAGCTGGCGGGGCTTGGCGTTTATGTAGCCCGCCATGCCTACCTTGTCCAGATACATCATGGCTCGCTCCATCGCCTCCGCTTTAGGCACCTTTAGGATTTTGATAGGCGATATAAGACAGTTCTGCAGGGCTGTCATGTTGTCAAACAAATTGAAGCTCTGAAATACCATTCCTACCTTGGAACGATAGACTGGGATATTAATGCTTTTGTCCAATACAGATTCGCCGTGGAACAGTATATCGCCGCCGGTGGGCGTCTCCAGGAGATTTATGCATCTCATAAGAGTTGACTTCCCCGAGCCCGAAGACCCGATTATGCTTGTGACATCGCCTTTGCTGACGGAGAAATCGATGTCGCGCAGAACCTTGTGATTTCCGAAGTCCTTTTGCAGATGCGTGACTGATAGGATGCTTTCCATCTCAGCTCCTCCTCTGGGCATCGGCCTGAACGGTCAGAAGCCCGCTTGTGAAGGCCAGGGTGTCAGTGGTGGCCATATCGTAGTTTGCGGGCCCGTCCATCCTGCGCTCCCATAGGCGCAGAAGCTTGGCGGCGGCGACCGTCATTGTCAGATAAAGCGCCATGGCTATGGCCATGGATTCGAAGTAGGTGTAGTAAGTCCCCGCCACCGACTTGGATGCGAAGAAAAGCTCCACAGTCCCTATGACGGATAGGACGCACGTATCCTTTATGTTGATGATGAGATTGTTGCCGATCTGGGGCATTATGTTCCGGAGCGCCTGCGGTATCAGAACGTATCTCATGGCTTTGACAGGGCTCATGCCCACGGCAAGAGCGCCCTCGGTCTGCCCTATGTCTATGGACAGTATCCCGCCTCTGACGGTTTCCGCCATGTACGCTCCCGTATTGATTGATACGATGAAGAATGCGGCGAACCACATGCTCATGTTTATGTTGAGCAACTGGGATGTTCCATAGTATATGCACATGGCCTGAACCATCATCGGGGTGCCGCGGAACACTTCGACGTAGATTTTCAGAATCGCCTTCGCTGCAATGAGGAGGGCTTTCTTGTGCCATGGGGCTTTCTTCTCCACCGGGATGTACTGGACGATTCCGACTCCGAATCCTATCAGGCATCCAATCAGGGTGGATACGATGGAAATGAGCAGGGTGGTCCCTGCTCCTTTAAGATAGCTCACCCCGTATCGCTGGATGATGAATATCACTCTTCCCAGAAAATCCGCAGGCAGACTTGTCATATGGCGTGTTCTCCCTCTCTGTGCATTGCTTGTCCGAGCCTAGTTTGAAATGGGCTGAACCTCTATGGCCTGGTTCATCATCCTGGTGAAATCCTCCGTCGTGAGCTTTGCCAAAGCAGCGTTTATGGAGTCAAGCAGCTTTGAATTGCCCTTGCGGATTGAGATTCCGATGTTGATTTCTTCTTCTGAC
>JBQNBA010000051.1:0-12645 GCA_052170175.1 Sphaerochaetaceae bacterium | reverse complement strand
GCATCATAAACGCGATTGAGCAGGAAGTTGTGGCTAAGAACGAGGGAAAGCTGAACTTCTCCGTTGGCGATACGGTCAAGGTGCACTTCAAGATAGTGGAAGGCACGACCGAAAGGATTCAGGCCTACGAAGGGCTTGTCATAGCCATAAACAACTCTGGAATCAGGACGACATTCGTGGTCAGGAAGATATCATACGGAGTCGGTGTCGAGAGAATCTTCCCGGTCTACTCTCCGAGGGTTGAGAAGATAGAGGTCATCAGGAAGGGCAAGGTAAGGCGGGCCAAGCTCTACTACATCAGAGACAGGGTAGGCAAGGCGGCCAAGGTCAAGGAGTTCATAAAGAAGAAGTCCGACTCAACAGTTGCCGCTGCCACGGCGCAGGCTGCCGCCCCGGTTGCCGGCTCTGAATCCGAGACCGAGGAAAAGACGGATAACTAACATAGCATGACAGTGCAGGAAAGGCGGGCATGGGGGCAGTCCGCCTTTCTTCTTATGCGCATTGAATCACGCATATGAATCAACCGGACTGCACGAGGCTCGCATGAGGGCTTATTGGAAGAATGAAGACCAGATTTCAGATCGGCAAGGAATCCGAGGACAGGGCTTGCGCCTATCTTGTTTCAAATGGGTATTCAATAATCCAGCGCAACTGCAGGCGCAGATTCGGTGAGATAGATTTGATTTGCTCGTCCAAGACAAGCCTTGTAGCGGTGGAGGTAAAGACAATTCCGGAAAACTGGGAGGAGTGGGATATATGCAGGATGGTGAATCCGCGCAAGCTCTGCAAGATACGAAGAGTTTTATCCTCATTTATTGCTAATGAAGGCAGTTTGAATTATGATGATGTCAGATTTGATGTCATAGCTGTGCACCGCAGCGGCGGAATAAGGCATTATCAGGGAGTCGGGTGATGGATAAAGGCAGAAGACGGGGAAGAAGCGGCGCAAAGGCGCAGCAGACGGCGGCTCAGGAGCAGCGCAGACAGCAGGCCAGGCCCAGGATGAAATTCACCATTGACAGCGACATCTACGTTCCGATGGTGCAGGAGCCTATGGTGGAGTGTTCAATATGCGGCAAGCCAATAGCAACTATAGCCAGTGCCATAAGCGAGCCGGACGGAGCTTTAAGTCACTTTGACTGCGTTCTGGAGAAGCTTGCCTCATCAAGGGCGCTGGAGCCTGGGCAGAAGATATCCTATCTTGGCAAAGGGACTTTCGGAGTCATCAGCATGGCAGACGGCAAGTTTGTCATCGCCGATAGGATAAGCTATGAGTCATCCGAAGCGTTCTCGGAGATGAAGAGTTTCGTGGAGCACCATAAAAAATGAAGACCGCCATGCTTCCTGGTTCATTTGATCCGCCTACGAATGGCCATATAAACATAATAAGGCGGACAGCGGGACTGTACGACAAGCTTTACGTCGTTGTCGCCGATAACACTTACAAGAATTGCCTGTTCTCGGTCGGGGAACGGCTTGAGATGCTGAGAGGCATACTTGAGGACTGCGGGAACATCGAGGTCGTCAGCTATCAGGGGCTGATGGTGGATTTCGCAAAGTACAATAAGGTCGATGTGCTTGTCAGAGGGGTGCGGGCGCTGGCTGATTTCTCATATGAGTTTGAACTGGCCATGACGAACAAGCAGATATTGCCGTCGCTTGAGACGCTCTTCATTCCCACTGATCCGAATTACTTCATATTGAGGTCGTCCGGGATAAAGGAGCTGGCGATGTACGGCGCCGATATATCCACAATGGTGCCGCCAATCGTTGCAAATCGTCTCAGGGAAAAGTTCAAGAAGCGATCATAGCTGCCAAATGGGCGCTGAATGTCCGCCCGAACAGCCGCCTCACAGGACAGGGGCAACGCCACCGGCGCTATCAGAAATTGAATATCTTATGGCTGTTCTTGCCGTGATATTTTGCATAGTACAGCGCAGAATCGGCATTCTGGTACAATGCATCGAAGCTGTTGTCGCCATCGCTGCCGAACAATACCGCTCCGATCGAGCAATGCACATCCCTGTCCTTGAACCGGAATAACAGCTGCTCCCTGAGCGTGTTCAGACGTGAATCGAAGCTGTTGGCCGAATGCATGTTGAACATGCAGACCACGAATTCATCACCGCCAAGCCTGCCGCACAGATCGTTGTCCCGCAGGTTCATCTTCAGCTTTCCTGCGTATATCCTCAGCACCTCATCGCCGGCCTGATGACCGAACATGTCGTTGAATGATTTGAAATCATCGACATCCAATATCAAGAAAGCGTTGATTTCTCCAATGCGATCGGAGTCCTTTGCCCGCCTCTCAAACTCTTCGATGAACGCCTCTCGTCTCAGAAGCCCTGTTTCGGAATCGTAGGTGGATTTTTTCCTGAGAAGCAGCTCTGCCTGCTTTTCCTCGTCGATGTCCTGGAAGAGTATGTAGCATTTTATCGCCGAAGAGTAGGGATCCGGGATTATCTGCACGCTCACCGAAGTCCAGCAAGGCCTGTCATCATCGCCGATTCTCCTGAATGCCGTCTTGTCTTCCTTCCTGGCGTTTCCATAGTTCTGAATCAATCTGTCCTTGCTCAGGAAATCGATGAAAGCTTCTCTGTCTTCCGGGAAAACATTATGCTTGGCGAGCGTATCGGCATAATCCTCTATGCCGCCGTTCATAAGGCCGGGAATCTGCGGGAAAAGCAGCCCCTCATGCTGCTCAATTGTGTCTTCTGTAAGATCCAGGGCTATGTAGCACATCTGGTGCTTCGGTATATCTTCATAAGTCTGCTGCCATCTCTGGAAGGCGAGCTCTTTTTCATGCTGGGCGTTTATATCAAAGAACGAGATTATCGCCTGCACCGGATAATCCTCATCGTCTGTAACAGTTGTGGAGTCAAACTGGAACCAGCGGTACTGATGGGCGGCTTTATTCATCATGCTTAGCTGAGCGCTGACATTAAGCTTGCCTGCCCGTATCTCATCATGGAAGCGCCGGCAGTTATCAACGCTTTCGCGTGCAATCAGCCCGGTCTTGATTATCTGCTTGCTGAAATCATCAATCTCCATCGGAAGTCCCAGAAACTCCGCCGTCTGATTCTGCAACGATGCATGGTCGGTTTCTATGTCGTAGCGCACAATCATCTTATCACTGTGCTCCGAGGCGATTCTGTACGCCGTCTCACGGAACCTCTGCAGCTCTTCCTTTTCCTTTCTATCGCTTATGTCGAAGAAAACGATTGTGATTCCTTTATCCGGCATCATCGGATCGTAGCTCAGCCTGCATAGAACCCATATTATGCTTCCGTCCTGCTTGAAGAACCGATGCTCGCACTGCCAAAGCTCTTCCTTGTTTCTTATCATATTGTCAATCTCGGCCTTGAAGACCGGAACATCCCTCGGGAACACATTGAAGAAGAATGATGTCTCTCTGGTGAACTTGAAGGCATCGGAATTGTATCCGAACATCTTATGAAAGTATGGGTTGGCATATATCAGACTGTGCGAATCATCGGCTGAAATCCGGCATATTCCGCAAAGCACATTCTTGTTCAGCTCGGTGAAGGTAGTTGAGCTGCTGACGATGTGAAGCCCGTTTCGGAAGGATTCCGAGAGCATGATGATGTTCAGCGCCAGCATCCCGATGACGGAGAAAATACTGTTTGAGTTGACTCCTTTGAATATGAAATAGAAACAGACCATATCAGCCAGGTCGCAGATGAACAGGAAGACCAGACCGTAGAATATGCCTTTTGAGCTGAAAGCGCTGTTTCCCTTCATGCGCCGTGCGTAGAGCAGGATGACGTATGAGAACATAGCCACCAGCACGATATGGGAAAAAGCAAGCGTGACATCAAGCCTGAACACCCCCAGAAGCAATGTCAGAAGGAAGAAGGCGAGGGGCAGGCAAGAGCTGATTCTCAAGTATCTGAATGCTTTCCCCTTCATGTGATGGAATGACCGCAGATAAGCGACCAGCGGAATAGGAAGGGCGAGATACACCAATATGTTGAAAAACAGATGCAGGCTGCCGCCGTTCAGCCATGCGGTTGGGAATGAAGTGTCCTCCATTATCCATGCGGCGGTGCAGAATATGAACAGCGTCAGGTGCACGAAGCCCGTCATGGATTCATCCGCTATTCTGCGGCGCGCGATAAGGATTCCTATTACAAGAATCATGCACATGGAAAGCAGCAGCATGGAGATGACCAGCTTGTACCATGATGAGAGCAAGAGCCTGAAACGTATCGCATCCTTTGCCCCGACAATCACATCATACAGGCATATGCGGCCATTGCTTCCATGCCCCAGAAAGCTCATCTCCACAGTCTTGCCCGCCATCCCCGGAGCCAGGGCGAATCCGAAGAACTGGTCGCCAAGCTTGGGGAAAAGCCGGCTTCCGGTCGTTTCCACAACTGGCTGCCCGTCAATCCGTATGGACATCGCCTGGAAGTTGGTGGACAGATACATCCAGTCATCATCGTCAATCTTCTCGGGAAGAGCGCTGCTTGCCGTGACGGGCTTGTCTTCATAAGGCGAGGCCTTGACAGAGAATGGAGCTTCAATGAGTTCGGAGGAATCTGAGGATTCAACAAGCCAGTCCGAAAGATGCGCACCAGAGCTATCGGAGACTGAAATCTCCGATTCTCTCCAGAAGCAGACCAGCATGACGGCAACAGCGACTATAAGCACCATGAAGGAAAAATAAGCCGCAATCCTTTGCCCTGATTTGCCTCCCATCATTATTCTCTCCCGTGTTATTTGGATTTAACAAATACAGATACAAATATATATCAGTATTCAGGCAGTAGCAAGCCGCAGCATGCCAAAACTGTTTCTATTGTGGTTTTATTTGACAGTTTATCCTTCACTGTTGACTTAATGATTGATTTTGAGTATTCTCACAAAAGCTATTTAGTTTTCAAAGAGGTGTGAAATGGCAGTTCCAAAATATAAAGTTTCAAAGGCCAGGGCGGCGGCGAGAAAATCCGCCAATATGAAGCTTGATGCTCCAAGCCTGACGGTTTGCAGCAAATGCGGAAATCTGATTCTCCCTCATAGGGTATGCCCGAAATGCGGGTATTACAAGGGCGAGCAGATCATCAAGATTGAGGAGAAGTAAATGACAAAGGAATCTATATTCGAAACAGTCAGGAATATCATTTCTGACAAGCTTGCCATCGAAAAGGACAAGATAAAGCTTGAATCTTCATTCATAAACGATCTTAAAGCGGACAGCATGGACATTCTGGATCTGGTTGATGGCTTTGATGAGGAATTCAATATCACGATTCCGGAGGAATCCGGAAGAACCTTCGAAACAGTCAGCGATGTTGTTGACTTCCTTGCCTCTGTTGTGAAATAAGCAATGGCTTCGCGCATTGATTCAAAAGCTCCCTTTATCTCAGAAAAGAGGAAAGAGGAGCTTTTATTGTTTGAAAAGATCGCCTCCATCCACTTCGAGGACATAACGCTGCTTGACACCGCTTTCTGCCACAGCTCATATGCAAATGAGAACAAGCATCTGAATATCTCGGACAACGAGCGGCTTGAATTCCTGGGGGACAGCGTGCTTAACCTATGCGTAAGCGACTATCTGTACAGAAACTTCGAGTGCAATGAGGGGGAGTATACCAGAATCCGCAGCTTCGTGGTGAGCGAGGATGCCCTTGCAGAGATTGCCAAGGGTCTTACAGTTGATAATTACATAAAAATAGGGAAGGGCGAGGAGTTCACCGGAGGCCGTGACAAGAAAGCCATCCTTGCGGATTGCATGGAGGCCATCTTCGCAGCCTGCTATCTGGATCAGGGCTTGGAGCCGACCAAGCGGTTCATACTGCGCCTTGTTGTGCCGGCCATTCACAAGGTGCTGGAGAACAAGCACAAGAAGGACTACAAGACGCTTCTTCAGGAATTCGTCCAGAAGAAATACAAGACCGTGCCAATCTATGAATTTGTGAAGTCTGACGGACCGGATCACGATCAGCGTTTCTATTTCACCGTATCGTTCAGCAAGGAGAAATTCGGCCCTATGGAAGGTCACAGCAAGAAGGATGCAGAGCAGAATGTCGCCAGATTCGCCTGGGAATCGCTTGGGCTGGATTGACGCTTTAAGCCGGTTGATGCTTGGGCTGGATTGACGCTTTAAGCCGGATTGATGCCTGGGCTGGATTGACGACGCTTCTAGCTGACCGTTTTTCCTGCGCCTGTATCCTGTATCCTGTGCCTTGAGACCTGAGATGAGGCTGCCGCATCAGGCAATGGAATGCAGCCTTGCCCGAAAAAGCGCTGAAAGGGCAGCAGGAGACAGAAGGGCATAATAATGCTGTTCATCGTTTCCCGAGGTCTTTTTCTGAATTCAGGTGCTTTTCCAGAATCTCTGACAGATCCTTCTTGTTGTTAAGCTCGGGGCGATCAAGCACCTGCTCCAGCAGGAAATTCTTTATCTCCGAGAATCCGGGACCCGGCTCAAGCCCCATTGCTATCAGGTCGTTTCCGGTCAGCGCCAGCGAGTTCACCGTGAGCAGCGGAGCCCTAATCGCCTTTATTCGTTGAAGAAGCTCAGCCGCCAGCGGATTATAAGCGCTTTTGCTTATGGCCATCTGATCGGCGAGCCGCAGGCGTATCACATTCTCCGGCCCTCCTGCATCCCGGCATCTGCTTATGAATCGGCGCACAGCGCCATCTGTCCAGTCGCTTGAGTAGGAGAACATATGATTTGCAACCATTGAGGAAACGGCTTTTATCACAGCATTCGGATATTTGAGGCGTGAAAGAATCTGCGCCGCAAGCTCGGAGCCTTTGATATCATGTCCATTGAATGTGAAGCGGCCATCCCTCAGCTCGCCCTTGCAGGCCGGTTTGCCTATATCATGCAGAAGAGATGCAAGCCGGACTTCCAGGCTCCAGCCCTTACCGGAGGCTTCCAGCAGGGTCGATATGCTGTGGTCATAGACATCCTCATGGTGAAGGCCTTTCTGCTCGACACCGATGCAACCATGGAGCTCCGGCAGCAGTAGCTCCAGAAGCCCGCTCTCCCTCAAGGCGCTGAACCCCTTGTCCGGGTTGTCCGACATGACTATTCTGGAAAGCTCTTCCTGAATCCTCTCCATTGAAACGAACCGTATATTCTGCTTGAGCTTCTTGATTGCATCAAATGTCTCGTTCTCTATCCTGAATCCCAGACTGGCGGCGAAGCGGCAGGCTCTGAGCATCCTTAGAGCATCTTCCTGAAAACGGTCGGCGGGATCGCCTATGCAGCGGATTATCCCGGCCTTGAGGTCTTCCAGACCCGAGAACATGTCTATTATCCTTCGCCCCGGAAGCTTGACCGCAAGGGCGTTTATCGTGAAATCCCGGCGTTTCAGATCTTCTTCCAGAGTCGCATCAAAGCTCACGCTCTCCGGATGCCGCTTGTCAGTGTAGCCCGATTCCGTCCTGAATGTGGTGACTTCGAATTTCTCGCCTTTGAACAGGACGGTCACAGTCCCATGCTTTATTCCGGTAGGGATGACATGCTTGAATATCCTTATGACATCCTCGGGCCGGGCATCGGTGGTGAAATCATAATCAGACCCGGTCTTGCCCAGACAGGAATCCCTCACTGCGCCGCCGACTGCATATAGACTGAAGCCATTGTCGGAGAATGGCTTGGAAAACTGCACGAGAATATCAGGCATGTGGGAGAAATTCATGAAAAGAGTATAGCATCCTTGCTATAAGGTGTCAAATTTAAGTATAATGGCTAGCGATTTACTTGTGAAGATATCATAAATGAAACGCTCAAGGAGAGGCTATGTTTGAATCCGTTGATCCTCATGTTGATTTTTCAAAAGAGGAGCTTAAGATACTTGAATTCTGGGATAAGAACCAAATATTCCGCAAATCCGTCGAGACACGCCCTGCGGATCGTGAATACGTGTTCTATGACGGGCCTCCTTTCGCAACAGGGCTTCCTCATTACGGACACCTTGTTCCCGGAACGATAAAGGACGTGATTCCTCGTTTCAAGACGATGCAGGGCTTCCGGGTTCATAGGAAGTTCGGATGGGACTGCCATGGGCTTCCTGTAGAGAATGAAATGACCAAGACCCTTGGAATCAAGGGGCATAAGGCGGTGGTGGATTATGGAGTGGCCAGGTTCAACGAGGACTGCCGTTCAATCGTCCTGCGCTACACAAACGAATGGAAGCACACCATCAGAAGGACGGGGAGATGGGTGGACTTCGATAATCCGTACAGGACGATGGACACCGATTACATGGAATCCATATGGTGGGTGTTCAAGTCCCTTTATGAAAAGAAGCTGATATATGAAGGCTATTACATCCTTCCGTACAGTCCGCTTCTGGCTTCGCCTCTGTCCAACATGGAAGTCAACCTGGGCGGTTACCGCGATGTGACAGATCCCGCCGTCACGGTTAAATTCAAGATAATAGGGCAGGATGCGTATCTGCTTGCATGGACAACCACTCCATGGACGCTGCCTTCGAATCTGGCTCTTGCGCTGGGCAAGGACATTGATTATGTAAAGGTGCTGGACAAGGCGAGCGGAGAGAAGTATATCCTGGGTGAAGCCCGTGTCGGGCACTATTACAAGGATGCTTCGGAATATGATATTCTGGAGCGCTTCAAGGGGGCGGAGCTTGCCGGGCTTCGCTATGAGCCTTTGTTCCCTTATTTCAAGGATTTATCCGAAAAAGGAGCCTTCGTGACCGTCCTTGGGGATTATGTGACCACCGAGGATGGCTGCGGCATCGTGCACACCGCACCGGGATTTGGCGTTGACGACTACGAGGTGCTCAAGGGCACCGGGATTCCTGTTGTCTGCCCCATTGACGAGGAATGCTGCTTCACCGCCGAGGTGACGGATTACAAGGGGCTTTTCGTAAAGGATGCCGACAAGCAGATAATAGAGGATCTCAAAAGAGCAGGCAAGCTTGTGAAGAAGGAGAGCTATCTGCACAGCTATCCGTTCTGCTACCGGACCCATATGCCGCTTATATACCGGGCCATGACCTGCTGGTTCGTCGATATTCAGAAAATCAAGAGCATGATGCTTGCGTGCAACGATCAGATAACATGGGTTCCAGAGCACATAAAGAACGGGAGGTTCGGAAAGTGGCTGGAAGGGGCAAAGGATTGGGCTATCTCACGCAACCGCTTCTGGGGCAATCCGATACCTATCTGGAAATGTGATGGCTCCGACTATGTTCAGGTCGTAGGCTCCAGAGCGGAGCTTGAGAAGCTTTGCGGTCATGAGGTCAAAGATCTCCACAAGCATTTCATCGATGATCTGACCTGGCCAAGTCCGGACGGGAAGGGCACGATGCGCCGGATACCTGATGTCCTGGACTGCTGGTTCGAAAGCGGCAGCATGCCATACGCTCAGCAGCATTATCCCTTTGAGAACAAGGAGAGCTTTGAGAAGAACTTCCCGGCTGATTTCATATGCGAAGGACAGGATCAGACAAGAGGATGGTTCTACACTCTGGTGATAATCGCCGCTGCATTGTTTGACAAGCCCGCCTTCTATCACTGCGTTGTCAATGGCATTGTTCTGGCATCGGATGGCAAGAAGATGTCCAAGAGCGAGAGGAATTACACCGACCCGCTGGAGATTGTCGACAAATACGGCGCTGACGCCCTCCGGTTCGCTTTCATGGACAGCCCGGTTGTCAGAGGCGAGGATCTCAAGTTCTCCGAAACGATAGTGAAGGATGTTCTTAAGAATTTTCTGCTTCCGCTGTGGAATGCATACTATTTCTTTGTCACATATGCCAATCTTGACGGGTTCAATCCAAGCAGCACGACCGGCTGCCATTCGTTTGAGAACCCGCTTGACCGGTGGATAATCTCAACATCGGAAAGACTTGTGAAGACCGTCACCGATAGGCTGGAGGCATATGACATTGAGTCGGCCTGCGATGCTCTTGCTCTGTTCATAGACGAGCTGAACAATTGGTACATAAGGAGAAGCAGACGGAGGTTCTGGAAAAGCGAAAGCGATTCTGACAAGAAGCAGGCGTATGAGACCCTGTACGCCGTGCTTAAGAAGTTCGTCAAGCTGGCCGCCCCGGTGGTGCCTTTCATAACAGAGGAGATATATCAGAATCTGAAAACAGAAGGCGAGCCTGAGTCGGTGCATCTATGCGAATACCCGGCTTACGACGAGAGCCTCCGCGATTATGAGCTTGAGAATAGAATGAGCCTTGCGATGAAGGCGATATCAATCGGACGTTCCCTTAGAAGCGCAGTCAATCTGAAGATAAGGCAGCCGCTGAATACGCTTTATCTGGTGGACACCGACGCTTCCCAGCTGAGCACGCTCAAGAGCATGGGTGATATAATCGCCGAGGAGCTTAATGTGAAATCGGTTGTGTACCGTGAGCATGAGGAGGATATCCTCAGCTATTCAGCCAAGGCGAACTTCAAGGTTCTGGGCAAGAAGCTTGGGAAGTTCATGAAGGAAGTCGCCGCCAAGATCGAGAAGCTGGATTCTTCGGTTCTGGCAGATGTGGTCAAGGGCAAAAGCATCCGCATCAGTTATGAGGGCGGCGAGATAGAGCTGAGCGAAGAGGATCTGGCGATACAGCGGACGGAGCTTGAAGGATTGAAGATTCTGAATGACGGCAAGCTCACAGTAGGCTTTGACACCCGGGTCACCGAGGCTCTTATGCTCGAAGGCATTGCCCGCGACCTTGTGCGCACAATCCAGAACATGAGAAAGGATTCCGCATTTGATGTCTCCGATAGGATATCGCTGCGGCTCAATGGTGATGAGCAGGTGAAAAAGGCCTTTGAAGCGTTCAAAGACTATATCTGCTCTGAAACGCTGGCCGTTGATGCATCATTTGATTCCGCCTTGGACTGTCCTGCCATCGATTGCTCTGACAAGCAGGTTCAGATAGAGATTGAGGCCAGGAAATGAAATCCAGAGCAGGTGGATATCTGATTGTCATATCAGCGCTATGTCTGCTCATGGCGGTCTCCTGTGTCACGCAGCCGCTTTTAATTCCGGATGGCTATTGGTTCCAGAAGCTTGCCGTTCCCGGAGCATTTGTCGCCACGATAAGCGACCCAAGCCTCATTGAAGGGGTTGTTTCGCTTGATTCCAGAATTGCCGACAGAATAAATCGGGCCTCGTTCCAATTTCTGGACGGTCATCTCATCGGAGTGATTGAAGGGGATATTCCAAACTCGCTCTTCAAGGCCGGCATGCTGCTTTCCAAGGATTTCAGCAAGGAAGAGGGCGGGAATTGGTACTCCGACGAATCTGGAAGCATGAAAATCGGGCTTATCCAGAAAGATATGGTTGTAATGACCACAGACGGATTCAAAGAAGCATCTGATTCCGTGACTGATGTCATGCGGGGCAAGACAATAGATGATGAAACAGCTCTATTGATGGCGTCTTCGCAGGTTGCCCTCTACAGCCTGGCGCCTGACAGGCTTCCGGGTCTCGCCGTCTTCCCCGGCGATTTCAGCGCCCGCGGAATAAGCGAGCTGCTGCTCTGTATATCAGATGGCAGACTTAATCTCATAGTGAAATTCGATTCAGAGGAACGGGCTTCTGCATTCTCGCGGCTTCTGCGGCTCTCGTATGTGGCAAGGCTCAAGAAATCGGGCAAGGAAGTCAATCTGGGAGAGCTCAGACAGCAGCTTGTCCAGGATGGCGCACAGGTGATGGGAGCAGGTCTGTTCATGGAGGAAGGGGAGATTCAGCAGATACTCTCCTCTGCATTGCTTTAAAGCTTTATTGGAGGAAATAGATGGAAAGGATTCTTACAGGAGACAGGCCCACAGGCAGGCTTCATCTGGGGCATTATGCCGGCTCTCTGGTTTCCAGAGTCCGGCTTCAGGATAAGTACGACACTCTCATCCTCATTGCGGATGTTCAGGCGCTCACCACGCATTTTGCAAATCCGGAGCTGATAAATTCCAGCATATATCACGTCGCCATGGATAACCTTTCAGTGGGTCTGGATCCCGAAAAGGTCACATTTGTTCAGCAATCGCAGGTGAGCGCAATAGCCGAGCTGACAGTGTTCTATTCAATGATAGTCACTTGCAATCAGCTCAGCCACAATCCTACGATAAAGACGGAAGCGAAGAATTATGGATACACCGAAATGACATACGGCTTCCTCGGATATCCAGTCAGCCAGACAGCAGACATAACTTTCTGCAATGCGAATCTGGTGCCGGTAGGGGAAGACCAGCTTCCGCACATAGAGCTTTCCAGGAAAATCGTCCGCAAATTCAACGATCTTTATCATACGGAGATAGTCGAGCCGCGCGCAAAGGTGTCGGTGGTGGGAAGGCTGTGCGGGCTTGACGGAAACAGCAAGATGGGCAAGAGCCTGGGAAATGCCGTGTATCTTTCCGATGATGCCGAAACGGTGAGCAGCAAGGTGCGGAACGCCGTGACAGACAAGAACCGCATCAGCGTTAAGATTCCGGGCAATCCTGATATATGCAATGTGTTTGCATATCACAAGGCTTTCAATGCCGAAGAAGCACCCAACATATGCAGCATGTGCAAGAACGCAGCGATAGGATGCGTCGCCTGCAAGAAGCTTCTTGCCGACAAGCTGAATTCAATCCTGGATCCCATCAGGGAGAAGCGGCATTTCTATGAAGAGCACAAGGATACTGTAAGAC
>JBQNBA010000050.1:0-12727 GCA_052170175.1 Sphaerochaetaceae bacterium | reverse complement strand
CAAACAGCTTGTCCGTCAGCATGCTTTCAGAGAAGATTATATTGTACAGGACAAGGTTGTTTATGTCCTTGTACCCATGCTCCATCCCGGGGGTTATCGCAAACACGCTTCCGGGGCGCAGCTGGAACTCGTGGGTTCTGCCGAAGTGCACCCCATAGCCTGATTCGATTATCACCATCTCAAAGAAATCATGAGAATGCAGGGGGTATGCCAGCTCCGGGTCTCTTTTCAGCACTTTCAGCGGAAATGTCGGGTCGTAGAAGTAATCATTTGAAAAGAGAGTGAGATTTTTCATGACAAAATTGTGCTATCTTTTGAAAGCTTTGTCAAGGCGCTCCACCCAGGGCTGATTTAACCTTTAACATGAGCGGCCCCGAGCTGCGGTATCTGGAGGGTGTGCATGAACGATTTATTTGAGAATGCCAAGAAAAAATACAAGGAGCAGGGAGCAGATGCAGAGAATGCTCTGGATATCCTTTCCAGGACGCCTGTTTCCATCCATTGCTGGCAAGGGGATGATGTGGGGGGATTCGAGCATCCGGGTGCGACCCTTGACGGCGGCGGGATTCAGTGCACAGGCAATTATCCGGGCAAGGCGCGGAGCATCGATGAGCTTCGCATGGACCTGGAGAAGCTGCTGACGCTCATTCCGGGCACGTTCAAGGTCTCGCTTCATGCCTCTTACGGCGATTTCGGCGGTGAAGCCGTTGAAAGGAACGAAATCGAGCCGCGGCACTTTGATTCTTGGATAAGCTGGGCCCGCAGGAATAAAGTCGGTCTTGATTTCAATGGTACGTTTTTCAGCCATCCCATGGCCGAGTCCGGCTTCACCCTCTCAAGCAAGGATGCAAAGGTGCGCAGATTCTGGATAGAGCATGAGAAGAGATGCCGCGCCATCGCTGACCACATCGGGGCGGAGCTTGGCATCCCGTGCATTCTGAACACATGGATTCCCGATGGAGCAAAGGATTTCACAATCGATAAATACGGTTATAGGAAGATTCTTAAGGATTCGCTCGATGAATGCTTTGCGGTCAAATATCCGTCATCCCACATGAAGGATGCGCTGGAAACGAAGCTGTTCGGCATAGGCGCAGAGGCTTTCACCACCGGCTCGCATGAATTCTACATGGAGTATGCTGCCCGCAACGAAAAGATGCTCTGCATGGATCTGGGGCACTTCCACACAGGCGAGGATGTCTCGGACAAGCTCAGCTCAATCCTTCTGTTCCACGATGAGGTGCTGCTTCATGTCTCCCGCCCAATGCGCTGGGACAGCGACCATGTTGTTGTGTTCAACGACACCGTGAAGGATGTGGCCGAGGCGCTTGTGTTCTCCGGCAAGCTTGGAAAGGCCCATATAGGCATGGATTACTTTGATGGCTCCATCAACCGCATAGGAGCCTGGGCCATAGGCGTCAGGGCTATGGAGAAAGCTCTGCTTCACGCATTGCTAACCCCTAGGGACAGATTGGTGCAATACGAGGAGAACGGCAGGGGCTTTGAAAAGCTTGCGCTGCTGGAGAAGCAGAAGGTCATGCCATTCGGGGCTGTATGGGACGAATACTGCCGCAGATGCGGAAAAGCCTCTGAGGACGAGTTTGTGGAAATGGTGGAGAAGTACGAGAAGGAAGTGCTTTATGGACGGAATTGAAGAACTCGCCGGAATTTCCAGACTGTACGGAGCAGATGCACGTTTTGTGCTATTGGGCGGAGGCAATACTTCACTTAAGCAAAGCGATGTCATGTATGTGAAGGCTTCTGGCACGCAGCTCGGCACGATAACTGCTGATGACTTTGTCCGAATGTCGCTGCCCGCCCTTGATTCAATATGGGTCAAGGAATACCCGCAGGATGAGAAGGAGAGGGAGGCCAAGGTGCTTGCCGACATGATGGCATCGCGCATCGAGGGGGAGACCAAGCGGCCTTCGGTTGAAGCGCTTCTGCACGCCTTCCTTCCTTTCAGATGCGTAGTCCACCTGCATCCCGCCCTCGTCAACGGGATGACCTGCGGCCAGACGGGGATGCAGGCATGCAGGAAGCTTTTCCCCGAAGCCATCTGGGTTCCGATGGTCAATCCCGGCTTCATACTGGCCAATGTGGTGCGCAAGGCGTATCTCAAGCATCATGAAGACTGCGATGTCCATGCCAAGGTCATCTTTCTGCAGAACCACGGGGTGTTCGTGGCCGCCGATGGGTTTGACGAGGTGAAGAGCATATATGCGAATATAATGGACAGGCTGGAGAAGTTCATCATCAGGCAGCCGAACTTAGAGCCCATGGAGGCTTCGGGCAGACGCTGGGATGCAGCCCGCGAGGCTGTGAGCGGATATTTCGGCTCTGATTGCATCGGCCTGCTCAACAAGGAGCTGTCCAACAGGATTGCCAATCAGGATGCCTTTGAATCGATAAGCAGCGCCTTCACGCCCGACCACATAGTGTACAGCGGATTCAAGCCGCTGTGGATTCCGGATTCTGCTGTCAAGCTCAAGGCGGCCGGAGAGAGCATAGCCGCCGCCTGCCGTGCGTATGAGGCGGAATACGGCGCAAGACCCAAGGTTGTGGTGGTGCAGGGGGTGGGGGCCTTCTGCGACAGTGACAAATCCGCTGCGCTTTTCATTGACACCATGAAGGTCGCCGCATATTCGGAGACTTTCGGAGGCCCCCTTTTCATGGAGCAGGATAAGATTGACTTCATAAGGCACTGGGAAGTGGAAAGCTACCGCGCCAAGGTCGCAAGATAGGCACAGCCGGGCAGGGCGCATGGGGCTGTTGAATTTGGAGGAATCCCGTCGCAAGACGTGATTTATCATAGAAGATCCGGGTTTCCCGGAGAAAGGAGATGTATATGAAGAAAATCGCTTTAGTGCTGATTGTTGCCGTTCTCGCGTGCTCAATGGTCTTCGCACAGGCACAGCAGGAAGCAGCTAAGAAGGAGAGCTTCGAGCTGGTGATTCTTGTGAAGTCGATGGGCAATGGATTCTTTGATGCCTGCTTCAACGGCGCTCAGGAGGCGGCCGGCGAGCTTGGAAACGTCACTGTTGAATACCTCGGGCCGGCTCAGGCCACAGCAGAAGGGCAGATTGAGATCATCGAAGGTCTCATTTCCCGCGGAGTTGATGGAATCGCCATCTCGGCAAACGATGCCGATGCTCTGATTCCGGTCTGCAAGAAGGCTATGGCCGCAGGAATAAAGATCATGTCCTTTGATTCCGGCATCAATCCGGGCGGAAGGCTTGTTGACCTCATCCCGTCCAACATCAACCTCATCGGAAAGCAGCAGGTCCAGCTTGCCTCCGAGCTCATAGGCGATGCAGGGCAGATCGCTGTCCTCTCAGCCTCCGCTCAGGCGACCAACCAGAACGCATGGATTGAGGCAATGAAGCAAGAGATGCCGAATCACCCCAAGATGGAGCTTGTTGAAGTTGTCTATGGCGACGATGCCCCGGACAAATCCTACAGAGAGACAAACGCCCTCCTGCAGAAGTATCCTGACCTTAAGTGCATCGTATGCCCGACCACAGTGGGGCTTCTGGCCTGCTCACAGGCTGTCAAGGACTCCGGTGCAAAGGTCGAGGTGACCGGACTTGGGCTTCCCTCGGAGATGAAGGGCTACATCCTCGATGGCACCTGCAAGCAGATGGCTCTGTGGAACCCGATTGACCTCGGCTACACCTCCACCTACATCCTTGAGGCTCTTCTCACTGGAAAGGGAACCGGCGCCGCCGGAACATCATTCAGCTGCGGAAGAATGGGCACCGTCAATGTTGAAGCCGACTCCGTCGCCGTCATGGGAACGCCGTTCGTGTTCAACAAGGACAACATCGAGAAGTACGCCGCTATATTCTAAGATGACATTTTGGATAATCGTGCGTCCGCCTGCGTGTCAGGCGGGCGCATGGATTTTCCCTGTTGCAGATCCGGAGGCGGCAACCTGCTTCGGTTCCCTGCAAAGGGGAGAACCGATTGCAAAGCGCAATCAACAAACGATTGCGCAATCAACAAGCGATTCAAGGAGGGGAGACCGTGGCTGATCTTATTGAAATACGGAATCTGACCAAGTTCTTTCCGGGCATAAGAGCCTTGGACAAGGTTCAGATGACCATCAGGGCAGGCGAGGTGCATGCGCTCATAGGCGAGAACGGCGCCGGCAAGTCCACATTGGTGAAGATTCTCACGGGCGTTTACACCCCGACTGACGGAGAGCTGACAATGGAAGGAAGAAAGCTTTTCTTCCGGAATGCCATAGATGCCCAGGACGCCGGGATAGTTGCGATTCATCAGGAAGCCTCAATGTTCCCTGAACTGAGCGTGGCTGAGAACATATTCATGGGGCATCATGTCCGCAATCCGCGCACAAGGCTTCTGGACTGGAAGGCGATGCGCAGCAGCACCAGCGAGCTGCTGGACAAGATGCAGCTTGATATAAACCCCGACACTCTTGTGAAGAACCTGAGCGTAGCCCAGCGCCACATGGTGGAGATTGCCAAGGCGCTGTCACTCAATGCAAAATGCGTCATAATGGACGAGCCTACAAGCGCCCTGACCAACCGCGAGGTGGATGACCTGTATCGCATCATAAGGGATTTGAAGGCTCAGGGAAAGGCTGTCATCTTCATAAGCCATAAATTCGAGGAGATATTTGACGTATGTGATTATTTCACCGTTCTCCGCGATGGCCAGTATATCGGCGAGGGAAAGATAAAGGATTTCACGACCGACCAGATAATACACATGATGATAGGCCGCGATATCTCCGCCCTGTATCCGGAAATCGGAGAGTGCCGCGAGGACAGCCCTGTTGTTCTCAAAGTCCGCGGGCTGTGCCAGAACGGTGCATTCCATGACGTGAGCTTCGACCTCCATGCCGGCGAGATACTGGGGTTCTACGGCCTTGTCGGCGCAGGGCGCTCTGAGATAATGCGGACGATATTTGGAATTGACCAGTCAGATGGCGGGCAGATGGAGCTCTTTGGAAAGCCTTACAAGCCTGCCAGGCCGGCTGATGCCATGAACGGCGGGCTTGCCCTTGTTCCGGAGGACAGACAGAAGCAGGGGCTTGTGCTTGCAATGACGATTTCGCGCAACATCACCCTCCCGGCTATAAAGAAACTTTCTAAACGCGGTGTCCTGAATGCAAAGGCTGAGCGTGAATACACAGTGAAGCACGGCGAGGACATGGAGATAAAGGCAGCCGGCTGGCATGTCGATGCCGATACGCTTTCCGGCGGGAACCAGCAGAAGGTTGTCCTGGCCAAGTGGCTTGGAACCAATCCGAAGATTCTGATGTTGGATGAGCCCACAAAGGGCATAGATGTCGCTACAAAGGCGGCTGTTCATGAATTCATGGCAGAAATGGCCGCCCAGGGGAAGGCGGTCATCATAGTGAGCTCAGAGCTGCCGGAAATCATGGGGATGAGCAACAGGATAATAGTCCTTCATGAAGGCGAGCAGATGGGCGAGTTTGATTGCAGGAACGTCACCTCGGAGGTGATCATGAGGGCGGCGATCGGTGAAAAGGTGGGGCAGGTATGAGCAGCGCAGGTGATGTTTTAAAGAAGACAGGCAGATTGATGGCCGACAAGAGGGAAGCCAGCCTCGTGGCCTTGCTGATCATATGCTGCATTCCGATAGGGATTCTGGCCCCCGATTTCTTCAAGGCCGCCAACCTGGATGTCATAATAAACGACATCGCTATTCTGTCGATAGTCTCCATAGCGCAGTTCTTTGTGATTCTTTCGGGAGGAATAGATATCTCCGTAGGCTCCGTCATAGCGTTCTCCGGCATGGCCTGCGGAATGATAAATCAAGATTATCCCGGAACCCCCATCTTCCTGATAATCCTTGCAGGTCTTGGACTAGGCCTTCTGATGGGGGCGATGAACGGCGCTCTTGTCGCTTACGGCAAGATTCCTCCGATAATAACGACTCTTGGAACATCCAGCATATTCAGGGGGGCGACCTTCGTTCTGTCCAAGAACACCTGGGTGACGGCTCATGAAATGACCGATGCTTTCAAGCGCTTCCCTAGGAACAGGTTCCTGGGCATCACAGCTCTTGTCTGGTGCGCCATCATAGTGATAGCCGCAACTTACATATTCAGCCGTTATACACGCACCGGACGGGCGATATATGCCATCGGCGGCAACAAAGCGGCAGCCAAGTTCGTGGGCGTCTCCGAATCCCGCACCAGCTTCATTGTCTTTTTGACAAGCGGCTTGCTATGCGGATTCGCAGGCTTCCTGTGGACGACAAGATACGCTTCGGCGGTCAACGAGATGGCGACAGGCTTTGAAATGGAGGCGGTGGCCTCATGCGTTCTGGGCGGGGTCAACTTCGCCGGAGGAAGCGGCGGCATCCCCGGAGTCGTCCTGGGAGCGCTGTTCTTCGGAATCATAAACAACGCATTGCCCAGCATCTATCTGAACGTTTTCTGGCAGTTGCTGGTTCAGGGGCTGGTGGTTCTGATAGCTCTTATGATAAACACCATATTGGATGACCGGAAGGCCAGTAAGCTTCTGGCTCAGAGGAGGGTTCAGAAATGAGCGATAAGGTTGAAAGAAAGCAAGAATTGGTCGCAGCCTCACGCCTTCTTGATGAATCCGGGATAAGGAACAGGCTGATAGAGTTCTTCACCAAATGGGAAGTCCTGCTCGCCATCATCTTCGTGCTCATGTTTGTGGTGTTCGGCAGCATAACCCCCAAGTTCCTCCGCATAGGGAACCTGCTTAATCAGACAAGCACATTTGCCGAGAAGGCCATCATGGCGCTGCCGATGATTTTCATAATCATGTGCGGCGATATAGACATAAGCATAGCCTCCATAATAGCTGTCAGCGGCTTTGGAATCGGCATTGCCGCCGAGCGCGGGGCATCCACAATAGCGCTTGTGCTCATAGGTCTGTCCATCGGGCTTGCCTGCGGTCTCATCAACGGCCTCCTGATAACAAGCCTAAACATGCCGGCCATAGCCGTCACGCTTGCCACGCAGTCCATCTTCCGCGGGATTCCGAAAGGCGTTCTCGGAGAACACGCCTGCACCACATACCCTGAGAGCTTCATGGCATTTGGACAGGGCAAGGCGGGCGGGATTCCGCTCTCTCTGCTGCTTTATGCGGTTCTGGCGGCTGTCATGTACTTCGTGCTGCAGAGAACTGTTTACGGCCGGCGTCTTTATGCGATAGGCAGCTCGTCCGAGGCGGCCAGGTTCAGCGGCATAAAAGTCAAGAGGGCAAGGCTCATCAACTTCGCCATGATGGGGCTTTTCTGCGGGATAGCGGCAGTCATCCTCGCTTCCAGAATATGCTCTGTGAGGTCAAACATCGCCACAGGATACGACATGGAGGTCATAACCCTTGTCGTCCTGGGAGGGGTGTCAATCACCGGCGGCAAGGGCACAGTGCATGGCGTGGTTATAAGCAGCTTCCTTGTCGGCTTCCTTAAATTCGGGCTTACATTGCTGAAGGTGAGCGGGACTTACCAGACGATTGCAGTCGGATTGCTCCTTATTGTCGCCGTTCTGCTTCCGCGGCTGCTTGATATGTACAAGGCAAACCGCAAGCTTGCCAAACAGCAGGCGCAGGCTCGGCTGGCGGAAGCCGATTGAGCGACTTTGCCGTCTGACATGTTAATCGGCGCTTTTGCTGACTTCATCCCCTCTTTACGGCTAGTTTATAATCCCGCTTGAACTGCATTGTCATGCGCCATTGACGTTCAGATTGCCAGAAGCCCCCTGTCCGAGGCGAACTCCCTTTTCTTCATCTCCTTGAATATCTGCACGAGTTTCTCCACGGTGAGCTCCTTTTTCCGGTCGCCGCTTGCGTCCAGTATTATTTGACCTTCATCCATCATGATGAGCCTGTTGCCATAATCAATGGCGAACTGCATGTTGTGGGTGACCATGATGGCCGTAAGCCTGTACTGGGCGATGTACTTCTGAGTCAGGCTCATGACCGTGGCCGCATTCCCGGGGTCCAAGGCCGCCGTGTGCTCATCCAGGAAGATGACCTTTGGGTTGCTCAGAACTGTCATAAGCAGGGACAGCGCCTGCCGCTGCCCTCCGGAGAGAAGCCCCACATTGTCGGCCAGCCTGTCTGACAGGCCTATCGGCTTCAGCAGCCTGCGGAACTCTTCACGCTTCTTGTCGGTGAGGCTTATCCGCAGCCCGCGCATTCCCTTGCGGCTGGCAGTTATGAGATTGTCTTCCACGCTCATGTTGGCTGCGGTTCCCTTGGTCGGATCCTGGAATATCCTTCCGATGGTGAATGCCCGCCTGTGCTCCGGCTGGTTTGTCACATCCTTGCCATCCAGGATGATTCTGCCGCTCGTCACAGGGTAGGTGCCGCTGACCAGATTGAAGAGCGTGCTCTTGCCGCTGCCGTTGCTGCCTATCACGCAGACTATCTCGCCTTCCTTTATATGCAGGCTGACATCATTTATTGCAAGCTTCTCATTGACCGTTCCAGGGTAGAAGACCTTCGTCAGATGCTCGATTTTAAGCATTTCCACCTCCTTCGGCAACGGCGCTCCGGGCTATTGAGCCCTCGCCATGCATGCCATGCTCAAGCTGCGCGCCATGCACTCCATGCGAACCATGCTCAGGCTGCGCACCATGCACGCCATGCGAACCCTGCTCAAGCTGCGCGCCATGCTCAAGCTGCCGGATGGCGGAATCCGGCTTGCCGCTGCGGGCCGAAGCGTTCATCAGCACCGTCTTGTCCATGGCCTTTTTCCTTGCCCCGCGGTCAGATGCGCTGCTTCTGACCTTCGCCACCACAAGCGAGACGATGACAAGAACCCCGGTCAGGAGCTTGAAATCATTCGGCGTTATGCCTATCAGATAGCCGTGTTTTCTGTCAAGGTACATAAGGGCCTTGTAGATTATGGCTCCAAGCATCACTCTCAGAGTCAGAAGCGAGATTTTGTTGCTGGAGAACAGGAATTCTCCTATCATGATCGCCGCCAGACCCTGGACCACCATGCCTGTTCCCAGATTCGCATCTGCAAACCCCTGATAGTGGGCAAGCATCCCCCCGGAAAGACCGATGAGACCGTTGGACAATCCCAGCCCGATGATCTTGAGCGTCTCCGGATTGATTCCCTGGCTTATGACCACCTGCTCGTTTCCTCCCATGGCTCCGATGGCAAGCCCCAGATCCATTCTGAAGAACAGGTCAAACAGCACCTTGACAAGCATCACCACGAGTATCGTTCCCAGAAGCGAAGCCCATTCCGAAGGTATGAACCAGAACACCTTGGGAAGCTTTGTGTACAGCTTTTCGATATTCAGGAGCGGCACGTTGGCCCCGCCAAGGATTCTCAGATTGACAGAGTAGAGCATCGTCATCGTGAGTATCCCCGCCAGAAGCCCGGGAATCCGCAGCCTGCAATGAATCAAGGCCGTGACCACTCCGGCGATGGCCCCCGCCGCGAATGCAAGCAGAAGCGATGCGGTTATGCCCATTCCGCCTTTAAGGCACATGGCAGCGACGGCGGCCCCCGTTGCAAAGGAGCCGTCGCATGTCAGATCTGCCAGATCCATTATTCTGTAGCTTATCAATACCCCCATCACCATGATGGAGAAAATCAGACCATCTACAAATATCCCTTCAATCATTTCACTTGCCCGTTCTCAATGGTATGAGAAGCCGTGGCAAGCAGATCGCCGCTGACTGTGATGCCTAGCTTCTTGCAGTTGTCAAGGTTTATCCAGGTCTCGAAGTCAGACGGCTCGGTCAGATAGACTACGCCATAATCAGAAGGAGCTCCGCCGTTCAGGATTCCCTCTATGATCTTGCCTGCTTCGATGCCGAGGTTATAATAGTTGAACCCCATGGCGATCGTGAAGTCAAGGTCAGCGCAGTTCGATGCATCGGCCATCATCAGAGGAACCGATGCCTTTGTGCAGACATCCGCGATTGAAGGCAGTGCGCTCATCACCGCATTGTCAGTTGCTATGTACATCGCATCCACCCTGCCTATGATAGCCTGGGCGGCCTGCATCACCTCGGATGTGTTTGACACAGCCATGCTGACCGCTTCCACTCCAATCGTCTTGCAGGCGGCCTGGAACATCTGGTTCAGAACCATGCCGTTCGCTTCGGAGCTGGTGTATATGTTTCCAATCCTCTTGGCTCCGGTCATCTGAACAAATAGCTTGACCTGAGCTTCCACTGGCGTGAGGTCGCTGGTGCCGCAGACATTGCTTGCGGTGAGGCCAGCTGATTCCGGATCGGTGATTGCAACGTAAATCACTGGGGTTTTGGTGAAGACATTTGAGAGAGCCTGGGCCACTGGGGTTCCGATTCCCACTGCAAAGTCGACACCATCTGACTTGAATTTCTGTGCAATCGAGCTGGAAGTTGATGCCTCGCCATTGGCGTTCTGAAGGTCAAACCTGAATTGATAATAGAGGCTTGAATACAGATAGTCCTGAATTCCTTGCTCAGCTGCATCGAGGGCCGGGTGCGCCAGAATCTTGGAGATTCCAACCTTCACCGTTCCTTCGTCAGGTGCTTCAACGTTCGCCTGTGCAAATGCGCATGCGAGCATTGCCGTCGCCATAACTAGAATCGTTAGTAGTTTTTTCATAGGGCGTTGCTCTCCTATAATTAAAATTGTTCTGAGAATAGCGTTTTTTGTTATTTTTGTAAATCAGTGTATGCATAAAACTGCATAAAATTCCATCTTTCATGCTTGCCCCCTAAAACCATTCAAAGATAATCAATCATTTCTTTGCATCGAATCCAGTTCCGTTTCAGGTCAAAAACGCCTCTTGCCCGACCGCCATGCCTGACCTCCATGCCCGGTTGCCATGCCCGACCGACCGCAATGCCACCGCCATGTCTGACCGACCGCAATGGCTCCAGTCAAGTCTCCTGTCTGCAGGCCTGTATGCGGGTTGCTGTCAGGGTTCGTATTCTCCGAGAATCAGGCAACGCCGGCTCACCCTGTCCGCGTGTTGCCGGCAAGGACGAATAGAATACGAATAATGGAAGCGTCCGATTTATTCCCCCATATCCCCCGTATTGTTACCGAAGGGCTTTTTTTGATATCATCGTATCCATGAATCAGATAAAGCTCATATGCAGTGACATTGACGGAACGCTTATTGACTCAAGCGGTGCAATCCGCGCGGATGACAAAGCGGCTCTAAGGCGCGCTGTCGTGGATATGGGCATACCATTCGCCATAGTCTCCGGACGCTTCAGAGGCGGAATGCGCCCAATAACGAGCCAGCTCGATTTCGAGGCTTCGATATCCTGCTTCAATGGCTTATACATTGAAATGAAGGGGAAAGCGGTTCATAATGACATCACCGATAAAGCCGTTCTTTTGAGAATACTCCCCAAGATCCGGCAGTTCGGCTGCACGCCGATTGCTTTATCTCTGGATAATTATGCCATGGAGGATGATGGCATATGGCATGAGGCTCAGCGGAAACTGTGCGGACAGGAAGGCATCATCATTAATCTTGACGAAGCCATATCCCGCGAAGGTGGAGAGCCCTACTACAAGATACTGGCGAAGCACACAGACCGCAATGCGCTTGATGCGCTTTCAATGTCATTCGAGCAAGAGCAGGAGCTGTACCCCGGTCTGAAAGCCGTATTCTCATCTCCTAATATCCTGGAGTTCATCCCCAAGCTAACCGACAAAGCCCGCGCGGTTGATTTCATGGCAGAATACCTGGGAATCAGCGTTGAGAATGTCATGGCCTTCGGCGATTATGACAATGACATCGGGATGATAAGAAGGGCAGGGCTTGGAATCTGCATGAGCAACGGCACCCCCGCCGCAAAGGCTGCCGCCGACTATGTGACTGCATCCAACGAGGAATGCGGCATAGCAAAGGCGCTTGAGAAATTCGTTTTCCGAGGCTGACAAGACCGCAATGAACATTTTCGCAGACAAGATGACAGTATGCCTCATAATATTCGCCGCCACTGTCATAAGCTTCATTTGGCGGAAGATTCCCATGGCTATCACAGCGATCCTCAGCATGGTGCTGTATTACCGCTCCGGCTGCATCGATGCCAAGACGGCGCTATCAGGATTCGCCAACACAAACACGATAATGATAGCCTCGATGTTCATAGTTGCGGCAGGCTTCGGAAAGACCCGCTTCATAGACAGCATCGCATCCATGGTCTCCCGTATAAGCTCAGGCTCCTGGAAGAGGGCAATGGCCGGCTGCTGCCTGCTGACTGCGCTTCTCTCCCAGTTCATACAAAGCCCCTCGGCGAGCTTCATGATAGTGTCGCCCATAATTCTGGCGAGCTGCGAACGGATGAATGTCAGCCCTTCCAAGGTCATGTTCCCTATCGGGCTGGTGGCAATAGCGACCTGCGGGGTGCTTCCCATAGGCGCCAGCGCCACCAACTTCGCCACGCTCAACGGCTATCTGCAGATGTTCGATTACACCCAGTATCAATTCAGAGTCTGGGACATAGCGCTGGCGAGGTTCCCCGCCATGCTTTTCGTGATGGTCTACTGCATCTTCTTCGCAGACAAGCTTGCCCCTGACGCCCCTTTGCTCCCCCTGCAGCCTCTTGTCGCAAGAGAGAAGGCCAAGGCCGAACCCATGGGCACCTTCCATGAATGGAGCGCCATCGTCATATTCTGCGTTGTGTCAATCAGCCTCCTGCTTTCGTCTCGGATAAACCTGCCCCAGTGGGCAATATGCATGTCCGGTGCGATTCTCCTGGTGATTGTCGGCGTGCTTAAG